>NZ_JBTXLY010000004.1:0-166086 GCF_054871845.1 Ignatzschineria sp. LJL83
TAATAATTTAGCAATTGACAGAAAAGCTAGCAATCAAGGGCGATTACGGAACTTTTTCTGGGAATATGTAGAGTATTTATTACAAAAGTACTATTCCCCTGAGCAAATTCATGGGCGTTTAAAATTGCGAGGATGGCAAGATGTGGGGTCGATAGAGTCCATTTATCTCTATGTTTACAAAGACAAAAAGAATGGTGGGAAGTTATATTCTTTTCTCAGAAACCAAAAAACATATCGAAAGCGTTCCGTACAAGGAAATGATCGTCGTGGCAAAATCCCTAATCGAAAAGACATTTCTGAAAGGCCGAAAGTTGTCGATAAGCGCTTAAGAATCGGTGATTGGGAAGGAGACACCATTGTCGGGAAAAATCATCAAGGTGTTTTGTTGACCTATGTTGATCGAGTCTCGAGACTTACAAAAATGTGTGCGCTTCCGAATAGAAAGTCGAAAATTATCGCAGAAACAAGTATTAATCTTCTGAAAGAGCACCTTGTGCTGACTCTAACTTATGATAATGGAAAGGAGTTTTCTTCTCACGAAGAAATTTCGAAAACACTTGATGCAACAAGCTATTTTGCAAGACCTTATCATTCCTGGGAACGAGGAACCAATGAAAATACGAATGGATTAATCCGTCAATTTTTCCCAAAAAATCAACGTTTAGATAACCTTGATACGCAAGCAGTTCAATATGTGGAAGATCTACTAAATAATAGACCTAGAAAGGTGTTAGGATATTTAACACCTTATGAGTATTTGGTCAAAAACGTACTTGTCGCACTTCGTATTTGAATCTGCCAAATATAATAATGCGCTTTTAATGCAGGATCATATTAATACTTTAGCACCTCACATAATCCCTCATGAAATCGTCTTGTAACACTAGCTACAGAAAATTTATCCACAGAAATTTTTATGCCGTCTTCTCTAGGTAAGATAAGTTTTTTAGAAAGAATCCGATCTAGAATATCAATCAATTCAGTATCATCATCCATATTAACCAACCAGCCATTTATATCATTTTTAATAATACTAGCTGGCCCTATTGGGCAGTCCGTTGAAATACATGGTATACCTCTCATCATAGCCTCAACTAGGACAAGCCCAAATCCTTCCGTAGTTGAATTCAATAACAATAACCCAGCGGAATTAACCATTGTCCATGGATCATCCTTCCAACCATGGAAAATTATTTTATCTTCCAAACCAGAATCATGAATGAAACTATTAAACAATAGGTCATCTTCACGATTACCTGTTGAACCAATTATATCTAATGTCCAATTTTCGTTTTTTAAATTTTTTAGGCTATTAATTAACTCTACTACACGCTTATCTTTATCAATTCTTCCAATAAATATAAATTTATTATATTGTCTCGTAATAGATGATCTTGGGATTGCAACAGGATTATATACTGTAAATACCTTTTTTTGATTTAATCGAGTTCCTAACTGTTCAGCTATTCCATCACTAATCGCAAAATGCGCATCAAAAATTTGTAGTTTTTCTTGAAAGCTCGATTCTGTATCAATCATCTTATCTAAGCTACAATGTGGCCAAGAAATGAGTTTTAGATTAGGTTTTTTCTGCTTTAATTTTGAAAAAAAAGAATAATTCTTCAAAAACTCCTTTTCAATTTTAAGTACAAATAGAATATCTAAGTTATCCTCTTCAATTTCTTGAAAAAGCCGTTCAATACCCTTTCTATGCACTATTTTGTACAAAGCTCTAGGCCTTAAAACATGTTTTCTTCTAAGAATCCTTGGCATGTAGGAACTATAATAGTTAGAAAAACTCCGAAGAAAAATCTCATCTTCCGGTTCATAAATAAAATACCCTTTCGTCCAAATATCTTTTTTTTCTAATTCACTAACTAGCGTTGTAAGTACCTGCTCTGTTCCAGCCATTCTAGTATGTTGCTTTAATGTAATAAACCCGATCCGCATTTATTCATACTCCAAAGAATTTTTATTGTATTTACCAAAATCAGTAGTCTTTCAATTTATTTTTAAAAATTTTTTTAGCTTACTAGCAAATCGAGCATCTTTTTTTATTGGCTTAACACAACTCTGATCTTTAGCGAGTAAATGTCTTGAACCAACATAGTCTGTCATATCTTTCTTATCAATTGAGCCAAATCCAATATTCCGGTAATTTTCTAAAGAATACCCTTCGGATAAAGCCTCTTTATAGTATCTATCAAACAATGTTATTAGATCTTTTCTCCAATGTTCATTTACTTCTCCCTCATACCAATGCTTACTTCCTTCCTTTTTCAAACGAGGAATTGAATATTTATGACTAAACTGGGTATCGATATCCGTAAAATGAAGAATCTTTATTTCTTCAATAGCAAGATTTTCCCCATCTAAACTATTATAGTTGTCATTAAACGGCGTAATTAGTAAAGGGTTTTTTTGCAGTTTCTTCCCTAATCGCTTATGACTTTTTTCTTTTGATTTTATTTTATTCAATTTAGGCAACTTATTTTTAGCCTTCGCACAATCCCATAACATAACACATGTACGATGCGCTTGGTCTCCACCTTTAGAAACCATAATACTATTCTCATTAAAAGGATGATCCCATAAATTTTTTATATCCGACAGAACTATCATATCCGCATCCATATATATAGCCCTACCTTCATATCCACAATAAGCAGGGATAGACCACCTGAATCCTGAAAAAGGTGTTACCCATAAAGTAGTATTCCAACCTTTATTATTCTCTGGATCAGAGTACCAAAAACTACTTGAATCACTTGATAGTTGCATCCATATGATTTCAAGAGGCGAAGTGGTATGTTTTCTCATGCTATATTCAAGAACCATCATCTGCTCTAAATCACAATTATTAGGATCACACCCTACAAATACCCGTATAACTTCCTTTGACATAATACTATTCTCCTTGCCTACTCACGAAATTACTATTCTAACAAGTTTATTTTCTTACTGTTTACCAACTCATCAATATATTTTTTTTCAGCTTTCCAACTGTGTCCAGACCATCCAGAAAAAGTAAAGTTATGTAAGTAAATCTTTCGACTTGGGTATAAATTAACAAACATGTAAACTGCTAAAAAACCTGTGCTAGCCATATTGCCGAGAATATCTTCACAGATCTGTTGCATATCCCTAGGAAAATATACTTGTCTAAAAGAATTAAGCCTATTTTTCTTTTTAAACAAATGAAATCTAAAGCTATATTTTAATTTTCGAGATAAGGAAACTGGCTGATATCGTGAAAAAATCATATCAGAAACAGAATATCGCCATATAACAATAGTGTTTTCTTTCAAACAGAAAGCACTAATATAATTATTGCCTGATACCATGTCTGATGAATTAGCAATAAATAGAATATCTGCGATTAATGAGGATGTTATATTCGGTAAGTTAAATCTTACTACAACATCCTCTTCCTTGATAAAGTGTGAAATATCATGTTTTTCCTCACTATTTCCTACTATAAAAATCGAACCTGTTTTATGCTTGGGAAGATACATAGTCAGTAACTAATTCCTTAATTCTATAATTTGAAATATTTTTTAACTCAGTTAATTAAAAAACAAGTCATCCCCATTTATATTTAAAATAAGCATAACTCCATTTATGAGGTAATCTTAA
This sequence comes from Ignatzschineria sp. LJL83, assembly GCF_054871845.1. NCBI lineage: Bacteria > Pseudomonadati > Pseudomonadota > Gammaproteobacteria > Cardiobacteriales > Ignatzschineriaceae > Ignatzschineria > Ignatzschineria sp. LJL83. The sequence goes on from NZ_JBTXLY010000004.1 coordinate 3,637, forward strand.
TATTAAATTTTGCTCAATGAATTTTAATTTATAAGTTGCTAATAAAGGTAGCCTTATTAAGGTTAATTCTCTTAAATACTTATCAATAGTTAATGGATCTTTAAAAGTAAACAAATACTTTAAAAGTGATCTCCTTAATCTCTCTATGATTAAAGCTGATTGTGAATCTTGAGGAGAATAAAGCCCATAAATAACAGATATAACATGATATAAATCATCTATATTTTTTTTAGTCAATGAAGAAGTTGTTATTGACTCAGCCCGCTCGTGATAACTATACACGATCTTATTTATGGTTATAAGAGTCTGAGCTTTTCTATAAACAAAATACGACCACAAATCATCTTCATAATAAATATTGGGCTCAAAAAACAACCTTTCTCTTAATATAAATGCTCTATTTATCAATCGTCCCCAAGCAGTGGTAGGTAGCTTTCCAGAGGAATATGTGGAAAAAATATCTGTATTTCGTAAGAAACAATGCCCATCTAATACCCTTTCCTTCGTCACGATATTGTCAACTATACGTTGAGATCCACCTACAACTAAATCTGGCATCTCAATATCTTTCAGCCCACTAATTAAATCAGAGATTGATTGTTTATGTGCAATCTGATCATCACTATCTAAAAAGAATACATAATCTCCTCTCGCCGCTCTCAACCCACTATTCCTAGCCTCGGAAAGTCCCCTATTTTTCTCATGCTCAATATATGTAACTTCACTTCTAAACGCTGAATTTTTAATATATTCTTTGGCTATAAAGAAACTCTGATCAGGCGTGCAATCGTTAACCAATACTAATTCAATATCCTGATAATCTTGACTAATAACAGATAACAAACATCTTTCTATCTCTTCCTGAACTTTATAAATAGGGACAATTATAGATACTTTCATATTGAAATAATTCCTTTTAACCAACTAATTTTTAGTTTTTAGCACTGATTGAATCGCCTGCATAAAACACTCAATATAATTAACGGTAATATATTGACTGACACTATCAACAATACCTAAAGCTTCTGGTAATGGAATATTTCCCATCAAAATACCTTCCAATACCTCTACGCCTGCAGCTTCATCATCAATAGCGTATATCCAACCATTAGTGCCTGGCTTAATTAATTCAACTGCACCTTGAGTGGCAGTTGCCAAAACAGGAATACCCCGTTGCATAGCTTCCACTATTACTAAACCAAAAGCTTCTCTTTTTGAGTTGAGTAATAAAACACCTGCTGATTGAATTTCAGCCCAAGCATTCTCTTTCCAACCATGGAAAACAACTTTATCCCCTAACCCCATATTCATTATTTTTTGTATAAACTTCTGGTCTTTTTCTTTCCTTCCAGTTGATCCATATATATCCAAAGTCCAGTTTCCAACTAGTTTTTTTAGTTGGAGTAATAAAGAGTCAACTCGTTTATTCGAATCAATTCTACCCATATAGATAAATTTTCTTGGGTTTCTAACAATAGGCTCTGCACAATTTACAGGATTATAAACAACATCTATATCTTGAGCTCCATAGTCTCTTTCTAATTCTTTAGAAATTCCCGAACTAATTGCTAAATGTCCATCAAACAAATGAATACGGTCTTTTACAGCTTGAGCTATTTGAGATGAATTACTTGATAACGAACTATGAACCCAAGATAAGATCGGAATATTTACCTGTTCCTTAAAAGTTTTCAAGAATTCATAATTGCCCAAAAACTGCTTTGATAAGTCTAGTGTAATCAGTAAATCTAATTCATCTGATTGCATAAGAGTAAAAAGTTTCATCCCATTTCTTTTAACGTAACTTTTTTGAAAAATTCTAAAAATTTTTGTTGGAAGTATTTTTTCTAATAAAGATAGTGATCTTGGTAATGGCAAACAGGTTAACGATATAAATTCTTTTGTGAAATCATCATATTGAGGGCTATATAATGCATAAAATTTGAGCTCTACATTTTGTTTAGGTATTTCCCTAGCAACAATTTCCAAAACCTTCTCAAGTCCACCGGGCCCGTCATGTCTATTGCGCAGTAAAATACCAATTCGTAAAGGACGCTGTTCTGTACTCATAATTTCATACCTATTATTGAAAATTATTTAATAGAGATCATTATAAACACAAACCCCCTGAACGGGAATTTTCCGTTAGCTATCATGACTAATTTCAAAAGTTTTTAATTTAAAGTTTCAAAAAAATCAAAACCTAAAAGGTGTATCAGAGATAATTTAAACTCAATTAGTCGAATCCCACCAAATACGCTAAAATAACCGCTTATAAAACTAAATAGGTCTTTTCTAAACTTTTTTTAGATGGAATCACAATGATTAAAGAAACGCTACTGATTGAAATTGGAACGGAAGAGCTTCCACCACGTGCATTGAATAACTTATCTGAGGCTTTTAAAAAAGGCATTGAATCTGAACTTAAAGCGAAAAAACTTGAGTTTTCAGGGATTCAAGCTTTTGCAACGCCGCGCCGTTTAGCACTTTTAATTTCTGATCTTCAATCAGAACAAGCGGATTATAGTAGCGAACGCCGAGGCCCAGCAATAGCCGCTGCCATGAAAGATGGCGCACCAACGCCGGCACTTCTTGGATTTGCGCGCTCTTGCAGCGTGACTGTTGAAGATTTAACGCTCCTCGAAACAGAGAAAGGCGCTTGGTACACGTTTAAAGAAGAAGTGAAAGGCGAATCTTTAGAATCGCTTCTTCCGGCAATGATTGAAAAAGCCCTCAAAGGCTTACCGATTCCAAAAAGAATGCGCTGGGCAAGTCATGATTTTGAATTCGTGCGCCCTGTTCGTTGGATTGCGATTGTTTACGGCGATAAAGTACTCAACACCGAAATTTTCGGCATTAAAGCCGGCAATAAGAGTCGTGGTCATCGTTTCCATACATCTGCGCCGATTCAAATCACGCACGCAAAAGATTACGAAGCGATTATGACAGAACAAGGTCATATCGTACCGGACTTTGCAAAACGTAAAGCGATGATTGAAGCGCAGATTAAAACCGTTACTGAAAATGTTGGTACGCCGATCGTCAACGAAGGTTTGCTCGATGAAGTGACGGCGCTCGTAGAATATCCAAATGCGATGATTGGTGGCTTTGAGTCACACTTCTTAAATGTGCCACAAGAAGCATTGATTATTGCGATGGAAGATCATCAACGTTATTTCCCAATTGTAGATGCTAATGGCAAGCTCATCGATAAGTTCTGCTTTATCAGCAATATTATCAGCGAAGAACCAGCGGCAGTAATTGAAGGAAATGAGCGTGTGATTCGTCCTCGTTTTGCCGATGCGGAATTCTTCTGGAATGAAGATCGTGAAAAACCATTAGAAGATTACTTAGCGAATCTTGAAAATGTAGTATTCCAAACAAAATTAGGTTCACAAGCAGATAAAATCAATCGTGCGAAAACGTTAGCAGAAGCGATTGCGAAAGATATCAATGCCGATGAAGCATTAATATCTCGTGCAGCACGTTTAAATAAAGCTGATTTAATCTCTGACATGGTGCAAGAGTTCCCAGAACTTCAAGGCACAATGGCTCGTTACTATGCAAATGCGCAAGGGGAAAACCCGATTGTGGCGGATAGCTTAGAACAAGTATATTGGCCACGTTTTGCCGGCGATCAATTGCCAACCACGAAAGAAGCGCAGGCTCTAGGATTGGCGGAGCGTTTAGATACGATTGTGGGTATTTTCTCTATTGGCGAAATCCCGACAGGTTCACGCGACCCTTATGGTTTACGTCGTAATGCGCTTGCGGTGCTTCGTATCTTAATTGAAGAAAAGCTTAACTTAGATCTTCTCAAACTCATTGAAATCAGTGCAAGCACAATGCCGGCATCGGTTGACGCTGAGAAATCTATCGCTACGATTTTCACTTATATCTTCGATCGTTTACGCGCATATTCTGCGGATCTTGGCGTTTCTAATGATGTTTTCGCATCGATTTCTGAATTGAAGCTTACCAATCCGCTCGATATCTATCATCGTCTGCTTGCAGTTGCGGCATTTAAAGCGCTTCCGGCGGCAAGCTCCTTAGTAGAAACGAATAAGCGTATTCACAATATCTTAAGCAACAATAAAGATGAAGTAGCAGCAGAAAGCGTTCAAGAATCACTCTTAGAAAATGATTCGGAGAAAGCATTGTTTGCAGCAACTCGTGAGCTCAGTGGTCAGATTGAAAGCTTAGTTGCAGCAAAAGATTATGCGGCAATTTTAACGGCGCTGAGCAATCTTGCAGATCCGCTTGCGAAGTTCTTTGAAGATACTATGGTCATGGCGGATGATCTGGAAGTTCGCCGTAATCGTATTGCGCTCTTAACGGAAATTCGTAACGACTTTGAAACCGTTGCCGATATTTCTAAGCTTCAACTTTAATTCTTTAGCGGTAATCTTTTAGTAACAACCGCATTTTCAAATGCTGAAAAATGCCAGAAAATGCAAGGTAACGTAAAAATATGTGTGATCATTTATCCTTAAAATGGCCAGATTTAGTGATTTTAGATCGTGATGGTGTGATTAATCATGATTCGAAAGCGTATATTAAATCTGCCGATGAATGGATGCCCATTGAAGGAAGCTTAGAAGCCATTTCTAAGCTTTCAAATGCCGGCGTTAAAATCGGGATTGCCACCAATCAACGGGGTATTTCGTTAGGATTATATGATCACGCAGCACTTACCGAAATGCATGAAAAAATGTATTCGCTTTTGACAGATCTTGCTGGGGAAATCCATGCTTTAGAATTTTGTACGGCAGATGATAAAACGCATCCTGATCGTAAACCTAATCCCGGCATGCTTCTCAAGATTAAAGATCAGCTCAATATGCCGGCAGATTCGGTCATTTACTTTGTCGGCGATAAACAGTCAGATATTAAAGCTGCCATCAATGCCGGCGTTTTACCGATTTTAGTACGCACCGGCAATGGCGAGAAAACAGAGCGTGATTTATCAGATGGCAAAAAAGCACAACCGCTTGCCACATTTGATTCACTTTCTGATTTTATTCATGCCCTTTCTGCTTCCACCAACGCTATCGATTCAATCTAAAAGGATTTATACGAATGATTACTTGGCTTCGCTCACTCATTACCCTTTTAGGTTTTATCATTTTCTATCTCATCATTACGCCCACGATGCTCATTACGACGATCGTACTATGGGGTTCTTGGTATAGAGCCGTTACTAAAGCTTGGTCAAAACTTCTCATCGGCTGGATGCGAATTGGCGCCGGCATTCATTACCGCGTGATTGGTCGTGAAAATTTAGAAGCATTGAAAGAGCAACCTCATTTCATTATTTCGAATCATCAATCGGCATTAGAAACCCTCATTTACACCATCATTTTGCCACCGCATTCTTTTGTCCTGAAAAAAGAATTACTCTATATTCCATTTTTCGGCTGGGGATTGGCGAAATCAAAACCGATTGCCATTAATCGAAAAGATGGGAAAAATGCGCTGAAACAGATTTCAAAACAAGCCAAAGAGCGCTTTGCCATTGGTCGTTCTGTGATTATCTTTCCGGAAGGAACGCGCGCACCTTTTGATAGCGTGATTCCTTTTAAAAAAGGCGCATTTATTGTGACTAAACAATTAGGCGCACCGGTGTTACCTATTGCAATTAACTCAGGTCTTGCCGCTCCTAAAGGACGATTTATTAAAGAGCCCGGCGTTGTGACGATTGTCATTGGAAAGCCGATTATTTCCCAAGACCTTTCTACCGGCGAACTTGCGAAAGTCACAGAAGGCTGGATTCGTAGCCACATCGTTCAAACCTTAGATGTGCCATTAATTCCCACAGAAGCGGAAGTTACAGCCTTAACAGCGCCGATTGCGATTGAATCAAAGCCGGCAGAATAAGTAAGCGTTAAACTCTAGTTCATCTATTTCAGAGTTTTCTAACAGCTTTATTTCCAATATTCATTCCCAACCTTTATGGCAAACTTTCATTTCTCATCTTTAAAACGATCTTAAGCCTTTTATATGAAACCATCACGACCGAATTCCTCAAAACAACGCCAGAATCATCAAATTCAAATTATTGGTGGTGAATATCGTTCTCGTAAAATTGCGGTGATGGATGCAGATGGACTTCGCCCAACGTCTTCGAGAGTTCGAGAAACGCTCTTTAATTGGCTCCAAAACATTATTCCCGGCAGTATTGCCATTGATGCATTTGCCGGTACAGGTGCGCTGGGCATTGAGGCGATTTCTCGTGGCGCAAGAAAAGTGATCTTTATCGAGAAAGATCCTGCTGTTTTCAGAAAACTTCAAGAAAATATCCAACTGCTCAAAATTCCTCGTGAAAAATATGAACTTCTGAATATGGATAGCATTCGTTTTTTTGAAGAGAATCACTCACAATTAATAGCGTTCATTCAAAAAATTCAAGCAAACGAATGCCGAGCGCATCTCTTTTTAGATCCGCCCTTTTTTGCAGATCTCTATCCACAGTTATTAAGCGCTTTGCAGAATCATGAACTGTTAGAGAACTTAACATCGCTCTCCATTGAATCTCCCTTGAAACTCGCAATAATGGATACAGCAACTGCGTTAGCGCCGTTACAGGCATTTCGTGAGATGAAAACAAAAGAGAGTCTGTTGCAGTTTTACCGGCATTCATAATTATATTTATAATTACATCCAATAATGCCGGCAATATTCTCTATCGTTTATTTCTATCGCTTATTTTAATTCCGGCGGTAAGAATCTCGTATTTTGAAGTACCGGCAATTGCGCTCGAGCTATTTCCAATCGTTCACGATCCAATTCCCCAAAGAGTAATCCCGGCATTTCTGATAATTGCCCGATTACGATTCCAAGGGGATCTACGATTAAGCTATTACCGATATTAATGATGCCACATTCGCTCACAGCAAGCATATAGCAGGTATTTTCTAACGCTCTGGCAGTTGCTAAGACTTTCCAATGATGCTCTTTTTGCGGACCTTTTACCCAAGCAGAAGGAAGCAGAAATGCATCTGCGCCTTGAAGCGCCAAACTTCTTGCAAGTTCTGGAAAACGCAAATCGTAGCACGTCATTAAACCAAACTTAAAACCATCAATCTCTAAGAGTTGCGCGATCTTATCGCCCTCTTGCACCGTTAATGATTCCTGCACAGAAAACGCATCATAGAGATGAAGCTTATCGTAGCGCGCGATGATCTCCCCATTTCTTACGGCAATCAGCGCATTAATCACTTTGCCATCATTTCCGGGAATATTGATGGTAAATACCGTTGTAATCGAGAGAGATTTACTGGCTTCTAAAATCCTCTGCATAAATGGGCCATCAAGCGATTGTGATGATTTTAAAATAGAGAGCGGATCGGTAATATCTCGTGCCAAAACCGCTTCTGGCAATAACAGGAGTTTGGCACCATAAGAATCCGCTTCCTTCATGTAATGCAGACAACTCTCTACATTCTCTTCCCAATTTTCAACAACTTTAAATTGCCCAAGTGCGACTTTCAATTTGTTTCCCATATCTTCTTCTCTCCCTTGAATGGTTTTAATCATCTGTGATTATTTTATGGTTTTCTAAGATGCGCAATGATTACTAATAGATCTCAGATATAACATACCCGATTTCTCTCTTCCCTTCTTATTTCAGATATAAAAAAAGTATTGGTCCAAACCGCTACCAATACTTTCACTTTCTATCTTGGATATTTTTGATCTTGCGGAGAAGCTCTTTACGGATTGATATTTATATCTTTTGATCCACTAATGACATCGTATTTTCATCATTAACTTTCGCAATTTGATAATCATCCCATAGCTTATAAATTCTCTCGAGCAGTAGTTCAGAATCTCCTTTTTTGCTCATAACTCCGAGCAATTCCGGAGCTCTTGCTAAAGAGTAAAGCACTAAACGATCATTGCTTGTCATGATAATGCCGGGAATCACTTTTGGTAGACATTGATTTTGCAATTGTGCCAATGTTTCTGCACCTGTGAGTTTCGGTAAAACTAAATCGACAATGATCAAATTAGGTTCAAAACCCTCATTCAACAATGCCGTAGCTTCATCAATATTCTCGGCAATACAGTAATTCTCAGTGGTCAAAACTTCCGGCAGTTTCTGCTGCAACGTTTCATCCGCACAGACAAATAACAGCTGATCTAATGGTTTCATGAAATTCCTTTGATGATCATCATTAGCGAGCGGAATGACCGACACGGCGATCGTAAGCTAAATAAGTATCAGACCATAAGATCACTTCTTGCACTCTTGGCGTTACTCGCTTCAAGGCTTCCACTCTTGTCACCCAAGCCCATTCGCTATGTTCAGGTCGACCGAGTTCAGGATTGATCGGCAACCGAATTCCTCGCCGCCGAGTTTCTGCAATATAGTAACGAGCCACTTTTTTTCCACGAAAATAGGGATCGGTCTCGAAATAATCGAGTCCCCATGGAAATGTGAGATCCCGGATTGTCGTTTCTTCTTCCACTTCACGCAAGGTTGTATCTAGCGGAGTTTCTCCCTTTTCAATCTGCCCTTTGGGAAAATCCCAAAAATTATAGGCTTTTAATAGTAAGTAGCGAAACTCCCCACGATCCCAACGAACAATCACCGCTCCACAAGATAAAATCTCTGGAGGATTACTATTCATAGCTAATCCTTAGTGATACTGCGGACTAAACTCACGAACAGCTTCAACCATCGCTTTCACGTTTTCTGGATCAATGCCCGGATGAATACCGTGACCAAGGTTGAAAATATGTCCTTCATCGCTCGCAACTTTACCAAAGCCGGCAAGTACTTTCTGTACGTTTTCACGCACAACTTCTGGTGTTGAGTAGAGAACGCCTGGATCCATATTTCCTTGCAATACGACTTGTTTTCCAACAAGCGCTTTTGCTTCAGCAATATCGGTCATCCAATCTAAGCCCATGCCATTTGCACCAATAGCAGCTTGCTCTTTCAACCACATGCCACCATTTTTAGTGAAGACAATGCTTGGGATTTTCTCGCCATCATATTCAGTAATAAGACCTGCAATAATTTTCTCCATGTAACGAAGAGAGAATTCTTGATAATGCTCTTTTGAAAGAATACCGCCCCAAGTATCAAAAATTTGAACGGCAGCTGCACCATTTTTAATTTGCGCATTCAAATAATCAATCACGACATCAGATAATTTATCTAATAATTGATGCATCGCTTTCGGATGCTCATACATAAAGCCACGTACTTTACCGAAGTCTTTACTACCGCCACCTTCGATCATATACGTTGCAAGAGTCCATGGGCTGCCGGTAAAACCAATGAGTGGCACTTCATTTTTAAGCGCCTTACGAATAGTAGATACGGCATTCATCACGTAACCAAGCTCATCTTCAACATCTACAACAGGAAGCTTTGCGATTTGTGATGGATCTGTAATCGGCGTTTCAAAGATAGGGCCTTTGCCGGGTACAAAACTTAAACCTAAACCCATTGCATCTGGAATTGTGAGGATGTCTGAGAATAAAATCGCAGCATCAAATCCAAAACGATCAATCGGCTGCAATGTCACTTCACAAGCAAGCTCAGCATTACGGCAAAGCGCCATAAAATCACCTGCTTGCGCACGAACTCGACGGTATTCTGGTAGATAACGACCTGCTTGGCGCATCATCCACACTGGAGTTCTGTCTACTTTTTCTTTTAAAAGGGCACGAATAAAACGATCATTTTTATAAGTCATTGTTCTGTCCTAAATCTAAAATTTATATCGTCGAAATTATATCATAATCCCCTTATTTACTCTGTCTTTATTATTTTAATTCACTAGCTTAAAACATCTTTTAAGACTATAATACAGGGCTTGCTATTTTGCTTGATTTATAATCAATCTCTCTTTAAAAAGTGATTTTTTGAATTCAAAATTAGGTAGCATTTGAACTGTAAATAGAATTTTCTATTTGCGTATTAAACTAAAATTACTCACAGATGATCACTCCTAAGCGGGGGTGCTTTATGATTTATCATTAAAGTTACGCTTAAGGAAAATCTGGAGGCTCAACCCTAAATACATAAAGGAAAAATTATGTCACAAGTATCTATGCGCGAAATGCTCGAAGCGGGCGTACATTTTGGTCACCAAACACGTTTCTGGGATCCAAAAATGAAACCTTTCATCTTTGGTTCACGTTCTAAGATTCATATCATTAACTTAGAAGAAACACTTCCAATGTTTAATGACGCGATGAACTTTATCTCTAAAGTTGCATCACAAAATGGCCGTGTTCTTTTCGTTGGTACAAAGCGTGCAGCATCTGACATCGTTACTGAACAAGCACAACGTGCAGGTATGCCTTACGTTAACCATCGCTGGTTAGGTGGTATGCTTACTAACTTTAAAACTGTTCGCAACTCAATTCGTCGTCTTCGTGAAATCGAAGAAATGCAAGCTGATGGTTCTATCGAGCGCTTGACGAAAAAAGAAGGTATTTTATTAGAGCGTGAAGCAATCAAACTCGAAAAAAGCCTTGGCGGTATTAAAGATATGCCAAATATCCCAGACGCAATCTTCATTATTGATGTTGGCTACGAAAGCAACGCAGTAGCAGAAGCTAAAAAAATGGGTATTCCAGTAATTGGTGTTGTTGATACAAACAGCTCACCAGAAAACATTGATTATGTTATCCCTGGTAATGATGATGCTATTCGTGCAATTCAACTTTATGCTACAGCAGCAGCTGACGCAGTTATCGAAGGCCGTGGTTCAAATGCACAGCTTATTTCTCAAGATCTTCAACAAAAAGATCAATTCGTAGAAGTAGCTGAAGAAGTTATTGCTGAAGTAGAAGCTGAAATCGCTGCAGAATAAGAAATAAGGTGGGCACTTATACGATTATCGCGATAAGTGCCCTTCTTTATCATTAATTTCCGATTAACTTTTCATTTATTAAGGTATTTATAATGGCAATTACAGCAGCTATGGTAAAAGAACTCCGTGAACGCACTGGTTCAGGGATGATGGAATGTAAAAAAGCACTTACAGAAACAAATGGTGATATCGAAGCAGCAATCGAACTTATGCGTAAGAACGGTCAAGCTAAAGCTGATAAAAAAGCAGATCGCGCAGCCGCTGAAGGTGTGTTATTAATTCGTAACGATGACAAATTTGGTGTAATCGTTGAAATCAACTGTGAAACTGACTTCGTAACTAAAAATGCTGACTTCATCGCATTTTCAAACAAAGTTGCAGACCTCGCTTTTGAAAACCGCGTAAACACAATCGATGATCTTGCAAACATCTCAATTGATGGGGCATCTCTTGATTCAGTACGTAAAGATCTTATCGTTAAAATCGGTGAGAACATCTCTGTTCGTCGTGTAGCAAGCATCGCAGCTCAAGGTACAATCGGCGCATATGCACACGGTATCCGTATCGCAGCACTTGTTGACGTTGAAGGCGGAAACGCAGAACTTCCACGTGATATCGCAATGCACATTGCGGCATCTAACCCTGTTTGCGTAGATGCATCTGGCGTTCCTGCAGATCTTTTACAAAAAGAGCGTGATATCTTTACTGCACAAGCAGAAGAGTCAGGCCGTCCTGCAGATATCCAAGAGAAAATGATCGAAGGTCGTATTCGTAAATATCTCGAAGAAGTAACGCTTGTTGGTCAATCTTTCGTTAAAGATCCAGACGTAACTATCGAAAAACTTCTTAAATCTGAATCAGCTAAAGTAAACAGCTTCGTGCGTTTAGAGCTTGGTGAAGGTGTTGAGATCGTTGAGTCTGACTTCGCAGCAGAAGTAATGGAACAATTAAAATAATTTAATCTCTTTAACAGATTGAGTTAAATTGAATCTATTCAATTTCATATCAAAGAGCAGTGATTTTAATCACTGCTCTTTTTTTATGGATACCTAGAAAGACTCTCATCACTTTCAGCACTTTCATGATGATCATTACCACCACTTCCTTACTTTAGAAACCTACAATCAGTTACCACCGTAAAATGTATTTCCTGAAGAACTGACAAGCAAGCAACAATAAAATAAAAAAATAATCAAATAGTGATAAAATTAAGCAGTTATTATAAATAATGATTAGAAGGTTGTATTGAATCCTTTGACATCACAAAAATAAAGGTCTCTGTTTGTTATGAAAAAAATAGTTCTCAGTTTGCTTCCCCTACTTCTTATAGGCTGTGCAAACAATATTGCACCATCCTCTGAAACGGAATCATTCACGGAAGAGATTTCGACAACTAACTCCCCTGCATTAAGTGAATTCAAAAAAACACGAGATGAGCTCATCGGCACAAATATTCAGCTACTCATTCAAACAAAAGGGACACCTACTAATATCAACAAAGGTAGACTCGGTAATTTTTACACTTGGAAAGAATATCAATCTGCACATAATTTCTTTTATCAAGATTTTACTGAAACAATCTGCGTAGACACATTTAAAGTGGATCAAAATGATATTATTATGAATTGGGTTAGTAAAGATTGTTACTACTAAATAAGCCGATCAAAAACTGACTACTATCATATAAAATATAGTTTTTTTACTAAGATTGACACTCCTATGAAATAGAACTGATAGGATTTTCCTCAGATACTATTTTTCAATGGAGTTTTTCTATGCACAAAAATGTAAATACTCTCTCCCCCGAAATCTACCTAGAACTCGATAGTGTATTACAATCTAAACCTCGATTACAAAATCCCCCTAAAAACTATTCCTCAATTTCATACTTAAAAAGTATAATAGGTGCAGTAGTTTTTCTTATTCTCACAATCTATCTCGGGATCAATATTCCGAAGGATTATACAATCAGACAAGATATGGTCGCTGTAGATACGGATTATATTCATGGTCATTGCTCACAATACTTACGTGTATTCCTCAATTGTGATGTCGATTTTAAGATAGAAAATAAAACGTACAATCAGCACTTAACTTTTCTAGATTTTAGTAAGAAAATTTATGAAGTCAATGTATATGCCAGTAGATCAAATCCTGATCTTATGGCACTAGATCTTGCCATTGATAAGCTTTATAACCGTATCTTCACAACACTACTATTTTTCTTTCTATCAATGTTCTTATTTCTGAGATGTTTTCAATACTATAAAGATACAACTGTTAATGATAAGAGAATCTCACAAATCATGTCTGAACTGAATATGGCTCCGAAAGGTACACCAATCTTATTGCAAGCAATACCAGCATCGCAGATTTCTGATAAAAAAGGATTAAGCTATACAGCGAATATTAAAGGAGCTAAGAAGTTTGTCCATTTTAATCATATTCATCCTTTAACCGTAGAGATACAGAATGAAATAGCCATTTTGGTACTCGTTAATTCGGCATCAAAAAATTTTATCGTGCTAGATCAAGACCTCATGTTTTTTGATCTGAATGAACATGAAAAAAATGCATTCTGTGATCGTCTAAAAGATATTCAATAACCAAAAACCTTCGAATATATTCACCCTAGATATTGAATAACCTATGAAGCAATAAACGAGAAAGTTTTCCTTTCTCGTTTATTTTTTACATCCTTTTTGTATCTGTTTTATTTCTTCTTAGGTCTAAATGCCGTTGTGACCGCTTCATTGACTTCAATATAATTTGCGCCAATAAGATCTAAACAATAAGGGATTGCCGAGAATATTCCATTTACCACAATATTATTGTCTGCATCTTTTACGCCGGCAAGGGTTTCTTCAATGGCTCTTGGGCGACCGGGAAGATTCACGATTAAGGTTTCATTACGAATCACACCAACCTGACGAGAAAGAATCGCTGTTGGCACAAAATGCAAACTAACCTGACGCATCTGCTCGCCAAATCCCGGCATCTCTTTATCCGCAATTGCTAATGTGGCATCGGGTGTGACATCACGTTTAGTCGGACCTGTTCCGCCCGTTGTCAGCACTAAATCACACTTTTTTGTATCCACTAAATCAATGAGTGTTGCTTCAATGAGAGATTGCTCATCGGCAATCAAAGACTCATGGAATACTATCGGATTTTGAATCGCTTGTTCAAGCCAATTTTTTAGATGTGGAATTCCTTCATCTTGATAAATGCCGGTACTTGCTCTATCTGATACGGATACAACGCCAATCGTAATTGTCTGCATTTTCTTCTCCCATTCATACATCAAAAATAAATTTTATAGATTGAATCATCTTATTCTACTCACAATAAAAAAGAGCGCCTGAATTAATTCAAACGCTCTTGTCTCTCTTCTTAATTATGAATCATTCAATCACGATTCATATTGAGAATGATTGAGTGATACTAATCAACATTAAAGAAATGCTAATAAAAGTGATGGTGCTACACCTAAAACAATGAGAAGCAATGCATTCACGTTGAAGAATACTCTGCTGCTTCCTGTTGCTTCAATCGTTAACTCTTTACCTGAAGTTGCTTCATCAAAGAACATTACTTTGATCACACGAAGGTAGTAGTAAAGACCGATCACTGACATTAACAATGCAACGATTACAGTGTAGAGATAGCCCGCTTCAAATGCTGTTTTCAATACGATGAATTTCGCATAGAAACCCACAAAGAATGGAATACCACCCATTGAAAGCATTACAACTGCCATTAAGATTCCGTACCATGCATGTGTTTTTGCAAAGCCTTTAAGATCATCAATTCCTTGAATATCACGACCATTAATCTTCACAGAAAGTAAGAATCCAAAAGCTGCTGTTGTTGTCATTGCATACGTAATTGCGTAGAAAAGACCTGCGCTTAAATCCATTGCACTTGTTTCTGTGATGAGAAGACCAAGAAGAATAAATCCAGCGTGTGATACTGCAGAGTAACCGAGCATACGGCGGATATTATCTTGTTTCAATGCCACTAAGTTACCGATGACAAATGATACGATTGCAACCGCAATAATAAAGGGTTGCCATTGATCTCTAAGCTCAATTAAACCACCTAAAAGAATGATCACACCCATCATGAATGCAGCCACTTTTGGCGCTGCACCAATGAACATTGCAACAGGTGCCGGAGCGCCTTCGTACACGTCTGGAACCCAACCGTGGAAAGGTGCACCACCTAATTTAAATACCGTTCCAACAATTAAGAATACTGCTGAGAACAGAATTAAACGAGATTGGCTATCTGTCATACCTTCTGCAATCACTGTTTTAATATCGGCAATTTGTAATGATCCTGTACCACCGTAAAGAAGCGCCATACCGAAAAGAAGGATTCCTGAAGACATCGCTCCCATTACAAAGTATTTCATCGCCGCTTCAGAACCTTTGTTACTACGTCTGTTAAGCGCCACTAAACCGTACATAGGAAGAGACATTAACTCAAGACCTACATAAACCGTTAAGATGCTTCCCGCAGCAACAAGTACCATCATTCCAAGCGTACTAAGGAGAATCAGAACATAATATTCTGCATTATCAATATCGCTATCTTTCAGACGACCATAACTATAGATCAAACCAAATGCCACAATAAGAAGCATCAAGACTTTGATTAAAGTAATAAGTGGGCTGTAAAGAATCTCGCCAAACCAGAAAATATTACTCGCAATGAAACCGCCAGTCACATCGTAGTTATATTGGAACAAGCCGAGAGCGGCTGTTCCAAAGAGTCCAATTAAACTCAAGATATAAAGCGTTGACTGCTTTGCACTCTTATTTAAACTCTCATATAACAAGATAATAACGATCATGCTCATTAAAAAGATCTCAGGAAGAGCTACAAGCAGATCGGTCAAATTTAATTCCATAATGTTAACTTCCCTTAGAATTGTCCTGTTAAGTGAGTGATAAGCCCATCAATCGTTGATTGCATTAAGTTTGCAATCGGATCTGGCCATACTCCTAAAAGAATGATCAAAATCGCTAATGAACCTAATAAGAACCACTCACGCCCATTAATATCTTTCATCTGTCTAACATGATCATGAACGATATCGCCTAAGATCACGCGCTTCGTTAACCAAAGGTTGTACGCCGCACTTAAGATCAATGATAACGCTACTAAGATCGCGATATAAACAGAGTAATGGAAGCTCGCGAGAACCGTCCAGAATTCACCGATGAAGCCTGATGTTCCTGGTAAACCTGAGTTTGCCATCGCAAAGAAGATGAAGAACGCACCGAAGATCGGCATGCTATTAATCACACCGCCGTAATCCGCGATTTCTCTTGAATGGATTCGATCATAAAGCACCCCAATACAGAGGAACATTCCTGATGAAATCAAACCATGAGAG
Source organism: Ignatzschineria sp. LJL83 (assembly GCF_054871845.1). NCBI lineage: Bacteria > Pseudomonadati > Pseudomonadota > Gammaproteobacteria > Cardiobacteriales > Ignatzschineriaceae > Ignatzschineria > Ignatzschineria sp. LJL83. The sequence continues at coordinate 19,876 of NZ_JBTXLY010000004.1, forward strand.
ATCATCTGCATCATTCCACCTTGAAGTGCCATTTGCATCGCTTCAGGATCTAATGATCCGCCGCCTAAAAGTGCAACTGGCAAGATGAACGCAAGCGTTACGAAACCCATGTGAGAAATAGAAGAGTATGCAATCATTTTCTTCATATCACGTTGAACAAGTGCGACTAACGCAATATATAAAATTGCGATCACACTTAAACCAACGATCAACCAAGCGTAAGCAGATGCACCTAATGGCGCAATTGGAAGAATAAAACGAACAAATCCATATCCACCAATTTTAAGTGTGATTGCCGCAAGAATCACTGAACCACCTGTAGGTGCTTCAACGTGCGCTGATGGTAACCATGTATGTACAGGGAACATCGGCACTTTTACCGCAAATCCAGCGAGGAATGCGAAGAAAAGCCATTTTTGCGTACTTTCTGCAAGTTCAAGATTTTGGAAACCCAAGATATTGAAATCGCCACTTTGGAAATAGAGATAGATCAGTGCAACTAATAAGAAGATTGAACCTAAGAATGTATAGAGGAAGAACTTCAGTGCCGCAGTAATACGACCCGGTCCACCCCAGATACCGATAATTAAGAACATTGGAATCAACATTGCTTCAAAGAATACGTAGAAAAGAATTCCATCTACTGAAGCAAAGATACCATTCATTAATCCTTCAAGAATTAAGAATGCCGCGAAATATTGATTCGGACGATCCTTAATAATTTCCCAACCGGCAATCACAACTAAGATTGTGACGAAAGTTGTCAGGATGATAAATGGCATTGAGAAACCATCAATCCCAAGATGGTAACTAATTCCAAGCTCACTACTCCATGCAATCTGTTCTACAAATTGCATACTACTCACATCAGGATTGAACAGGAATAGTAGCGGTAACGAAATAATAAAAGCAAGAATAGCAAAGGCTAAAGACATCCAACGTACACGGGTTGGCTCGTTGCCAACCGTGAGTACGATGAGTCCTCCGATAATCGGGAGCCAAATGACTAAACTTAACCAAGAGATCTGCATTGTTTCCATTGTTTATTCCTAGTTAAAAAATACGACCCATGTCATAAGCGCTAAAAGACCAACTACCATAATAAATGCCGCATGATAGATGTACCCTGTTTGAATTCTGCGAACAAATCCACCTGCCGCCGAAGCAACATGCGCCGCACCAAATACAATTCCGCGATCAATAATAGCATCATCAATTTTTGTCCAGAAGAAGCGACCAAGGGCAACTGCTCCATTTGCAATAAATTTCTGATTAATTTCATCGAAGTAGTATTTGTTTTCAAATACGTTATAGAGTCCAGTTTTTTCAAGGATTTCACGGCCTTTTCTAGCCACGCTTGGACGATATAAGAAGCTAAACCAAGCAACCGCAATTCCCGCTAACGTGAGATAGAATGCCGGTGCTGTAATCGCTTCCTTAGTCATTGCCCAAGAACCCTCAAAACCATTTTTCATAATTTCAGTCGCTGGATTCACCAAGTTATTGATGTAAACAGATTCCGCTAAGAATGTGTTTTCGATCATAATTGGTGCCATATACCAACCTAAAATCACTGATGGAATTGCTAATAAAATTAATGGTAATGTCACAACCCATGGAGATTCTTTTGGTTCAGCAGGAAGAATACTTTCGTCTTCTCCATGATGATCATGTCCTAAAGATTCATCAACCGTATAACGTGGTTTACCATGGAACACTAAGAAGTACATTCTAAAAGTATAAAGCGCAGTCATAAATACACCCGCTTCAAGTGCTAATAATGCATAACCTGATCCGAATGTTGTACTGTGTGCCAATGCCCAGATGATTCCCTCTTTCGAGTAGTAACCTGAGAAGAATGGAATCCCAACGAGCGCAAGTACCCCAATTAACGTCGTAATCCATGTGATTGGCATTTTCTTACGAAGTCCACCCATGAAACGCATATCTTGTACATGACTCATTCCGATGATGACAGAACCTGCCCCTAAGAAGAGTAATGCTTTAAAGAATGCGTGAGTTGTTAAGTGGAATGCCGCTAATGAATAGGTTGAAGCTCCTAATGCTACGGTCATATATCCTAATTGCGAGATCGTTGAGTAAGCAATCACTCGTTTGATATCGTTTTGGAAAAGACCCAAGATTCCCATGAAGAGTGCTGTTGTCGCTCCAAGAATCAGAACCATTGACAGAGCCGCCGGTGATAATTCATAGATTGGTGACATACGCGCAACCATGAAGATCCCTGCTGTAACCATCGTTGCCGCATGAATAAGTGCAGAAATTGGCGTTGGTCCTTCCATCGAATCAGGTAACCATACATGGAGTGGAACTTGCGCAGATTTACCCATTGCTCCAATGAAGAGGAACACTGCCGCAAACGTCATAATATTCCAATCCGTTCCTAAGAAATGGATTGTTTTTGGCGCTGCATCTAATCCTGCAAATACTTCTGTATACGTCAACGAACTTGTCATGTAAGCCACACAAGCAATCCCGATTAAGAAACCAAAGTCTCCCACACGGTTTACTAAGAATGCTTTCATGTTTGCATACGTTGCCGTTGGTTTTTTGAACCAGAAACCAATCAAGAGATATGACACTAAACCTACAGCTTCCCAACCGAAGAAGAGTTGCATGAAGTTATTAGACATCACAAGCATCAACATTGAGAATGTGAAGAGTGAAATATAACTGAAGAAACGGTTATATCCAGGATCGCCTTTCATGTAACCGATAGAGTACACGTGAACCATCGTTGATACTGATGTAATCACAACCATCATCATCGCCGTAAGGTTATCTACCATGAAACCTACGCCAACACTTAATGATCCTGTGCTCATCCATGTATAGAGATTTTCATTGAAAATATCCGCTCTTCCCGACATATGAGAGAAGAGAACATACACAGATAACGCTGCCGCAATTGCTACGAAAGCAATTGTGACAGTATGTGCTACTTTCTCATTGATTACGCGACAGAATAGACCTGAAATCGCCGAACCAATCAGTGGTAATAACACAATTAAGAGATATATATACTTAAATTCCATTACATTAGCCTCTTAATTCCGTAATTTCATCAACACTAATGCTACCGCGGTTTCTGAATACTAATACTAAAATAGCAAGACCAATTGCTGCTTCCGCCGCTGCAACAGCAAGCGTAAAGAAGACAAAGATCTGCCCGTGTAAATCGCCGGAGAACTGAGAGAATGCGACAAATAATGTGCTACTTGCGAGTAACATTAACTCGATACACATTAAGAGTACAATCAAGTTCTTGCGATTAATGAAAATTCCCGCAGTACTGATTCCAAATAGAATCGTCGAGAGAATAATATAATCATCAATGACTAAATTCATTTTACTTCCCCTCCTCTTCTGTTGTCACAGTTTCGCTAACTTCCTGAACAGGTGCCGGCGCTAAAACTGCAGAATCCATCTTCACCATACGTACGCGTTTTGTAGGATCAGCTTTAATCTGCCAGCCCACAGGAACATCTTTACGACGAAGAGGTCCGATACGACGAGTTAATGCAATTGCAGCAATCATTGCTACTAAAAGAATCAACGCCGTTACTTCAAATGCATAAATGTATTCAGTGTAGAGAAGTACGCCAAGCTCTTGCGCATTGGTGAGTTCACTTCCTGCACGAATCATCTCAACGCCGCCTTCAAGTGAGAATTTGTTTGCAATGAAACTATCTCCACCTAACACAACGATTAAGATTTCTGCAACAAATACGATTCCCACTAATACGCCTATTGGAAGGAATTTTACAAAACCTTCTTTCAACATATCATGCGGAATATCGAGCATCATCACAGCAAACAGGAAGAACACCATTACCGCACCACAGTAGATAATAATCAGTGATAGCGCGAGGAACTCTGCTTGAAGTAACAACCAACAGCAACTCACCATGACAAAGATCAGAACTAAATGTAGCACTGATGTCATTGTGTTTTTTGCACTCACAACACGGATCGCTGAATAGACCGTGATAAGTGCAAAGATGTAAAATAAGATCTTAAATAACATCTGCTCCTCCTAATATAGTTTCGAGTCAAGTGCGCGGTCTGCAGCGATTTGTACTTCGTACTTATCGCCGAGTGCTAACAAGCCTTCTTTAGTGATGATATTCTCGCCTTTCTCTTCCATATGATATTCAAATACACGTGTTAACACGATGGAATCAACGGGGCATGCTTGTTCACATAAGCCACAGAAGATGCATTTAAAGAGATCAATATCATAACGAGTGGTTCGACGAGTGCCATCGCCACGCTCTTCTGTATCAATTGTAATCGCATTTGCAGGACATACTGCCTCACAAAGCTTACAACCGATACAACGCTCTTCCCCATTTGGATAACGGCGAAGTGCATGAAGTCCACGGAAACGATTAGACTGCGGTGTTTTTTCAAACGGATACTCAACAGTGAATTTTGGTTTAAAGAGATAACGAAAGGTAATCCCTAAACCTTTACGTAATTCTTTTAACGTAAATGTTTCATAGAGTGATTTTAAATATCTAAACATTGATAGTCCTACCTATTCCTTAAAACCATGGTTTTAAACCGATGCCGTACATCACAAGAACTACTGCGATCCATACTAAAGCTATCGGGATAAAGAATTTCCAACCTAAACGCATGATTTGGTCATAACGATAACCAGGGAACGTTGCACGTACCCAAATCATTGCAAAGAGGAAAAATGCCATTTTGAGAATCATCCAGAATGTACTGTCATGTGCTAAGAACGAAAGCACAGGAATATTCTGAACCGCTTCAACACCTGATAACGGCGATAACCATCCTCCAAAGAAGAGAAGGCTCATCAATGCCGATACCAAGATCATGTTGGTATATTCAGCAAGGTAGAATGTTACGAAACCTGTTCCTGAATACTCTGTAAAGTATCCCGCAACGATTTCAGATTCTCCCTCTGTTACCTCAAATGGCGCACGGTTTAATTCCGCTAAGCCGGCAATAAAATAGATCACAGCCATCGGTAATAATGGAATAAAGTACCAGTTCACAAGTCCTAATGATCCTGATTGCCCTTTTACGATATCTGTAAAGTTAAGGCTACCTGAAATCATCACAACTGTGATCAATGCAAAACCAATTGCAAGTTCATAAGAAACTACTTGCGCTGCACTACGGATTGCGCCAAACATGGAGAACTTAGAGTTTGAACCCCAACCTGCCATCAATGATGCATATACGCTGAGCGATGTTAGCGCAAGAATGTATAAGATTGCAGAATCCATAGAAGAACTAATCCAACTTTCATTGAATGGAATTACTGCCCATGTTGCAAAAGCAGTCGTTACAGCAATGAAAGGTGCGATTAAAAACATTGTTTTATTCGCAGCTGAAGGAATAATCCACTCTTTGAAAAGCATTTTCAATAAGTCAGCAAAAGGCTGTAAGATTCCCTTAGGTCCAACACGGTTCGGCCCTAAACGAATATGCATATATCCAAGAACTTTACGCTCTGCAAATGTTAAGTACGCTACAGATAAAACGATTGGCAAGAAGATTGCCAATGTTTTAATTAGAGCCCAAACAAGCGGATAATGAATAATTGCCATTACGGTATCCATCTAATTTGCTCCCTTAATTGGTTGATAAAATTGCGTGTCACCGGCATATTCTGTCGGAATTCTTACGCAGCCTTGAGCAACTTTCGTCGACACACGTGAAAGGAAATTATTTTCACGATTTAAAATCGGCATTACGCTTGCTTCGTCACCGGCATTGTTAAATGCGATACGAGCACGTTTTGCTAATGGTGTTTTCTGAAGTGCTTGACCACGTCTTACATAAGCATCTGTTGAGTAGATTGAAGTTGTCGGAACTGCAAGTAATCCTTCTTTCGCAAGAGGTACATAATCAAATGATGCGCCGCTTACTTCATTAGAATTATTTTGTAATTTCGCTTCATTTGCCGCAAACCACTTCGCAAACACATCTTCAGAACTTACATAATCAAAGCCTGATAACTCAAACTGATTACCAAGAACTCGAAGAATTTTCCAAATTGGACGTGCTTCGCCGTGTGGCATGCTTGCTGCTTGAAGAGATTGAACCTTACCTTCTAAATTCACAAAGCTACCTGAACTCTCTGCCCATGCTGCACCTGGAAGGACAACATTTGCTAAAGATTTCACAGTTTCACTTGCAAACGGTGTGATCGCAATCACAGCTTCTGCTGAAGTGAGTGCTTTCAATGCTTTTTCACGTTCTACAAAATCAAACTCAGGATCAATTGCACCCACTAATACATATGCTTTAAGTGGAGAATCAATCATCGTTGCCGTGTTTTTACCAGCAGTTGTTAAGCCTGATAATGCCGCAGCTGAACTATTTGAACCTTGTGTGAAGCATCCTAATTTCGCACCCGTCATACGAGCAATTTCAGAAGCTAATACACGAATCGTTGCAAATTGCGGATGGCTGATAGCATCATGTCCTAAAACAATCCACTCTCTTTCACCATTCACGAGTTGCTCTGCGACTTTTGAAACCGCATCGCCGTGAATCGCCGTATTATTCATTAAGCTTGTTAATTCAGGACGAATCGAAGTGCCTTTTGCTGCAGATACTTTCGCCACAATTGCCGCTAATTCATTGACCCAATCAAATGGATGCGCAATGATCGTTTCGTTCATTGCATGAAGCTGATCTGCATCATACGACGCAAGCATCGATACTTTCGCACCATTTTTTACAGCATCACGAACACGAATTGCTAATACCGGCACTTCCATACGAGGATCTGCACCAATTAAGAAGATTGAATCTAAGTGATTCACTTCCGGAATTGAAACACCTAATGCGCGGAATGCAGATTCAGATTTGTCACCGCTGAAATCACGTTGGTTAAAACGATAATCCACATTGGTGAGTTTCAAACCTGCTTGCAACTCTTTCACAAGCTGAACCTCTTCTACAGAAGCCATCGGCGATATAAAAACACCCACTTCATCAGCGCCATATTTTTGAATAGCACCTTCAATGATGAGTTTTGTTGCTTTTAAGGCATCTTCCCATGACGCTTGCTCGAGTTCGCCATTACCGTTATCCACTAATGGGAAAGCGGCTCTGTCATCACTGAACAATGCTTCATAGCTGAAACGATCTCTATCTGAAATCCATGGTTCATTAATCTCATCATTACGGCGAGCTGCAACACGTGATACTTTTCCGCGAAGCGTATGAATATCTGTATTTGCACCAACACCATCATGCATGCTGATAGAATCATGATTAATATATTCCCAAGGGCGCGCACCATATTTAGATGGTTTCGCTGTTAAAGCACCTACTGGACAGATATCAATAATATTTCCTGATACTTCTGAAACAAGCGCATGTTGAATGTAAGTCGTGATCTCTAAACGATCTCCACGATCTACTCCACCAAGCTCACGCATTCCAGCGATCTCATCTCCAAAACGAACGCAACGTGTACATTGAATACAACGATTCATGAACGTTTCAACGAGTGGACCGATATCAATTTTTTCTACGTGACGTTTCTCTTCTGTATAGATCGACTTATTTTGACCGTATTCAGCTGAGAAATCTTGAAGCTCACACTCACCACCTTGGTCACAAATTGGGCAATCCAATGGGTGATTAATGAGTAAAAACTCCATAATCGCTTTTTGCGCCGCGCGAGTTTTATCATTACGCGTATGAACAATCATGCCATCCATAATCGGCGTAGCACACGCCGGCGCCGGTTTTGGCATACGTTCAACATCTACCAAACACATACGGCAACTTGCAGCAATCGATAATTTATCGTGGTAACAGAAACGTGGAATCGCAATTCCTTCTCTATCTGCCACTTCAATTAACATTGTGCCCGCAGGTGCTTGAAATTCTTTACCATCAATATTGATCGTAAATTGTTTAATTTCATTACTCATTATTGGGCTCCCACAATCATACTTCTGCCGTGTTCAATGTAGTATTTGAACTCTTCAGGGAAATGTTTAATAAAGCTGAGAACAGGTGCTGCCGCTGCATCACCTAATGCACAAATCGTTCTACCGCCGATGTTATTCGCAACATGGAGTAATCTTTCAAGATCTTCAGGACGACCACGACCTTCAACGATTCCTTCCACTAAACGATAGATCCAGCCTGTTCCTTCACGGCATGGTGTACATTGACCACATGATTCACTGAAGTAGAAGCTAGAAAGCGTTTTCAAAGATTTCACCATATCTGTGGTTTCATCCATGACGATTACTGCGCCTGAACCCATCATAGATCCTGCTTTTTTCGCAATAGAATCATAATCCATGTTGGTTTCCATCATGATATGACCTGGAACTACAGGAACTGATGATCCACCTGGAATCACTGCTTTAATCTTACGACCTTGCCAAATTCCACCTGCTAACTCTAAAAGATCCTTAAATGGCGTTCCCATTGGGATTTCATAGTTACCTGGTTTTGCCACGTGACCTGAGATTGAGAAAATCTTCTGCCCGCCTGCGCCTGGTATTCCATGCTCTTTAAACCATTCAGGACCATTACGGATAATGCGCCCAACGGAAGATAAAGATTCACAGTTATTGATCGTTGTCGGTTTACCGTAAAGACCTACTGCTGCCGGGAATGGTGGTTTAAAACGTGGTTGCCCTTTCTTTCCTTCTAAGGATTCTAAAAGCGCCGTTTCTTCCCCACAAATATACGCTCCCGCTCCTAATGCGCCGTAAAGCTCAATAGAAATGCCGGTTCCTTGAATATTTTGACCGAGTAATCCTGCATCTTTTGCTTCTTGAATCGCAGCTTCAAAGCGCTTGAAAGGCTCTTCACTGAATTCACCACGCATGTAGTTATAACCCACTTTCGCACCGATCGCATAAGCAGCAATTAACATTCCTTCCACTAATGCATGTGGGTTATAACGCAAGATATCCCTATCCTTACAAGTGCCTGGCTCAGATTCATCCGAGTTACAAACGAGATAGCTACTGCCATCATCATTTTTCGGCATGAAGCCCCATTTTAAACCTGTAGGGAATCCCGCACCACCACGACCACGAAGCTCAGAGGCTTTGACCATATTGATGACTTCATCTTTCGAGAGTTCACCCTTTAATATCTTTTTCCACCCATCGTAGCCACCTAAGCTCAAATAGGTCTCTAAAGACCAAGGCTTATCGTGCCCGAGAGTGAAGTAACAAACTTCATTTTGTACCATTAGTTTGCCTCTTTCTTATCTGCTCTTGATTCGATACGATCGAGAATCTCATCAATCTTCTCAATGGTTAAGTTCTCATGATAAACATGATTAATTAAAGCTGCAGGTGCGGCTGTACAAGCTGCTAAACATTCGTCTTCTTTCTTTAATGAAAAAAGACCGTCAGCTGTTGATTCTCCGGCCTTGATTCCTAAACGGTTTTCTACATGCGTTAAAATCTCTTCAGCTCCACGAAGCATACAAGAGATATTGGTGCAAATAAGCACTGCATTTTTACCGCAAGGTTTTGTTTCATAGTTTGAATAAAACGATGCAACTTCATACACGGCAATGGGTGCTAAATCTAAATATTCTGCAATCGCATCCATTAACTCAACCGTTAAATAACCGTCATTTTCATGCTGAACTTCACGAAGCGCTGCAAGAAGTGCCGATTGCTTCCGATCTTCCGGGAAGCGTGTAAGCCAGCGATCAATTTCTGCTCTTGCGCTGCTACTTAATATACTTTCTTTATTCTTCATCTTAGCTACTCTATACATTTATGATTCGTAAAATTAGCGGTCAATATCCCCGAAAACCATGTCTTGTGTACCTAAGATCGCAACCAAGTCAGACAACATGTGATAGCGAGCCATCTCTTCTGTTGCTGAAATATGTGCAAATCCTGGTGATCTAAATTTCACACGGTAAGGTTTATTTGCCCCATCTGAAACAATGTATGTTCCAAACTCCCCTTTAGGGTGCTCAACAGCGGCATAAGATTCACCTTCTGGCACACAGAAGCCTTCCGTGAATACTTTAAACTGCTGAATTAAAGATTCCATGCCTTCTTTTACGTCACGTCTTTGAGGAATTGTCACACGACTATCTTCACTCATAACAGGACCTTTGTTCTCACGAAGCCATGCAATACACTGTTTCACAAGATGTGCCGACTGAATCATCTCTTCAAGTCTTACTAAGAAACGATCATAACAGTCGCCATTCACGCCGACCGGCACTTCAAAATCTAATTCATCATACACAGAATATGGTTGTGTCTTACGAAGATCCCATGCAACGCCAGAACCACGAAGCATTGGACCTGTAAAACCAAGTTCAATAGCTCTTTCTGCCGTTACGACGCCGATTCCAACAACACGACCTTTCCAGATACGGTTACCTACAAGAAGATTCTTGTATTCCACCATATTGTGATTCACAAAACGATCACAGAAATCTTCTAAGAAGTCTAAAACATCGCCTTGACGCGCCTTATTGATACGCTCAAGTTTCTTCTTCGATCTGAATTTGCTCGGTGCATATTGCGGCATTTGGTTTGGAAGGTCTTTTGCAACCCCACCAATGCGGTAATAGAACGGATGGATTCGTGCGCCTGTGATGGCTTCTTGTACATCATAAAGCTCTTCACGGTCACGGAAACAGTAAAGAAGCATTGCCATCGCACCAAGGTCATGACCATGTGCGCCTAACCACATTAAATGGTTCATAATACGAGTTGTTTCATCAAGAAGAACTCGAATATATTGCGCACGTTTTGGAACTTCAATACCTAAAAGCTTCTCTACCGCTAACACAAACGCATGTTCGTTGTTTAAACATGAACAGTAATCTAAACGGTCAAGATAACCGATCGATTGCGTATAAGGTTTTGCTTCCATTAACTTCTCAGTTCCACGATGAAGTAGACCGATATGAACGTCAGCTCTTTCAACCGTTTCACCTCGAAGTTCGAGGATCATACGCATTACACCATGCGCGGCCGGATGCTGAGGTCCGAAGTTAATCGTATAGTTTTCAATATTTGTTACTGCAGTCATAATCTTGATTACCCCTTACGAATCATACGTGGAATATTTACTCGGGACTCAATTGAGACCGGCTGATAAACCACACGGCGTAACTCTTCGTCATACACCACTTCTACGTTTCCGGTTAATGGGAAATCTTTACGAAGCGGATGACCGATGAAGCCATAATCCGTTAAAATTCTGCGTAAATCTGGATGGTTTTTAAAGGCAATGCCGAACATGTCAAATACTTCACGCTCGAACCAGTTTGCGCCACTCCAAATATCCGTTACAGAATCTACCATCGGGATTTCGTTGTTTTGCTCACCATCAAGATATGCTTTCACACGAAGACGGGAGTTATGCGAATAAGAGAGAAGATGGTAAACCACCGCAAATCTTTCACTCATGGACGCATTATATGCCGTTGCTTCTAATTGCGTGCCGGCACGACCGACCGCTTGCGGGTCAGTTCCACGGCTAAAACCATGATTCGACGCTTCCACATCCCATTCCGTTAAACCGTATGCTGCATAATCTACTGCTGTGATATCTGTCACTTGCTCAAATTTAAGCTCATCATGGTGACGTAAAATCTCCATCACTTCATGAACTTTTTGCGGTGCAATCGTAATTGTTAATTCGCCGACATCAAGCACAGATTTTAAAATTTTATCCCCAAGAGTATTCTCAAGTGTTGCAAGGAGCTCTTCTGGATTTCTAATAAACTTAGCCATCAATTCACCTACCCTAATCTAGCAATCGTACTAGTTCTTTTAATCTTGTCGTGAAGACGTAAGATTCCGAACATTAATGCTTCTGCCGTTGGCGGGCAACCTGGTACATACACGTCTACTGGTACAACTCTATCTGAACCACGTACTACCGAATACGAGTAATGATAATAACCACCACCATTTGCACATGAACCCATGGAAATGACCCATTTTGGTTCCGGCATCTGATCGTATACTTTACGAAGTGGTACTGCCATTTTATTCGTTAAGGTTCCAGCAATGATCATGAGATCTGATTGACGAGGAGAAGCCCTAAATACTGCGCCCCCAAATCTATCTAAGTCATATCTTGCCGCACCTACGTGCATCATCTCGACAGCACAACATGCAAGACCAAATGTCACAGGCCATAATGAACCTGTCCTAGCCCAGTTAATTGCCGAATCAAGAGTGGTTGTGACAAACCCCTCTTCTAATCTAGCCTCTAATCCCATTCAAGTGCCCCTTTCTTCCACTCATACGCGAAGCCAACTGTTAAAAGAACAAGGAACACCACCACAGCCATAATGCCGGGAAGTCCTATCATCTTTAACGCAGTTGCCCACGGAATCAAGAAGATTAACTCTAAGTCAAAAATAATAAAAAGAATTGCAATAAGAAAGAAACGGACATCAAACTTCATTCGAGCGTCTTCAAACGCCTCAAATCCGCTTTCGTATGGAGACAGCTTTTCAGCATTTGGCTCACTCGGTGCTAAAAAATACCCAAGGGCAACAAGCACGCCGGCGAAGGCGATACTAAAGCCTACAAAGACCGCTACAGGAAGATATTCCATCATAGCCAATTTTCCTCCAAGACTCTGATTCTAATAATAAGTTAATATAAACAAGAGCAAAGCCTATCAGATTGAACCCCGAATAAGCTTCAAAACTCCAACATAAAATTGTATCCTAACCCTACTATACTAATGGATTTGACTATAAAATTAAAGTCCATGATTAATTACTCCTTACCTTTCTGAAGGAAAACTCCAATATGCTCTCGAAAATTTTCCAGGATCCAAATTCATCTCTCATTCAGTTTCTAAAAAATCACGATAAAAGCTTTAGAGAAATACGCCAATCGATTCATATGAATCCTGAATTATCGCGTCAAGAACTTGAAACTGCGAACTTAATCGAATCACTTTTACAATCTTGGGGAATGACAACAGAGCGTCTCTCTACAACGGGCGTGATTGGAGTTTTACAAAAAGGGGCTTTTGAAAATGGTAAACGCATCGGGCTTCGCGCTGACATTGATGCCCTTCCCATTCATGAAAATGGCGATTTAGAATACGCCTCAAAAAATGCCGGCGTGATGCATGCCTGTGGTCATGATGGCCATACAACTATGCTTCTTGCAGCAGCAAAATATCTGAGTGAAGAAGCCGTATTTGATGGCACAATCATTTTCATCTTCCAACCAGATGAAGAAGATCAAGCCGGTGCTCGTCAAATGGTGGAAGATGGTTTATTTGAAAAATTCCCCGTAGATGCTGTTTTTGGAATTCATAACCTTCCGGGCGCACAAGAAGGCGTTGTGCTTATTAATAAAGGTCCACAAATGGCCGGCACTTGTGAAGTGCATATTGATGTATTTTCAAAAGGTGGTCATGCGGCTCATCCTTATCAAACCACCGATAGCGTTTTAGTGGCTTCTGAAATCGTTGTGGGATTACAATCTATTATCTCTCGCAATATCCCCGGCATGAGCGCTGCTGTTCTGACGATTGGTTCTATTCACGGCGGTCATGCGAACAATGTCATTCCTAATAAAGTCGCACTCTTAGGAACGCTTCGTTATTTTGATCTCAAAACACGAGATCTTATTAAAGATCGCATTATTAAATTAGCTAATGGCATTTGTGAAGCTTACGGTGCAACTTGTGATGTCCGTTTGATTGATGGCTATATTCCAACGATTAATCACGATGAGGAAACAGACATCGCTATTGAAGCATTCAACACTTTGATCGATCCTAAATATATTCGCTATGATAAAGTACCTTCCATGGGTGCTGAAGACTTCGGCTTCATGCTTCAAGAACGTCCTGGCGCATATTTTTATATCGGCAACGATCAAAATGATGAGTTAGTCGGTTTACATACCGATCAATATGACTTTAATGATAATAATATTCTGGTCGGTGGTGCAACGTGGGTGACGCTTGCGCTCCATTATTTACAGCGCTAATGCCGACAAACCTTAAACATATTTACTATATATAATAAAGCATCAATATTGGGGAATTGCCTGCCTTGAAATACGGCTCCCCTATTCTCTTTTTGATTCTTATTCTAAATACCTTTAAGATTTGATACTTAAACATCAAATATTACGGATTTATGATTGAATTCTTCATTGCTATTCCTCATAAATGCCTCATTGAATTTCCTGCTAAAAACAGATTTTTTAAGCGATTACAAATATATATGAAAACAAGTCAATTTTTAATTACGACACTCCGTGATACTCCTAACGATGCGGAGATTAAATCTCACCAACTCATGCTAAGAGCAGGCTTAATTCGCCGTGTAACTTCCGGCATTTATAGCTGGAGCCCATTAGGTTTACGTGTGCTTCAAAAAACCGAAAATATCGTTCGTGACGAGATGAACAAAGCCGGCGCGCTTGAGATGCTCATGCCATCCACGCAACCTGCGGAACTTTGGATTGAATCTGGCAGATGGGAGCAATTTGGCCCTGAACTTCTTCGCTTTAAAGATCGTCATACACGCGATTACTGCTTGGGTCCAACCCATGAAGAGGTGATTACAGACTTTGCTCGCCAAGAGCTCAAAAGCTATCGTCAATTACCAATTAATCTCTATCAAATTCAATGGAAATTCCGTGACGAAATTCGCCCACGTTTTGGCGTTATGCGTTCACGCGAATTCCTCATGAAAGATGCGTATTCATTCCATATTGATGCAGAATCTTTAGATGAAACATACAACAAAATGTATCGTGCGTATTCGAATATCTTAGATCGCTTAGAACTTGAATATCGTGCAGTATTCGCTGATTCAGGCGCCATTGGCGGTAGTAAATCTCAAGAATTCCACGTAGTCACACAAGCCGGCGAAGATGCGATTGTGTACTCAACCGAATCTGATTACGCAGCAAACGTAGAAGCGGCGGAAGCAATTGCGGTTGGTTCACGTGGTGAAGCGGATCAAGCATTAAAGAAAATTGAAACACCCAATGTACATTCCATTGAAGATTTAGCGAAATTCTTAAACTCGCCCACAGAGATGCATCTGAAAACATTGATTCTTCGTGGTGTTGAAGATGAATTGATCGCTGTTTGCTTACGTGGCGATCATGAGTTGAATGAAGTGAAAGCTGAAAATAGCGGCATTTTCAAAACACCGTTAGAATTCGCAACAGATGAAGAGATTCTTGAACAGCTCAACACAACGCCGGGTTCTATCGGCCCTGTCAACCTTCCGATTCGTACGATCTTCGATCGCCAAGCATCGCTCATGAGCAACTTCAGCTGTGGTGCAAATGAATCGGGTTATCACTTTATCGGCGCAAATATTGAGCGTGATTTCCCAGAACCTGAAGTGATGGATCTTCGTGAAATCAAAGCCGGTGATCTTTCTCCTTGTGGAAAAGGAAAAATCGCCGTAGCGCGCGGAATTGAAGTGGGTCATATCTTCCAATTAGGCGATCGCTACTCAAAAGCAATGAATGCAACAGTGTTAGATCAAAATGGAAAAGCGACCGTGATGCAAATGGGTTGCTATGGCATCGGCGTTACAAGAATCGTTGCTGCAGCGATTGAACAGCGCAATGATGATGCCGGCATTATCTGGCCAAAAGCGATTGCACCATTTACGCTTTCACTCATTCCAATGAACTACGGCAAGTCTGCACTTGTTAAAGAAACCACCGATAAACTCTATGCGGAATTAACAGCATTAGGCATTGATGTTCTTTTAGAAGATCGTAATGTTCGCCCAGGCGAAGCATTCAGCGATCATGAACTTATCGGCATCCCTTACCGCATTGTGATCGGCGATCGTACGCTTAAAAACAATGAAGTAGAATTCAAAGCTCGTACAGATGAAGAAGCGACGATGATTTCTGTGGATAACATTGTGAACTTCTTACAAGAGACATTTTCACTCTAAGTTTTACTAAGCTGAAAAGATTGCAATTAAATTATCACAATTGCGATAATTATGATTAAGATCAAATTCAAAAGCCACTTTCTATCATGAAAGTGGCTTTTTTATTGCCCTTTTGATTATGATTGCTTTAAATTCTCTTTCATTTACCCTTTCCATACATTATTTCTCTTATTTATGCCTCTTATTGGAAGCATTGAGTTTGAATACCGCTCTCAAATAGAGCTGATTTGTGGCGGGAGAGAATTTTTGCATACTTTTAGCCATCCTGCGCCCGCAATACAGGATTTTAAAATTCTCGCTATCCGATACTCAAATTTCATAACTTCTTCAAAACTTACCTATCAGACAAAATAAAACCCATCTTAAAATCACTTCTAAGATGGGTTTAAAATTAAATTCAATTAGATTAAATTGAGTATTCAATATTTTGAATCAAACGGCTTCATTACACGTTTTTAGCTTGCGCTTTCTCTTCACGAAATGCTTTCTGCTCTTCAATGGTCATTGCGATATTGTGACGAAGATAGACCGGCGATACCTGATCGGCGTAAAGACCTAAGCCTTTTTCTAAATCACGAAGTGCTAATAACGCAATATCTCCGGCTCTTGGATAATGACGATCTTCAATCAATACGGCATTTAAGTTGGTAACGGCTTCAGCATCAAGCGCCCAACCATCACCCACTGCTAATAATTCATGACCTTGATCCGCCATCTTCTCATACACTTCAGCAAGAGAATTGACCTGATCTTCTTCCACGATAATCAGCTCGCCATTATCATCTAATGCATAGATCGCCCAATAGACTTCGTCCATTTTCGCATCTAACATCGGCATTACTTTCGCTGTAGGATTCTCTTCCAATACGGGATATGCAAGCGCCGCAAGCGTGGATACCGGCACAATCGGAATATTTAATCCTGCTCCTAAACCCTGCACAAAACCGCATGCAATGCGAAGTCCGGCAAAACTGCCAGGACCTACGGAAAATGCTAATCCATGAAGTTCGCTTAATTCAATTTCAGCGGCTTCCACCACTTCTTTTGTCATCGGCATCAAAAGCTCAATATGCTTACGAGGCGCGAGCGTTAAACGCTCGACGATTTCCCCATTCACATAAACAGCCGCAGAACATGCTTCTGTAGATGCGTCTACTGCTAATATTTTCATGAATTATTCAACAATATATTGTGTACTGCAATATGGGCAATGAACTTCCCCATCCTGATTAGGTGCTAAATAAACTCTTGGGTGATAGCCCCAAGGATCTACATCAATCGGTGGACAACAAATCGGTAGTTCTTCTACAGTTAGCTCTACTTTTTTCTGATCTAATGCCATGATTCGCTCCTTAGCGTGAAATCGGTTTATATTTGATACGTTGAGGATTATCCGCATCATCTCCTAAACGGCGACGACGGTCAGCTTCGTACTCTTCGTAGTTTCCTTCGAACCATTCTACATGAGAATTTCCTTCAAAGGCTAAAATATGCGTTGCGATTCTGTCTAAGAACCATCTGTCATGCGAGATTACAACAACGCAACCTGCGAATGCTAAAATCGCATCTTCAAGTGCACGAAGTGTTTCGATATCAAGGTCGTTCGTAGGTTCATCCAGAAGAATCACGTTTCCGCCTGAACGAAGCACTTTCGCTAAATGCACTCGATTTCGCTCTCCACCCGAAAGATCTCTAATCAACTTCTGTTGATCTGAACCTTTAAAGTTAAAGCGACCACAATATGCACGTGATGGTGTTTCGTAGTTTCCGACTTTGATAATATCTGAACCGCCGGAAATCTCTTCCCAAACTGTTTTCGATCCATCAAGCGTATCACGGCTCTGATCCACATATGCAAGTTCAACACTCTCACCCACACGGAATTCACCTTCATCCGCTTGTAATTGTGATGTCATTAAGTTGAACAGTGTTGATTTACCAGCACCGTTAGGGCCAATAACACCCACGATTCCGCCTCGTGGAAGGTTGAAGTTCAATCCTTCATAGAGAAGTTTTTCGCCGAATGCTTTTGAAACATTCGTCGCTTCTACTACTAAATCCCCTAAACGTGGACCTGGTGGAATGTAGATTTCCATTGTTTCATTACGCTCTTGGAATTCTTGGCTTTCTAACTCTTCAAAACGCGCTAAACGTGCTTTTGATTTCGTTTGACGACCTTTCACACCTTGACGAACCCACTCAAGCTCTTTCTTAATTGCTTTCGCAATTGATTCTTCTTGTTTCGCTTCTTGCTCTAAACGGCGATTTTTCTGCTCTAACCAATCCGAGTAGTTTCCTTCATAAGGAATACCACGTCCACGGTCGAGCTCTAAAATCCAACCTGCCACGTTATCAAGGAAGTAACGGTCATGCGTTACCGCAACAACAGTTCCTGGATAATCGTGAAGGAAGCGCTCAAGCCACGCAACAGATTCAGCGTCTAAGTGATTCGTTGGCTCATCGAGAAGCAGCATATCTGGTTTTGAAAGAAGTAACTTACAAAGTGCTACTCGGCGTTTCTCTCCACCTGAAAGCGTTTTCACATCACGATCCATCGGTGGAAGGCGAAGTGCATCTGCGGCGATCTCTAATTGACGCTCAAGACCATGACCATCAGAACTTGCAAGAATTGCTTCTAACTCTGCTTGTTTTGTTGCAAGCGCATCAAAATCCGCATCGGGTTCTGCATATGCCGCATAAACTTCATCAAGTTCTGCTTGTGCATTTTTAATGTGGCTCATCGCTTCTTCTAAGTTTCCGCGAACATCGAGCGCTTCATTTAAGTGTGGTTCTTGCTCCAGATAACCGATTTTGGTTCCTGTTTGAACACGCGCCTCACCTTGAATGTTCGTATCAACGCCCGCCATAATACGAAGCAATGTTGATTTACCGGCACCGTTTAATCCTAATACACCAATTTTGGCGCCAGGGAAGAAAGAGATGGAAACATCCTTTAAAATCTCTCTATTCGGTGGTACGACTTTACTCACACGATTCATCGTGTAGATATATTGTCCTGACATATCTAAAATCCTTATCTAAGATAACTTGATCAATCCCGTGAGCTTGACCAATTTTCACATACAAATAAATTCCTCGATATTCTACCCTATATCGCATTAAATTGATCTGATTCTCCTAGATTTTTTCTGATTTTCCTCTGAATAAATAAAGAATACCGGCAATAGCCAAAGTGTTAGAAATCTTCCATAATGCTTCAAGCGCTAAAATAATTTTAAAAACAGCCACAATAACGACTCATCACTAATCCCTAATCATAAAATCAACAATCTGCAAAGGAGTGCTTTACCATGAGTTACCAAATCACATTAAAACAGCAAGGCGATATCTCTAATCTCGTTAAAGAGCCAACAACGCTTGCCCTTCCCGGCAAAGGCGAAGTTCGTATTGAGCAAAAAGCCATTGGTTTAAACTTTATCGATACCTACCATCGTGATGGCTTATATAAATTGGCGACGCCCCTTGTGATCGGTCAAGAAGCTGCCGGCATTATTACGGCGGTTGGCGAGGATGTGGAAGGATTCAATATCGGCGATCGTGTAACTTATGCTAGCATTCTCGGCGCTTATACTTCTGAGCGGAATATTGCGACCGACCGTTTAATCAAAATCCCGAATAACATCTCTTTCGAAGAAGCAGCATCTTCTCTTGTTCGTGGTGGCACGGCAAGCTATCTATTATTTGATCTCTTTCATCTTAAATCAGAACATACAACACTCATTCATGCCGGCGCCGGCGGTGTTGGGCAAATCCTGATTCAATGGGCGAAAGCGATTGGTGCCACGGTTATTACAACCGTTGGTAGCGTTGAAAAAGAAGCCATTGTCAAAGAGCTCGGCGCCGATCTTGTCATTAATTATCGCACTGAAAACTTTGCCGAAAAAGTACGTGAATTTGCACCAGAAGGCGTAGATGTCGTGTATGACGGCGTTGGGAAAGATACTTTCTTAGCATCTCTCGATTGCCTTAAATCTCTCGGCATGATGGTGTCTTTCGGCAACGCATCAGGTGCACCGCCGGCAATTTCTCCACTTTTATTGCAAGATAAAGGCTGTCTTTTCCTCACAAGACCGAATCTTAAAGCTTATACGGCAACTGATGCGCGCTATAGAACCGTGATGGGACGTTGGTTAACGGCATTAAGCTCGAATCAAATTAAGCTTTCCTTACAAAAAACATTCCCGCTTAGCGATGTTGGACTTGCACATAAAGCCTTAGAGAATCGAGAAATTATTGGATCAGCAGTTTTAATTCCTTAACCTTCAAGGTTCAATGATCAGTTCAAAAGGTCAATTCAAAGTCTTTATAAAAGCCTTTATGTAAAACCCTACGACGAACCATTCAGATCGAAGATTAAAACATCAAATTTGAACTCATACAGTTTTCTAATAATGAATCGATGAGTTCAAATTTTGTATTATTCGAGATATACCCCAATCAATATCCACAAATACGCACTCATCAAACATTTCATACAAATAACTGAACACAGATAACTGTATACAAATAATATTCACAAAGGAGAAATTATGGCACCACAATATAAGATCCATTCCGAAGTTTACGAAAGATATGAGAATTTTAGCCATATCATTGAAGATACAGAAACTCATGAAGCGATTATTATTGATCCAGCATGGGATGACACTTACTTTATCGATCGTGTCGAACAACTAGGGATAACTCCGGTCGCTATTTGGCTTACGCACGGTCACCATGATCATGTAAGCGCGGTGCAAGCACTAAAAGAGCATTTCGATATTCCGGTCTATGCTTCAAATGTAGAAATTGATTTTATCAATTCATATCCGAAAGGCGATCTTCCGCTGGCATTTAGAGAATTGCCGGAAGATATCATTCCTCTTTATGATAACGACATCATTCCTTTCGCCGGCGAAGAGGTTCGCGTCATTAATACACCGGGGCATAGCTCAGGTTCTATCTGTTTTCTATTAGAAAATGATATGATTACCGGCGACACCCTATTTGTAGATGGAGCCGGCAGAGCGGATTTAATCGGTTCAGATCCTGAAGATCTCTTTCATTCCTTAAATAGAATCAAAGCAGAAGTACCGCATCATGTTCGTATTCATACAGGTCATTCTTACGGTCCCTCTGCAACCGCGACTTTAGAATCACAACTCAAAACAAACCCTTTTTTACAACGTCTAGATGACATTCAGGAATTTGTGAATTTTCGTATGAGCATTTAGAACCTCTAAAAACGCACAACTATTTGTAAAGATTACAATATTTATTGATAATAAAATTTTCAAATATTATCATTTAATGAAGTTTGTCTATTAGTCTGCATTTTCTTCTACCTAATATTGGGAAATAAATAGAGGCATGAATCTTCGATTATTCTCAACTTACATGATATTCATATTTGGAGTATTTTTTTCATCGTCTGCAGAAGCAATCTGCACCCTTGAAAAGAATCAATCCTCCATATATTGTCAAGAAAATGCAGATTCTTTAACACTTCCTGAAATTGATCCATCAGAGTACATTACCCCTGAAACATTAGTGATTACAGTTCCCCCTAGCGAAGAGATCTACTCTTATAATAGTATTCTCTCAGATTTTTATGCTTACTTAGAGAACTGTCTTCACAAAAAGATTGTTTTTTATCCTGTATATAGTAGTGAAGCAGAAATTGAGGCAATGCGCTTAGGTCATGTGCATATCGCTAGCTTTTTAGCAGGATCTACGATTAAGGCCATGACTCAAGCGGGTGCTGTACCTTTTGCGATTAAAGGAAATGCCGATGGCCCGATTCAGACAAATATGGTGGTAATCGTACGACAAGATAGCCCTTTCAATACTTTATTAGACCTAAAAAATAAAAGAATTGCGCATACGAATACCAATTCTAGTACCGGCTATTTGGCATCACAGCGATTTTTTCCTAGAGAAGGACTCATTCCTAATCAAGATTATCAATCTATTTTCTCTGGTAAACACTATCTCTCCATATTCGGTGTGAAATCAGGAGATTATGACGCCGCGACCATTGCGTTAGAAGTATTAGAAAAAATGATTGCAGATCAAATAATAGATCCTGATGATTTCCGTGTGATCTATCAAAAAGGTCCTTTTCCTTCTAATATTTTCAGCTATAAAAATACGCTTTCTCCTGAGATACAAGCGCAAATCACTAGTTGCTTCTTCAAATTTCATGTCACAAAAAATCGCAACAATACCCCCGAAGAGATGGATCGGTTTATTCCTTTAAACTATCAAGAATACTTAGAAATCGTCAGAGAAACCTTCACTTCACAATAGCACCTAGCTCTCATTCATGTTAAATAATGTAAATAATTGAAAATTACTTGGGATATATAAGGTGTTAATTGACCAATGTTGTAAATTATAGTCTAATGCTGAACAGTTATATCTATTTTATTATATTAATAATTTTAATTACAACATTTTAAAACAGGAGGGATTAATGTTGAATTTTCGCATTATATTGATGATATCTCTCCTGTTTTTAGTCACATCAATATCTTGGGCCGAAAATAATAATCCTGAACTCGTTAATATTCATAATAATATCAAATCCCCCAAGACATTAATTCTCTCTTTCGCACCTTTTGAAGAGTATATTGATACGGATACAATATTCAATCCTCTACTCAGTCATTTAGAAGTCTGTTTAAATCAGCGTGTGATTTTTTATCCAATGCAAAGTAATGAAGCGGAAATTGCCGCAATGCAATCAGGTAGGCTACATATTGCTGGTTTTTCAACGGGTAGTATTGTAACAGCGGTTAATAAAGCCGGCGCTATCCCTTTCGCCACCCAAGGAAATTCTGAAGGATTTGTCGGTGCAGAACTCATTATGATTGTAAGAAGCGATAGCCCTTACCAAACATTATCAGACCTGAAACAGAAAAGAATTGCGCATTCTAATGCAACTTCCCTCACCGGTCACCTAGCTCCTTTAACCTTTTTTCCCAAAGAAGGCTTAACTCCAGAAAAAGATTACCCTATTCTCTTTTCAGGAAAACATGATCAATCGATTTTAGGAGTATTATCGGGGGATTATGACGCCGCAACGACGACAACGGAAATTTTCGATCGAATGGTGGAATATCAAGAGATTAATCCTGATAATTTTAGAATTATTTACCGAAGCCAAACATTTCCTTCAGCTGCTTTCGCCTATTCTCCCCACCTCACGCCAGAACTACAGAAAAACATTCAACAATGCTTTTTTAATTTTGAGCTTCCCTCAGAAATGAGAAAAGGATTTGGGGATGCAGAGCGCTTTGTACCCATTAATTATGAGCAGGATTGGGCACATATTAGAGAAATATTAGACGCTTCCAGTCCCCTGTAAAATGTTTTCTCCTCGAAATACCATTTATTGATTAAAGCGAAGCTCTCGGTAATAAAAGCGATTCGGATGTAAAGCAGATAACAATCCTTGAGAATAAGGCGCTTTTAATGTTTCTTCAGAAAAAGAAGCATGCACGTATTGCCAGATGATTTCTGCAGCAATAGATGCCGTAATCATTCCTCTTGAACCATGGGCGGTAGATAAATACAATCCCAATTCCCAAGGAACAAGTGCCATAACAGATGCTTTTGCATCTAATCTCAAAGCTTTAAATCGCTCTAAGAACAACTCTCGATGCGCTAAGGGGCCAACGATAGGAATAGACCCCATAGCACTTGCCCTAGTCGCGGCTCGTCCTTCAAGACTTCCCAATACCGAAGGATCTTGTAACGCTGTTAAACCCAACCTTGCTACAAGTTCTGCAGAACTTGTTCTTAACATCTCGATATTCTCAATATGCTCAGAATCAGTCGGCAATCCACCTAGTTTATGCCTGTGAAATGTGGCACCAAACGTTGTCTTCATCACACCTTGATCCTTTCTAGCAGGTGCGATATAGCCCTCGCCACTGACAACCGTCAATAATTCACAATCCGCTATTGCCGTAGTTGTTTGCCCTCTGACAACAGTAAAAGGAAATGTTTTACATTGATCTAATTGCCGAACACGATCTGCCATTGCCAAGACGATTAATTTAGAATGATATCTATTATGAGAAGTTTTCACTTTCCATAATGGAGTGGTGTCAGTCAATTGCTGATTTATGACTGACGTTACTTCATGCTGACATTTCACAGTAATATTAGGATGCGATAATAGAGCATTCACTAACTTCGGCGGAGATACCCAACCTGATTTTGGGAAAAACAACCCTCCTGATGACAGTGTTGCACCGGCAATTCTACTCGCTTCTGCTTGATACACATAATAAAGTAAATCCTGTGGATACATCTTCGCTAATTCAAATTGCTTATCCTGATGTTTTTCAGACTTAGATAGCTGGATAAGCCCGCAATCATCCCAATCTTCTCCTTTAACAAGAAGATTTCGATCTGTTAACAGCTTTAAGATGTTTAATGTTTCTTGAAAGCCAGCGATCAATAACTCATTTTGCTCCAGCGTATTGGGAGATAGCTTCAGATACATCATCCCTTGCAGATTACCAGACCCAGCTTCTGCAACCTTAGCCTCCCTTTCCAATACCGCAATCTTATAACCCGCTTCCGCAAATCTAAAAGCCACCATAGCTCCGGCAATACCAGCTCCGACAACAATCAGGTCATAATCTAACTCTACCGCTTCATAGGCAGAACTATTTAACACCATTCTCGGCATTCCTAACCAAGATTGCTCGCTACCACTCATATTTTATCTCTTTTAATTTTGAACACTTTTAATCACCAAATGAATATATATGACCTATTTTCAATAATATATTCCATATCCCCCGTATTCTAATATCTCGCTCCCATATTTCAAAAAAGATTAAATATAGCGATCCGCCTAAATGTCATATAAAATGACTTTTTTATATTTACACTAGCCTTTTAAGGCTTCTACTATCTCTTCCCTCTTTTTTAGAGGTACAAGGTTTTTTTTAGATTATGAATAAGATTGCAAAAATTACAGCAGGTCTTTTTTTAACAATGGCTTTAGTAGCTTGTGGTGATTCAAAACAAGATGTTGTTACTTACGGAATCGAGCAACCTGGCGTTTCTGTACAAATGACTCTTTATGGCGAAAATGACAAAATCGTTAAACAAGTTACAAAAAGTACTATTGAATACAGCGCAATCGGGGCTGAAAATAAAGAGCAAGCGAAAGAAATTCTTAGTATTGCCACTAACAACGTTGATTACAGTGCACTAAAAGGTGTTACTTACTCCATGAATTATGGGGATAGCTCAGCAACAGAAAATATTGATATCGATCTTACAAAAGCAGATCTTAAAGAATTATCTGCGTTACCTGGATCAGCATTTGAAGGAAATCCTGAAAATGGTATTAGCATGAAAGCAACTGAAATGTTATTAGAACAATCAGGATTTTCAAAAGTAGAATAATATCTACGAAGACATGTACAAAATATCTAAAATATTCAACAAAAAAGCTGAGAAATTGATAATCTCAGCTTTTTTTTATTCTCAATCAAAAAATAGACTCAACCGTTAAAATGTCATCGCTGCTGTCACCATGATTTCAACAAGCACGGAAGGTCGTGCCATATTCGCTTCCACAGCGGCTCTTGCCGGTGGTTCATTATTCCCAATCCACGCTTCCCAAACTTCATTAAATTTTGCAAAATCGTGATCCATATTCTTAATCCAGATTTGTGCCGAAAGCATATTCTCTTTACTACTTCCTGCTTCTGCTAAGAGCGCATCGATTTTCGCTAATACTTCCTCTGTTTGTTTCACAATATCTTCTTCCGTTGTCGTTGGAACTTGTCCTGAAAGATATGCAACGCCATTATAAGTGACAAATTCCGCTAATCTATTTCCCGAAAATTTTCTTTTAATCATGAGTAATTCCTTTTTCTATTCATGGTTCATACAAATTGTTCTTAAAACCTATTGAAGATCTTTTAAAATAAAAATCTTTAATAATACAATCTTCTTTATTCTATCGTAAAACTCACACTTAGCATCGATATTCAGAATCTGTGCCTTCATCAAACAACCATTCTATTTTGCATATTATACGCCGATAACAATCGAGCCATTACTATTCACATAGTAATGGCTCGATTATGACATTAGGTGGGGAA
Source organism: Ignatzschineria sp. LJL83 (assembly GCF_054871845.1). Taxonomy (NCBI): domain Bacteria; kingdom Pseudomonadati; phylum Pseudomonadota; class Gammaproteobacteria; order Cardiobacteriales; family Ignatzschineriaceae; genus Ignatzschineria; species Ignatzschineria sp. LJL83. The sequence continues at coordinate 45,961 of NZ_JBTXLY010000004.1, forward strand.
TCAACCTCCCTCCCTTTAGCACTTTTAAAACAACCTCCTTGCCTCAAAAGTGGTGAAACCTACCGATAACCTAGTTAGTCTTTGCTAGTAAAGCCTCCAATCTTTTCTAACAACCTCTTCAGCATCTATGTCGATAAACATAAACACTTCTAAATGAGTGTTAATGCTGATGATAGACCAAGGACTCCTCTTCCTACTATAGCGATATATTTTGCCATTTCATTTTTTATTATAAATATGTTCTAAGCTCGGTTAAGGGCTATTAAACCGATTTTAGAAAGAAGTGACAATTGACATTTATCAACCACCATATAACCTCTGGTTATACTCTCTCAAACGCTTATTCAAAAATCCCTGAATAAGTTTCTGATATTCTTGTGAGATCTTTCGAAGCGGCCTTTCCGATTGGTACAAGATACAAAGATCTAAAACAAGAGGCTCTTTTAACGGGTAAATCATAGAATAAGGCAATACTTCTGAGGCAGAAAAAAGATCACTGATTGTGCACCCCACCCCCTGCTTTACAAATTCTGCCGCCATATAATATGTATGCACATTTAATTGAGGCGCTTTAAAAGTGCGATATTGATGAATCATCATCGATAAAGAATCTGCGCCGGGATTAATCCAGCGAGTATCATCAATTTCATCCAAGCTCACGACCTCTTTTTTCTGAGGACTCGCATCTAGATACACAAGTGGGATTTTTGCTAAAGGAACAGAACTAATTCCTTGCTCTTTAATGGGTTTAAAACTAATTGCAAAGTCGATCTGATACCGATTCAAAAGATTTAATAACTCATGCGTATGATAAGTACTGACTTCAATTTTCGCATCTGTATATTGCTCCAAAAACATCTTTGTCACTTCCGGCACAAGGCTTAATCCAAGGCTTGGCAAACAACCAAATGAGAGCTTTCCCCGAGGTTTTTCCGCAAGATTTTCCGCCATTAACTGTAAATCACTAAGTTCTTGATACACATTTTGCGCTTTATCATACAAAATCAAAGCTTCTTTAGTCGGCACTAATCTTCCCCGAGCTCGTTCAAATAACAGATATCCTAAACGCATTTCGGCATGTTTCAGTGTCTTACTTACTGCGGGTTGAGAGATATTCAACATATCCGCCGCCCTTGAAATAGAACCACAAACCATAACGGCATAAAATGCTTCAAGATGACGTGTATTCATAAATTATTGTATGACCTCTAGCTATCAAAATGTAAAATATTGCTATCTAAAATATCGAACTATCATCTTATCTGCTTTATTTTGATATGTTGTACTTTCCCAAAAAAAATATTAAAAAAACTGTAAAAAAATTCTCAGTGCTTCTCTAATATGGCTATTACTGAATAGCCTATTTAATCGGCTTACTTTCTTACTCTTACTCTTACTCTTACTTTCAGAAAATATAAAAAATACTAAAATTTGCACATTTGTTATTTACGATCCATTAAGAACGATACAGTAAAATACATTGTTAAAAAATTCCTTTTAAACTCCATTCAACTAAAAGCTTACTCAATTATGCCTAATTCTCTTGATCGCTTTAAATTTCATCCTCGAATGATTCATATCTTGGTTCCTTTTTTCCTCTCATTTAGCATGTCTTGTATTGTGTCATTAGTCAGTACGATTATGAGTGTGGGATTTGCTAACTTTCAATTAGGAGAATGGTTTCCGGCATGGATGTTTTTTATTCGGAAATCGCCGTAATTCATCAAAATAGTTTACAAAAAACACTATCAAAAACGTTATAAAAAGCACTATAAAAAAACCTCATAATTTACATTATGAGGTTTTCTATTTTTATTCTAAGAAATGATGATTCTAAAAATGATCAGAAATTAAAGTTAGAATTAAAATTCGGATTACTATCTAATCAAAATCATCTAATAGATTCATCCATATCTTACGAATTACTCAACGTCTTTCATTGTTAAACGAATACGACCTTGGCGATCAATCTCAAGCACTTTTACTTTTACGATTTGACCCACACTTAAGTGATCGCCTACGTTTGTAATGCGCTCTTCAGATGGGATTTGTGAAACGTGAACCATGCCGTCTTGACCTGGACGTAAGTTTACAAATGCACCGAAGTCCATGATACGAACAACTGCTGATTCATATACTGAACCGATTTCGATATCAGATGTAATCTCTTCGATACGTTTTTTCGCAGCTTCTGCTTGATCGTTATTCACAGCAGAGATACGTACTTCGCCGTTATCTTCGATTTCAATGATTGCGCCTGTTTCTTCAGTAATTGCACGAATCGTTACGCCGCCTTTACCGATCACGTCACGAATCTTATCTGGGTTGATACGAATCGTTGTAATACGTGGTGCAAATTCAGAGATAGAATCTCTAGATTCGCCGATTACAGCATTCATTTCATCAAGAATATGAAGTCTTGCTACTTTCGCTTGTGAAAGTGCTTTCTCCATAATTTCTTTTGTAATTCCGTCGATTTTGATATCCATTTGAAGTGCAGTAATACCATCTTTAGTACCTGCTACTTTAAAGTCCATATCGCCAAGATGATCTTCATCACCAAGAATATCTGTAAGAACTGCATATTGGTCGCCTTCTTTAATAAGACCCATTGCAATACCTGCAACGGGTGCTTTTAAAGGAACACCGGCATCCATCAATGCTAATGAGCTTCCACATACTGAAGCCATTGAGCTTGAACCGTTTGATTCAGTAATTTCTGAAACCACGCGGATTGTGTATGGATATGCTTCCATATCTGGTAACACTGCATAAACACCACGTTTTGCAAGGTTACCATGACCAATCTCACGACGTTTTGGTGAACCTACACGACCTGTTTCTCCCACTGAATATGGAGGGAAGTTGTAGTGAAGCATAAAGTTTTCTTTATATTCACCGGATAATGCATCAATGATTTGTGCATCACGCTCTGTACCAAGTGTTGCAACCACTAATGCTTGCGTTTCACCACGTGTAAAGAGAGCTGAACCGTGTGTGCGTGGTAAAACACCTACGCGAGAAACGATTGGGCGAACCGTTGTTGTGTCACGGCCATCAATACGTGGTTGACCATCAATGATTTGGCTACGAACGATATCAGAGCTAATACGACCAATTTCTGCTGCCACTTCTGCTGCTGTAAAGCTATCTTCATCACCTGTTACTAATGCTGCAATCGCTTTTTCACGAGCTGCACCAATTGCGCTTCCACGCTCTTGTTTCACAGTTAATTTAAATGCCGCTTCAAGATCTGCACGAACAAGATCATTTACTGCTGTTTGAAGTGCGATATCCGCTTCTGGCGCCACAAATGGGAATGCTTCGTTGCCCACTTTTGCCGCAAGTTCTTTAATGTTTTCAATCACAGTTTGGAATTCGTTATGACCAAACATTACCGCGCCAAGCATAATATCTTCAGAGAGAAGGTTTGCTTCTGATTCAACCATTAATACTGCACTTTCAGTACCGGCAACGACTAAATCAAGATCAGAGGTTTCTAATTCTGTTTTCGTTGGGTTAATGATGTATTCACCATTTTTGTAACCCACGCGCGCAGCACCCAATGGACCATTAAATGGAAGGTTTGCGATAGAAAGCGCTGCTGAAGCACCGATTAATGCAACGATATCCGCACTGATTTCAGGATTAATTGAAACCACGGTCGCCACGATTTGCACTTCATTTGTGAATGATTCGTGGAAAAGTGGACGTACAGGACGGTCAATTAAACGAGATGTTAAAATTTCAAGCTCAGAAGGACGTCCTTCACGGCGGAAGAATCCCCCTGGGATTTTACCTGCTGCGTATGTTTTTTCCATGTAATCTACGGTTAATGGAAAGAAATCACGGCTTGGATCGGCATTTTTTGAAGCAACAACAGATACAAATACCGTTGTGCCTTCGATATTGACCATTACTGCCGCCGTTGCTTGACGTGCAATTTCTGCAGTTTCGATGGTAACTTTACGGCCACCGTAAATAAATTCTTGAACGATTGGTTCTAATTTCATATTTTTTCCTCTTTTATTATTCATGTAATCTTTAAACAAAGAACTATAGAATCTAAGGGAACTGTTTTACAGCTCATGGGAATCACTTCCCATCAATATTTCACCATAAACAGTAAAACAGTGCCCCTACAGAATCTTTCATTTAAAGAAAGTAAAAAAACCCCCGCATACAATGCGAGGGCTCTATTTCACAGACACACAAAATCGAATTCATAGATAGTGAACTGATTAGCATGTGTGAGAAACGGCATCTTTATCAATTAACGACGTAATGATAAACGATCGATAAGATCTTGGTAACGACCTAAATCTTTTGCTTTCAAGTATGTAAGCAATTTACGACGTTTGTTAACCATTTGTAAAAGGCCACGACGTGAGTGGTGATCTTTTTTGTTTTCAGCAAAATGTGCTTGAAGCGCATTGATGTTGAAAGTTAAAAGTGCAACTTGCACTTCTGGTGAACCTGTGTCATTAGCGCCACGACCGAAGTCTTGAACGATTTCCGCTTTTTTCTCTACTGTTAACATAATTTAAAACTCCAATATAATATAAAAGTGCCAATGGCGATCGACAGCATTTAAGCCGGCATTATAGTATGTTTGCACTAAAAATACCAAACTTATTCTAAAGGGAAATACTTTCGGAATTATTTCAAAACTATTTCCATGCCCAATTAAGATTATCGCCGGCACTTAAACCCAATTCCTCTGCTCTTCCGGCATTCAGCTCCAGCACATATTTCGCAGGATATACGGATGGATATGAGGGGCAATTTTGAATTTTACAAGGCTGGGCCGTTGCAATATGTACGACATTTCCTTGCTCATTAATATAGATAATATCCAAAGGAATTAACGTATTTTTCATCCAAAAAGAGAGCGGTGTTTCTTCTGAGAACATAAAGAGCATTCCGGAATTTTCTGGCATCTCCTGACGATACATTAAGCCTCTTGCTTGTGATGCGCTATCTAAAGCGAGTTCCACAGAAATGGGTACATCCAAAATCACCATCTCGCCTTCCCGAAGCCCTGAATTGGGAGAAAAGCCAAAGGACATTTTTACTAACCCTTGTTTTTCCTGCTGAAATTTTTCTAAATCAGGATTGGTAATCATCGGATTTGCCTGAATATTTGTAAAAACAAACATCCCTAAAATTAGAAAGCCGGCATTCAAGATTCTATACACTGCTCGCATTTTATTCGTCCTCTTCCATGATCAATATTCCCTCGTTCACAAGCGTTGCCACGAATGCGATAGATTCCTCTTCATTTAAGAACGCTTCAAGATCTTCAAACTCTAAAAACTCTGCATTCACAATCGTTTGAATCAAAGCAGATTGTTCTTCTGGTAATGGATAAGATTTCCCTCCGGCAAAGAGATAATATTGCTCTCCAATTTGTCGATGGATCAGTGTTAATCCAGGATGAACTTCCAGTGCGCCACCTTCCTCTAAAAATTCTAAAATATCCGATGATGTGATCTTTTCCTCTAACAAATCGGGTGCCTGAAACATTTTTGGCTCAGTCATAAAAGCGCCAAACCATTTTGCAATTTCATCTCTATTCGTAAGTAATCCTTCTTGAATGACTGAAACAACATTATCGAGCGCCTCATCACTAAGCTCGCCATAATTTTGAACCACAGATAATTCAGGATCACTAAATCGGGCATCTTCAGCCATATTATCAAACTTCATTTCGATAAAATCACGGAACATTTCTTGATGCTTGGGCGCTCTAAATCCTACAGACCACGTCACACTTCGCCCAATATTCACACCATAATGTCCGATTTTTGGAGGCAAATAGAGCATATCTCCCGGTTCTACAATCCACTCTTCATCGGCTTTAAAATTTTCAATCAGACGAATATCCACGCCTTTCATGAAATCATCTTCTGAAACAGGTGCATAACTAATCTGCCATTTTTTCTGTCCCATCCCTTGAATTAAAAACACATCATAATCATCCCAATGCGCGCCGACATTCCCGGCATCTTCCCCAAGACTTACTTGAAGATCATCTAAGCGCCAATTAGGAATAAAATGAAAAGGCGCCGTCACCGCTTTTAATTCCGGCAAATTTTTCTCCACATCATTAATGACAAGCATCCATTTCTTATCTTTTAACGTTGCAAAATCCTCTTCCGTTGCCGGACCCATTTTGAATTGCCAAGGACGCTCGCCACCCTCTTCAAAAATAAAACGAGAAGGAATAAAAGATTCAAATGCTAAACCGGCAATCTCATCTGCCGAAAGAGGATCTTCAAAGTCAGGAAAAGCATTTTTAACAAATAGTGGTTTTTTCTGCCAATATTCTGTTAAAAACTCCTCAGCTGTTAATCCACCTAAGAATAATAAAGGTTGTGCTTTAGACATATGGAAATTCTCTCTTTTTAAATAAGGGGTTACTACAACTATCAGCTCAAAGTTCGATACTGTTTATTAAAAATTTATAACTGATCATTATACTCAAGTCACTCTCAAAAAAACTGATATAAAACGCATAAAAGTGTTTTCATAGGTCGTTTTTCATAGATAGTTTCAGAATAAGTGAATTTAAACGTTCATATCAAAAAGCCTTTAAGATTATTGCTTAAAGGCTTTTGTTATTTTGGATTTTATCATTTTAAAAATCTGTATTTGAATCTTGAGTTAACGCCGTGAAACGCGCTCTACCAATGGTAACAATCGGATTTCTCGCATAATATCTGCTAAATGTTTACGATCTTCAACATCCACCACAAAACGAATCGTCACTAAATCATCACTAATAGGTTCCGACATAAACTCCCCTATATCCAAGTTCATCTCTGTCACTTTTGCACTCACAGAAGCAATGGCGCCACGGCGGTTTTTTGCAATAAGCGTCAATTGTACTGGGAAATCTCCCTGTGCTTTTTTGCTCCAAGCTAAAGGAATCCAGCGATCAGGTTGTTTTTTATAGTTATCTACATTTGCACAATCCACCTGATGGATAACCATTCCTTGACGCTGGCTGAGATAACCGATAATCGATTCTCCCGGCAATGGATAACAGCAACGACCTAGAGTTGTTTTCATGGTTTCCGCACCGATAATAATATCGCTCGAAACCTCTAAACCATCGGCATCTTCATCTGGTGTTTCATGTGTTCCCACCGCTAATCCTTGTTTCACTAAGAAACGATTAATCACATAATGCATCGGATACTTGCCACGACCTATTTTTATTAATAGCTCTTCTTTCGTACCCAAACCAAGCTCTTCAAGTAACTTGTTTTTATCCTCATCTGGGAAGTCATCTAATAAAATCCCTTTCTCTGCTAAGGATTTTTTTAATAACGTATTTCCGATCTTATAAGCTTCTTCATCGGTTAACTTAGAGAGATACGTTAAAATACTCGTTCTCGCTTTTGCACTTACGACATAATCGAGCCATTTTGGCGATGGTCTTAAGCCTTGTTCCGTAATAATTTCAACCGCTTGTCCATTATGTAACGATTGTGAGAACGGTACTTCTACGCCATCAACAATCACCGCTTTACAACGATTTCCTACTTCTGTGTGAACCGCATAAGCAAAATCAATGCCTGTAGATCCTTTCGGCAATTCAATAATGCGCCCCTTTGGCGTAAAGAGATAGATCTCTTTCGGGAAGATATCGGCTTTCATCGCTTCCATAAATTCTTCAGAAGAGATCCCGCTATCTTGTAGTTCTGTAACTGAATCCAACCATTTATTGGTACGGATTTGATGATGCTCTTGTCCTTCATATGCATCTTTATAACGCCAATGTGCAGCCGCTCCGGCTTCCGCAATTACGTGCATATCACGAGTGCGGATCTGTACTTCTACCGGCAAACCATTTCGACCAAACACAATCGTATGTAAACTCTGATAACCATTGCCTTTTGGAATAGCAATATAATCTTTAAAACCCCCAATAATCGGCTTATAGAGCTGATGCACCATTCCTAAAACGCGGTAACACTCATCCACCGTTGACACAATGACACGAATCGCAAAAATATCATATACAAGCTCAATACGCCCTTTGACTTTCAGCTTATTATAGATACTCCAAAGGTGTTTTTGTCTTGTGGAAATACGGGATAATATATTGCTACGAATCAAACGATCATGAATCGCATCTTTAATTCGGGTAAGGTTCTCTCTCTCATTGGCATACTTTTCATCAATGGCTTTTGCCAAAACGGCATAGCGCATCGGATAGATATTTTCAAAGCAGAGATTTTCTAAATAGACCTGTAAAACGTACATTCCCAAACGCGCGGCAATTGGTGCATATACTTCTAATGTTTCATTGGCAATGCGGCGTTTCTTGTATGCCGGCAATGACCCTAATGTGCGCATATTATGAAGTCTATCTGCAAGCTTCACCATAATAATACGTAGGTCTTTCGTCATGGCTAAGACCATTTTTCGGAAGTTTTCTGCTTTCGCTTCTTCCTTCGATCTAAATTTAATTTTAGTGAGCTTAGTCACGCCATCAACGATCTGCGCAACTTCCTCCCCAAATTCTCGGGCGATTTCACCATAGCCAATATCTGTATCTTCAATCACATCATGAAGGATCGCACCGACTAATGCCGCTTTATCGATCTGTACTTCACTCAAAATCAGGGCAACCGCTATCGGATGAAAAATATAAGGTTCACCTGACGAGCGAAACTGTTCCTGATGCGCAAAAGCACCATAAATACAGGCTCGTTTAACCTCATTAACCTCTTCTTCCGAAAGATAGCGACCAACGATACGCAATAAGCGATCGACTTTAATCTCAAATTCTTTGCGCCATGGAAGGAGATTAGGAGGAAGATTATAATTCTCCATCTCTACTCCTTTGAATCGAATATCTCGATCCTTTAATCAATCCATCAATTATATGATGTTAGAAATAACATAAATTATCATTTTGTGAAATCAATAATAAAGAAACTGTTTTATTACTTCTGAGATTTTTTAAAATCTTCAAAAGTAACTAAAACAGTTTCGTCTTATTCATTTTCAACTTTTAGAATTATTTTCCGTAATGCTCTTATTCACACTTTCAAGAGATTAGGCCTTTCTAAAATTATTGTTTGATGCTTTGCAAAATTTCTTAGAATCCTGCTGCGTGCTCTAACTCTTTTGCTTTAATTTCTGCGGCCGTAATATCACCTTTAGCGATTTCACGTAACGCAATTACTGCAGACTTAGATGCTCTGCTTGTACGAGCAACTGTCGCTTCTGCCCCACGCTCGAGCTGTCTTGCTCTTTTTGCTGCAACCGTTACTAACTGAAAACGGTTATCTACTTTTTCTAAACAATCTTGAACTGTAACACGAGCCATAATTTTACTCCTAAAACTTTAAAATTTATTTATCCGCGATTCTTGATAGAACAGCATTATAACTTTAAACCTATTAAATATTTAGATTTATTTAGATTTTCTCATTCAACAATTGTGTGAGTAATGCTCTATTTTTCACTTTCTGATACGCCGTTCGTAATCGATTGGCCTGAAAGATATGCTCTAGATCTTGCAAGGCAATTGTGAAATCATCATTCACAACAACATAATCAAAATTGACATAATGCTGAATTTGATTCACGGCATCTGCCATGCGCTTATTCACAACTTCAATATCATCTTGCTGTCTTGATGAGAGGCGATCTTCTAATGCTTGAATCGAAGGAGGAACAATAAAGATAAGCTCGGCTTCTGGCATAATTGCTTTTACAGAATTGGCACCCTGCCAATCAATCACTAACACCACATCTTTTCCCGTTGCCGTATGCTTTTGTACTTCTGCAATCGATGTTCCGTAAAGATTTCCAAAGACTTCTGCATGCTCTAAAAATCCATGCTCTTGAATCATTGTTTTAAACTGATCTTTTGATACAAAGTGATAATCGATACCGTTCACTTCACCTTCTCGAGCACTTCTTGTGGTGTGGGTAACTGCTCTTGTGACATCTTGATCTTGTTCCATTAACGCATCAACTAAAGTGGTTTTACCGCAACCTGAAGGGGCTGAAATGACATATACGCGCCCGCCACCCGTTAATTTCTCATTTGATAACTGCATCTTTTTTTATTCTCTTCCTTGTCGCATTAAGTAAATCGAGCTTTTCTTGAACGATTATTGAACTAGTATATAATAAACCCCTTGTAATGTTATTCTATTTGATTAGAAAACAGCGAAATTATTAGCATTCCCAATGATATTTGGAGTAAAACTCGATTATGTTAAAAAAGTTACTACTAAGCACAAGCGTTGCAGCGCTTCTTCTCGGAAGCATTGCATCTGCGCAACAAAACCAAACGGAAGTGGTTTATCTTAAGCAACACGGCAGCTGGAAAGTTGAATGTTTACAAGATGAGTCTCCTGAAGGGACTTTTGAAAACTGTTTAATGTCTTCAACGGGAGATATCGAGCTTACAAATCCAAATGATGCATCGCAAAAACAAAAAATTAAAGCGCTTCGTGCATCTGTTGTCTATATCGATGGCAATCCAACTATCATTTTCAGTGCTCTTCCTGGTGCACTATTGATCCCAGGTCTTGAGCTCAACATTGATGGCAAGCAATTAGAAATTGAAGGCAATAAAGTGACCGGTTTAAGCTTTGAACGCTGTTTACCAGATGGTTGTATTACAGGTCTTCCTATTAATGATCCAAAAGTTTTAAAGACTCTAAAAGACTCTAATAAACTTGGCATTAGCTACACTCATGATTTCTTAGGTCCTGAAACAAATAATGTTAAAGTAGATATCTCTATGAAAGGATTTACAGCAGCGCTTGATGATTTAGCAAAGCATTCTGAAGAATAAAATCTAGAATCTTTTACAAAAGAGACATTTCTAAAAAGGGATCTTCATTGGTTAGATCCCTTTTTTAGTTTATAATTAGCTCTTTCTATTCGTTATAAAATGGAATTTCCCCTAACGAATCCCGTGAATAAATGTTCCTTTATGGCACAATTATTTCTCACTCATTCCTCACATTAAGTTGTTTTATTTATATGGATTATCCTCAACATTTTGGCGTTATTGTAATTGGTGGCGGACACGCAGGCACTGAAGCCGCGCTCGCTTCCGCTCGTCTTGGCGTTCCTACGCTCCTTTTAACTCACAACATTGAAACGCTCGGGCAGCTGAGCTGTAATCCGGCAATTGGTGGAATCGGTAAAGGGCAAATCGTTAAAGAGATTGATGCGCTTGGCGGTTCTATGGCGCATGTTACAGACCTTGCCGGTATTCAATTTAGAACACTGAATGCTTCTAAAGGCCCTGCGGTTCGTTCTACAAGAGCGCAAGCAGATCGCACGCTTTACAAAACAGCGATGCGTAAAATTTTAGAAAACCAGCCAAACCTCTATCTGTTCCAACAAGCGGCTGACGATCTTATTATAGAAGGCGACAAAGTTTGTGGCGTGATTACCCAAACGGGTATTCGTTTCCGTGGAACAACCGTTGTCCTCACTGCCGGCACATTCCTCTCAGGATTAATTCATATCGGCATGCAAAATTATAGTGGCGGAAGAATGGGCGATACGGCATCGATTCCCCTTTCACATAAACTTGCAGAACTCAATCTTGGAAAAGGTCGTTTAAAAACAGGAACACCGCCAAGAATAGATGGGAAAAGCATCGATTTCAGCAATATGTCAGAGCAACCTGGCGATAACCCAACGCCGGTATTCTCCTATTTAGGTTCTCGTGAAGAACATCCTAGACAAGTATCTTGCTGGACAACTTATACGAATGAAGAGACCCACGACATTATTCGTAGCGGCTTAGATCGCTCGCCAATGTATGCGGATAACAAAACTATTGAAGGTTTAGGTCCTCGTTATTGCCCTTCTGTTGAAGATAAGATCATGAAGTTTGCCGATAAAGATCAGCATCATGTTTTCCTTGAACCTGAAGGCTTGGATACTCATGAATATTATCCAAATGGCATCTCCACAAGTTTACCTTTTGATATTCAGATCAAATTAGTCAGAAGTATTCCCGGCATGGAAAACGCCCATATTACGCGCCCAGGATATGCCATTGAATATGACTTCTTTGATCCCCGTAATCTCAAATTCACGCTTGAAACAAAAGCGATTGAAAACCTCTACTTTGCCGGACAAATTAACGGTACAACAGGTTATGAAGAAGCGGGTGCTCAAGGATTACTTGCGGGATTAAATGCCGCAAGACGCTATCTTGAGAAAGATGCTTGGTATCCGAAACGTCATGAGGCGTATACCGGCGTGATGATCGATGATCTCATTAACCTCGGCGTTCGCGAACCGTATCGTATGTTTACGTCACGCGCAGAACATCGCCTCATTCTTAGAGAAGATAATGCCGATGAACGTTTAACACCGATTGGCCGTGAGCTTGGACTTGTAGATGATTATCGCTGGGAGAAATTCCTCGAAAAACAAGAAGCGATCGTAAAAGCGGAACAACAATTTAAAGATTGGATGATTCGTGTCGATTCGCCTGCCGGTAAAAAAGTCCAAGAAGAGAATAAAGTCGAACTTAAACAGAATATTCGTGCATTAAGCCTTCTTAAACGTCCTGAAATTTCTTTAGATACGCTCTTAAATTTACATGATGAAGATGGTCCTTCTTTAGAAGAATTCTCTCCGGAAGTATTACAAAAAATTGAAATTCATACAAAATATGAAGGCTACATCAATCGTAGTATTGATGATATTAAACGTAATCAAAAATTTGAAAATGCGCCATTACCGGCAAATATTGATTACAACTTAGTAGAAGGCCTCTCTATTGAAATTCAAGAGCGTTTAAATCAGGCGCAACCTGAAACCCTTGGTCAAGCATCACGAATTCAAGGGGTCACTCCTGCGGCAACATCACTCATCTTGGTACATTTGAGAAAAGGAAAGTTGCCTGTCAAAAATCATCCAAAGGATTAAATATTATGCGTAAAGCACTCCTTAAAGTGGCATTATCATCCATACTCGCTCTATCACTGAGTTCCGCCAATAGCCTTGTGGATATCTTAAAAGATAGCCAAGATCCTAAAGTCGATTCATTAGCGCAATATCAAAATGATAATAATCTATACTTTAAGGATGCTTACGGATTTACCTTGTATGATTACGCTTACAACAAGACAAACCAAGCGCTTCAAGATTGGTTTGTATCTAAAAATATTGCAACGGGCGTCAATTCTGCCATCGTACAGCGTGCACAAATTTGGCTCTATATCCTCAACTATCCTGTGGATAACCTTGAGGGTAACTTCACACCGGCGTTTCAAGAAGATATTTTAAACTATCAAATCCAAAATCAACTCACTCCTATTCCGGTCATTACACCAGAATGGTTTATTGATCTTGAACATGATGCCATTACGTTGCTTTTGAAAGATGTTGAAAAAGAATATCCATCGTTATCAGATGCTGAATTACAACAAGCACTTCTTACCAGCATTCAAGAACGCTTGCCAGCGAGTGTTAATTTGGAACTACTCTCTGACAATCGTTACTACTTAAATGCTAACAATCAGAAAGTGTTATTTGCAATCACCCCTCAAAACAGTGAACAGAAACCCTATGAATCTTTGATCGAGTTAGATTTTCTCAAAGATTTAGCCATCGAAGCCGTTGATCAAGAACTTTCTGAAACCCTCCTTACCTATTTCTCTTTCACACCAGAAGAAATCCAAGCATTAACGAATAATCCTCGTTCGCCAAAAACGTTAACATTACAAACATGGCTCCGAATTGCCGGTTATTTTCCCCCACCATTAATCATTGATGGTGTGAATGGTGCGAATTCGAGAAATGCGATTAAAAGTTTCCAAACAGCTTTAGGACAGACAGCTGATGGGGTTCCTCATGTACGTTGGGAAGAGCCATTAGAAACCATCATTCGTGAAAAAGTTCAAAAACAGTTACAAATTTTAGAATTCTATACTCGTAATATTAACGGTCGTAATGATGCCGCAACTAGAAATGCCATTCGTCGCTTTGAAAAAAGTGTGGGATTAGCTGAAACGGGAACGCTTGCGCCATCAACACTATTCCATCTCTTTAATGCAAATTTCTTACCACAAGAAAAAATTAGAGAAACCATAGAGATCACAAAGGCTTCGGCAACTCAAACAGATATCATCTCCACACAAACAATCTCTCAAAACAATGTGACTGATGAGATCATTGAAAATAGCGTGGTAGAATTACCGCTCACAAATACCGTCCCTGTGATTCAAGAGTCTATTGCAATTATTTTAGATCAACAACAAATTGCAGAAGAAGAAAAAAGAAAAGCCACTGAAATTGCCGCTAAAGAAGCAGAAATTGCTCGTAAAAAAGCAGAGTTAGATAAAAAACTCCAAAAGCTATCTGAATTAAATGAACCGATCCAATATTTCGATCTATCACGTGCAGAGGTAGATGATCTATTAATTAATGCTCGACGATCAGATATCTTCTTCACTCAAGTATCTCTCTATCTTTTAAAGCTTTATGATGGCGATCTTGATGGTTCAAATGGTCCTGCAACACGAGAAGCGATTCGAAAATTTGAAAAAGCTTTAGGACAGAGAGAAACGGGAGAAATCCTCCCAAGATGGCAAACACCTCTCAGGCAAATTATGTATCGAATGGTGCAATATCGCCTCACACAAGACAAATTATATGACGGCGAAATCGATGGTATCTCAGGATCTGGTACCCGAAATGCCATTATGGCATATGAAAAAGCGACTCATACCGAAGAAGTTGGTCGTTTAACGCCGGCTCTTCTTTTGACGCTCTTTAACCAAGATTTAAATAGTGAATTCACGCCACCGATTGATCCTAAAGATATCCCTACAGATTCTATTGAAGATGTTGTAGATGATGGCACATCGCCGGTTAGCCAAGAAGAAGATTCAAGCTTACAAGCGGATACAAAGAAAAGTGAAGAGCAATATCGCGCTTCTGTAAAGGGTTTAGATCTATCTCATGCAAAAAGTACCGAAAATATTGCTTTAATCCAGTTACAACTCGCATACTTAGGTTTCTACACCGGCACTGTCGATGGTTTAACAGGTCCTGGCACAACAAGAGCGATTACAGCATTTCAACAAGCCTTTAAGCTTCCGGCTTCAGGAAAACTAGATAAGCGTACCGAAGAATTACTTGAAAAAGAAGATATTAATAAGTTTCAGCGCTATCTCAATCGTACAGGATATATGAAAGATGCTGAAACCGGCACAATGGGTCCTAAAACTCGTAGAGCTGTGGGGATTCTTAAAAATCGTTACGGGTACCAAGTGAACGAAGCTTTAGATATTCCGGCATATCTTATTTTGATTGATGAAGAACAAGGAACAACGCTTGCGAAGGAATATCATGAAAAAGTGATTAAAGCGCGTGAAGCGGCACAGCGACTTGTCGATACACAGAGTTATCTCATCGGTTTTGGCATTTTAAAAGGCAAAGCAGATGGGAAAATGGGACCGGCAACAGAACGTGCAATCTCAACCTACCGCTCCCAAAATAACCTAGCGAAAGGGAATACTATTGATAATGCATTACTAGAATCATTCAAAAAAAATGCGCCAAAGCAAGCTCAAACATACCTGAAAGGATTAGGTTATCCTGTAAAACCGGATGGTATTTTTGGGAACAACTCTAAAAAACAGCTCAACGCATTCTTAAAATCTCAAAGAAAAAGTAGCTCCGATGTTGTGACTGCAAGCATTTTAATGGATTTGAAATTAGCATTGGATGCGAAATCAAACAATAGATCTTCCGGTTCTAGTAATACTGCTTCTTCACAAAACACCAGAAAAACAGGTGTAGCACCACGCTTACAAAGAGGCTTACAACAAGATGGTATTTTATCAGCAGCTCCAAGAGGGACTGTCAACGGTTCGTTACAGGTCATTAAAAACAACTCCGGCGCTGTTGTAGGCTGTAAAGTCAATAATATTACCATGGCAGCAGACTGGTGTTCCGGAAAACGCAACGGCTCTAGCTGCCGTGTACTGTACCGAAATGGACGAGTACTTTCCATGAACTGTAAATAAGTCCATATTCAAATAGTCCATACTTTAAAATAGCGTGAAACAGACAAAAGCCAACGATCCATTCGTTGGCTTTTTGATATATTTATACCGATCAATCCATGTTTCACAATGATAATGCTGTGTAGCGGATGTAGTGAAATCCATCTAAGAAAACCTCATTGTATCGTCACTTCATCTTACTTCACATTCTAAAAAAATGAATTCCGCTAGCGCGAGATTTATAAAAAAATGCAAGCATTCCCCAGCGATGAATCAGCCTCTACTTCACAAGGGAGCTTTCTTAAATTGATTTCTCTATAAAACAGGTTTTACGAGTTTATTCATAAGCGCGAACAGATAGATCTCCTGACAAGTGTGTCTTGAATGAACCGTCTGCATATTGAATCAAAAGCGCCCCGCTCTCATCTACTCCCATCTCTTGCCCAATCTCTATTCCATGATCAGAAATCAACTGCACCGTTTTTCCATAGAAGTAGCTATATTCCTTCCAAATAGATGGTAGATGCAATAAGTTTTTTGAGTCCTTTTCAATCTGTTCACAGAGCTGAAATAATTTGGTTGTGAGTTTTGCCACTAACAAATTACGATCTAATGCGTAACCTAGTACTGCTTCACAACTCGTGGGATGATTTTCTAACACCTGGATCTCTTGATCAATCTGGTTATTAATACCAATCCCTATCACAACATCCATGCCTTTCGAAGAGAAAGTACTTTCCACTAAAATGCCGGCAAGTTTATGTCCATTTACCCAAATATCATTAGGCCACTTAATTTTCGCATCTTGAATGCCACTATCGTGCAATATTTGAAGCAAAACAATGCCGGTTCGCAAACTCAACGTGCTTAAATATTCTAAAGATGATTGCGAAAAGTGATATTTAAATGAGAAATAGAGATTTTTTGCTAAAGGCGAAACCCACGCTTTTGCTCTGCGCCCTTTTCCACTTCGCTGCATCTCGGCAATAGCAATTGCCGCAAGAGGATGCGTGCATTCTTCATTGCCGGCAACTTGAATTTTTTCTAAATCCAAATTGGTAGATTGCGTCATAAAACGGTTCTCTATCAATAATTGAGATTGTAAATCTTTCGGCAAAAACCCTAATATCTCTTGGGAATTTAAAGGAATATATTCTTTTAAAGTCGAAAATTTCTCATTTTCCACCTTAAAAAGATCACTGATCAAACAGAGTTGATCAAGATTATCTCGCAATATCGCCTCTTCTATTCCTAACATTGACTTCAATATATCTAAGGAATATTCCTTTTTAGCAGAAACGTTTTGAAATATTGTTTCTATGATATCCATATCCTCTTTCAAGAGATCTCCTTTCATCTTTTTATCATAAATGGTGTTAATCGCCGATCATTACCGTTAAGAGTGATATTTTATACATAAAAAAAGAGCGCTATGACAGCACTCTTTCCTTTTGAGTTCTTCTCCTATTTACCGAAGAACACCACTCCAAATAATAATACCCAACCTGTAATACAAAGTAGAGCAATAATGTAGAGCGGAAGCTTATAGATAAATACACTTTCTGACATAAACGTTCCCCTTTAACCGAGATTCTGGACTAAATAGCTTTATAGTACATTAACTACGGCATTTGCCGCAAGTTCAATGTTGTCTTCATTCAACGCTGCGATACAAATTCGACCTGTATCTACAGTATAGATAGCATAATCCTTTTTCATTTTCTCAACTTGATCTGCGCTAAGTCCTGAATAAGAAAACATACCCGCTTGATTATTAATGAAACTAAAGTCTACTTTATCCTGCTTACTGTTCAAAAGCTCTACAAATTTCCCACGCATCGATTTAATTCGATCCCGCATTTCTGCAAGCTCCGCTTCCCACGATGCACGCAGTTCATCATCTGCTAAGACATAATGCACTAAGTATGCTCCAAATGAAGGAGGCGATGAGTAAATTGCACGAACTTTTGATTTAATTTGCGAAGTAATACGTTCTTGCTCTTCTTTATCTGCGGTAATGACCGTTAATGCCCCAATTCTTTCACTATAAAGTGAGAAAGATTTTGAGAAAGAAGTCGCGATAAATACTGGAAGCCCCGTTTTTGCAAAGATATGAATAGATGCCGCATCTTCTTGGATGCCTTTCGAGAAACCTTGATATGCCATATCTAAAAAGGGGATCAGATCACGTTCTTTAAAGATTGCCGCAACTTTTTCCCACTGCTCGACCGTTAAATCGGCTCCAGTTGGGTTATGGCAACAAGCATGCAATAACACGATAGATTTTGCCGGAAGCTTTTCTAAAAATTGATAGAAACGATCAAATGCAACGCCTTTGGTTTTATCATCAAAGTAAGGATATTCTCCTACCTCAAAACCCGCACCTTCAAAAATGGCAATGTGATTGCTCCATGTAGGATCTGATACATACACCTTACTTTCTGGCAAGATCGTATGTAAAAAATCTGCACCAATCTTCAAAGCACCTGTACCGCCAAGTGTTTGAATGGTTGCAAGTCTTTGATCACGATAAAGTTCATGATCTTCCGTGAACAGAAGCTTCTGCACACAATCCACGTAGCTTCCTAAACCACCGAGCGGTAAATATACCCGAGGTTGAGGATGTTCAAAAAGATAGGCTTCGGCGGCTTTTACGGCTTTCAAAATGGGTACTTTACCGGCATGATCCGAGTAGATTCCGATACTTAAATTAACTTTTTCTTCCCGTGGATCCTGCTTAAAGGATTCAACTACACCTAAAATTGCATCATCTGGCGCTAATGGAACGCCGGTAAATAGTTTCATTTTGATTCCTTTCTGTATTCAAATTTATAATGGCCAAAAATAGATTACTGCTGGAACAACCGTCACAATTAGCAATAAGTCTAGTAAAAAACCCATACGCCAATAATCTCCAAATTGATATCCTCCCGGACCCATCACTAACGTATTAGAATGGTGTCCTATTGGTGTATTGAAGGCACATGAGCATGCAATGGCAATAATGATTAAATATGGATCAATATTATGACCCATCATATTGGCAACCCCTACTGCAATAGGCGCCATAATTACCGCAGTTGCTGAACTATTAATCACATCTGTAATCAACATCGTGATTAACATGACTATAGACAATACTAACATAGCTGGCAACCCTTCAAGAAGCGGTACCACAGATTCAACAATAATATTTGTCGCCCCCGTTGCTTCTAGCGCGGCGCCCACTGTGATAAAACACCCTAGCAATACAATGAGTGGTCCATCAATACTTTGATACACTTCCCGCAGTGATACGAGCTTAAAGATAATCATAAAAAATATCGCTAATGGAAAGGCGATATGTGGCGGTAATATTTGAAATGCCACTGCTAAAACCGATAAGATAAAAATCCCGACCGTTGGCCACATTTTTGATGAAGGTTTCAGGCGAATATTACGTTCCGCTAAGGGTAAGCATCCTAAATAATTCATCGTTTCCGGCAACTCTTGTTTGTCGCCTTGGATCAATAATATATCGCCTGCTTTCAATGTTAAGCGGGAAAATCGTTGGCGAATGCTCTCACCTTGCCGAGAAATCCCCAAAATATTGATGTTATATTTTTCACGTAAATAGAGTTCTGAAATCGTATGTCCGGCAATTCTAGCGCCGGCATTCACCACCACTTCCAGCGTTTCTAAGAATTCTTTACTATTTTTTTCTTTGCTCTCTTTAGAAAACTTAATCGTGACGCCGGAAAGCAGTTCTAATTGTTTTAAATCTTCCGGTTGTCCTTCAATTAAGAGCACATCTCCCTCTTTGAGCACTTCTTCTTTGCTGGGAGATAACAATCTACGAGCGCCTCGTAAAATTGTCACAACATTCACATGATCTTCTGTGACCTTCTCTAAATCAGCAATCTTTTTACCGATAAACTTATTATTCGCTAAAATTCTCGCTTCAAGTAGATAATCATCCGTTTCAAACAATCGGGTATTCGCCTCCGTTCCTCGAATAGGAATCAAGCGCCAACCGATAAAAGAGATATAGAGCAAACCAACAACAACAACTACAATTCCTACCGGAAAGAAGTCAAACATCGCAAATGCACCGGCAGCAGGATCCACCGTTTCACGATATTGCGCAATGATCATATTCGGAGGCGTTCCGATGAGTGTTGCCGTTCCCCCTAAAAGAGAAGCAAATGCCATCGGCATTAAAAGTCTTGATGTCGGAATGTTATACCGCTGAGAAACTTGTAGCGCCACCGGCATAATAAGCGCTAGCGCTCCCACATCATTCATAAATGCCGAGAAAAAAGCGACTAATCCTGTGAGGGTTAAAATCAGTAATACAGGTCGATCCGAAAATTGACTTAAATGCTGAGAGAGATGATATGTCACGCCGGTATTTCCCAGCGCATTACTCAATACTAATACAGCAGCAACGGTGATCACTGCCCGATGACTAAAACCGGAAAAAGCATTCCCAATCGGCACAACACCCACTAATACCATTGCTAAAAGTGCACCCAATGCCACCACGTCAAAACGCCATTTGCCAATGACAAATGCCACAAAGCTACATAGCAAAATCACCAAGGCATATAACTGCGCATTGGTGATTCCGTTAATCAATGGTTCGGTAAATAGCGTTAGCATGTAACCTCGTTACTCTCGTGATCGTAATAACCGTTCTTGAGCAGAAAGCATAGCGCCTCTCTCTTCCGTTGTAAATCTCTCTTGCTTGTATTCATTCGTTTCGCCATCTAAAATCCATGCCGTATGATCCGAAAAATACGCAAGCAGACCTTCATTCAAAATATGCCGTTTAATCGCCTCATATTCTATCGGCACTGCAATCTCGATTCTTCGAAAGAAATTTCGGTGCATCCAATCTGCGCTAGAAATATAAACTTTCTCTTCGCCGGCATGATAAAAACTAAAAATCCGGGAATGCTCTAAAAATCGGCCCAAAATCGAATACACTTTAATATTCTCTGAGAACCCAGGAAGCCCAGGTCTTAAAGAACACGCTCCTCGCACTAATAGATCAATTTTCACACCGGCATTAGATGCTTCATAGAGCTTCTCAATAATGAGTGGTTCTAATAACGCATTCATTCTCGCCATGATATGCGCTTTGCGACCCGCTTTTGCTTCTTCGATTTCGAAATTAATATATTTCAATAAATTATCATACAACGTAAATGGCGATTGCCACAGCTTTCGAAGCTCCGGCGGTCTTCCTAAACTGCCCAATGTCACAAAAATATCTGTGACATCTTGCGCAATTTCTCGATCGCTCGTCATTAAGGCAAAATCTGTATAGAGCTTTGAAGTGCCTGAATGATAATTTCCGGTGCTTAAATGCGTGTAATATTCTAAGTAATCTGGGTTCTCTTCTGTGGGTTCATTGCGTACAATCAACAACATTTTCGCATGGGTTTTATAGCCAAAAATGCCGTAAACCACTTTTACGCCGGCTTCTTCCAATATAGACGCCCACGTTAGATTCGTTTCCTCATCAAAGCGTGCCATCAATTCACAAACGACATTCACCTCTTTGCCATTTTTTGCAGCAATCACAAGATTCTTCATCAGTTGAGAATCATTGCCGGTGCGATAAATCGTCATTCGAATCATCTGTACCTGTGGATCTTTTGCCGCTACTTCTAATAATCTTACAGTCGGCGCAAAACTATCAAAAGGATGGTAAAAGAGCTGATCTTTATTGCGGATAATGGAAAAAATATCATCAGTATCCACCCATTTTTCGGCATATTTGGGAATAAATTCTGGATAAAAAAGATCACTTCGATGCTTTAAGAATTCACGAAGCTCGTTAAAGCGAGTGAGGTCTATAAAATGGGCAATAGGATAAATTTCTGTTGCCGGCAATTCAAATTCTTTTGCTAAAAAATTTCGGAGATTTTTCGGCATATTTGCGCTAATTTCTAGACGTACCGCATGCCCAAAATTACGCTGGTGTAACTCCCCTTTCAGCGCCTGATGGAGATTCGTCAACTCTTCTTTATCAATAAAGAGATGACTATTTCGGGTAACCCTAAATTGATACGCAGCTTCCACGATAAAACCATCAAAAATTGTTGTCAGCTGATCCCGAATCACTTCACTCGTAGACGTAAAACGAACCGTGCCATTATCGCTCGATAGTTTAATTAAAGACGGCAAGTTTTTAGGGATAGAGAGCATTGCCGTATCCACTTCCCGCCCATAAATATCTTTGCCCTTCAGCTCGATAATGTAGTTCAGCGTTTTATTGTAAATATGAGGAAAAGGATGCGCAACGTCGAGCGCTATCGGTGTTAATAGAGGATTGATGCATTCATGGAAATAGGTCGTCAGATATTCTCGATCTTCCACACTCCAATCATTGAGCCCTACAAATTCAATGGCATCGTCACTTTTCAATAGTGGCAATATCTCTTCCATTAACACCGCATATTGCTCTTCCACCAATGCCGTCACACGATTAAAAATCGATTCTTGCCAAACTGCAACCGGCTCGCCATCAATCTGACTTTCACCGGCAAAAATACGCTCCTTAATATTGGCAAATCGGACTTCAAAAAACTCATCTAAATTAGAAGAGACGATGGTAATAAAATTTAATCGCTCAAGTAGTGGCGTATCAGGATTTTCCGCCTGTTTTAATACTCTTTCTTGAAAAGCTAAAATCGATTTTTCACGATTAATCAGAGGAATATTCATCGCCACTCTCTCCAGTCAAAAAAAAGCCCGTCAATTAGACGGGCTTTTAATTATTTTTAATTAAATTTTTGTCAATCTATTTACTGCATCTAATTGAGATTTCGCTAATGATAATTCAATCAACGCTTTCTCAACATCAAGCTCAGGCTTACCTGACTCAATTGCTGCTTTTGCTTCAGCTTGAGCTTTCGCAACTGCTGCGGCATCAAGATCTTTAGCACGCTCAGCACTATCTGCGAGAACAATAACTTCATGAGGTTGGATTTCAAGTAAACCACCTGAAACCCAAATAATCTCTTCCGTACCGTTTTCTAATACTAAACGTACTTGTCCCGGCTTAAGCTGAGCTAAAGTAGGAACGTGACCAGGATATACGCCTATCTCACCCGTAACTGCTGTAGCTGCAAAAAAGGAAGCAACTCCTGTAAAAAGCTCTTTTTCAGCACTTACAATAGTGACATTGATAGTTTTCATATGATCCCCTTATTACTTTTTCTTCTCTTTCGCGTAACGATCAAGAACTTCGTTAAAGTTTCCTGTCATATAGAACATTTGCTCAGGAATATGGTCACCTTCACCTGCAAGAATTGCTTTGAAGCTAGTAATAGTATCTTGAAGTGAAACGTATTTACCAGGAGCACCTGTAAATACTTCTGCAACGTGGAACGGTTGAGATAAGAAACGTTGGATCTTACGAGCACGTGATACTGTAAGTTTATCGTCTTCTGAAAGCTCATCCATACCAAGAATTGCAATAATATCTTTAAGTTCTTGGTAACGTTGAAGAATCATCTGTACGCCACGAGCAACATCATAGTGTTCTTGACCAATTACTAATGGGTCTAACTGACGTGAAGTTGAATCTAATGGATCTACCGCTGGGTAAATACCAAGAGATGCGATATCACGTGAAAGAACGATTGTTGCATCTAAGTGAGCAAACGTTGTTGCTGGTGATGGGTCAGTTAAGTCATCCGCAGGAACATAAACCGCTTGTACTGATGTGATAGAACCTTTCTTCGTTGAAGTAATACGCTCTTGAAGAACACCCATCTCTTCAGCAAGTGTTGGCTGATATCCAACCGCTGATGGCATACGACCTAAAAGTGCTGAAACCTCAGTACCTGCAAGTGTATAACGATAGATGTTATCGATGAAGAGTAATACGTCTTTACCTTCGTCACGGAAGTACTCGGCCATTGTAAGACCTGAAAGTGCTACACGTAAACGGTTACCAGGTGGCTCATTCATCTGACCGTAAACCATCGCAACTTTATCTAATACGTTTGAATCTTTCATTTCGTAGTAGAAGTCGTTACCTTCACGAGTACGCTCACCAACACCTGCGAACACTGAAAGACCTTCATGTGCTTTAGCGATATTATTGATAAGTTCCATCATGTTTACAGTTTTACCAACACCGGCACCACCGAAAAGACCAACTTTACCACCTTTTGCAAATGGGCAGAGTAAGTCGATTACTTTGATACCTGTTTCGAGAACTTCTGTAGAACCCGCTTGGTCTTCGTAGCTTGGTGCTTTTCTATGAATTGCCCAATGATCTGAAGCTTCAACTGGACCTGCATAGTCAACTGGACGTCCTAAAACATCCATGATACGACCAAGAGTACCTTCGCCTACCGGTACAGAAATTGGATGTTTCGTATCTTCTACTTCAAGACCACGTTGAAGACCATCTGAACTACCCATTGCGATCGTTCTTACGATTCCATCACCTAATTGTTGTTGTACTTCTAATACGAGATCGTCTTTAGATCCAACAACTTTAAGTGCACTATATATACTTGGAACGGCGTCGCGTGGGAATTCCACGTCAACAACTGCACCAATTACTTGTACAATTTTTCCTGACATACTTATCTAAACCTCTATTAACCCAAATTTTTGTTAACGTCGTATTAATTGATTGCTGCCGCACCACTAACAATTTCAGTAATTTCCTGAGTAATTGCCGCCTGACGAGCTTTGTTATAAATCAATTGTAATTCATCAATGAGATCGCCAGCATTATCACTCGCAGCCTTCATCGCAATCATTCTTGCAGCCATTTCACATGCTACGTTTTCAACAACTGCTTGATAAATCGAATATTCAATATAACGATCAAGAACAATATTCATTAATTCTGCAGGTGCAGAGTCATAAACATAATCCCATGCTAAGTTCGAGTCAGCAGCTAAGCTTTCAAAACCTAATTGGTCCTGAAGAACTCCAGGAACCACTGGCAATACTTGGACTGAACGAGGGTTTTGCGTCATTGTATTCACAAACTCGTTAGCAAAAACATGGAGTTCGTCAATTTTACCTTCTTGGAAAAGATCTAGCATTGCAGTTGTAATACCAATTAAATCTTTCGACGAAGGTGCATCACCTAAGTTATTCACAGTCGCTACAAGATTGCCGCCAAAGCGTGAGAAAAAAGCATTCGCTTTATTTCCAACTGTCGCGATCTCAACTTCAATACCTTTGTCTTTCCAAACTTTCATTTGATTCGCGACAACTTTAAATAAGTTATTATTTAAACCGCCCGCTAAACCACGATCAGAACTAACAACGATAATTCCTACACGTTTTACATCACGCGTAGCTAAGTATTGATGTGTGAACTCTTCAGGTGTTGCTTCACCTAAATGCGCAGCAAGTTTTACGATTTGCTGTGCATAAGGGAAAGATTTATTACGGCGAATTTGCGTAGCACGCATTTTACTCGCTGCAACCATCTCCATCGCACTAGTAATCTTCTGAGTATTACTAATACTTTTAATCTTACTACGTATTTCTTTTCCAACAGCCATGAAATTCCTACCTAATTGCTATGTTACGAACTAAAAAGTAGCTTATGCTACTTTCCAGCTTCCACCTTTCTTAAATTGACCAACAACTTTACCAAGTGCAGATAAAACGTCATCGTTATAAGCACCTTTGCTGTTAATGTTCTTTAAGAGCTCTTGGTCTGTTGCATTCGCTGATGCAATTAAACCCTGTGCAAATGGACGTACTTCTTCAATTGGCAAATCATCAACATATTCGTATTCAATAGCATAAAGAATTAATGCCATTTCTGCGATTGTATATGGACGATATTGTGCTTGTTTCATCAACTCCATTACGCGTTGTCCACGAGCGAGCTGTCTACGAGTTACTTCATCAAGATCCGAAGCAAACTGTGAGAACGCTGCAAGTTCACGGTACTGAGCAAGTGCTAAACGAACACCACCACCTAACTTACTAATAAGTTTAGTTTGTGCCGCACCACCCACACGTGATACAGAGATACCTGCGTTCATCGCTGGACGTACACCAGAGTTAAATAAGTCTGACTCAAGGAAGATCTGCCCATCAGTGATTGAAATAACGTTAGTTGGTACGAACGCAGAAACGTCCCCACCTTGTGTTTCAATAATAGGAAGCGCTGTTAATGAACCAGTCTTGCCTTTAACTTCACCGTTAGTGAACTTTTCAACATAGTCAGCGTTAACTCTTGCTGCACGCTCAAGAAGACGTGAGTGAAGATAGAAAACGTCTCCAGGATATGCTTCACGACCTGGTGGACGACGAAGTAAAAGAGAAATTTGACGATATGCAACAGCTTGTTTAGATAAGTCATCATAAATGATTAACGCATCTTCACCACGGTCACGGAAGTATTCACCCATCGTACAACCTGTGTATGCTGATAAGTACTGCATTGCTGCAGAATCAGATGCACCCGCTGCAACAACAATTGTATGATCCATCGCGCCATGCTCTTCAAGCTTCGCTACGATGTTTGCAATTGTTGAGTTTTTCTGACCGATTGCAACATAGATACATTTGATACCACTACCTTTTTGGTTAATGATTGTATCGATTGCAATTGCAGTTTTACCTGTTTGACGGTCACCGATGATTAACTCACGTTGACCACGGCCTACTGGAACCATTGAGTCAATTGCGATATAACCTGTTTGCATTGGTTGATCAACTGATTGACGATCAATAACACCTGGTGCAATTTGTTCGATTGGTGCAGTTAACTTAGTACCAAGCTCACCTTTACCATCGATAGGATTACCAAGACCATCAACAACACGGCCTAATAATTCTGGACCAATTGGTGCTTCAAGAATACGACCAGTACATCTTACTTTGTCGCCTTCTGTAATTTTTTCATAATCACCAAGAAGTACAACCCCTACTGAATCTCTTTCAAGGTTCAATGCAAGACCGCGTACACCGTGTGGAAGTTCAACCATTTCACCTTGCATCACAGAATCAATTCCGTGAACGCGAGCAATACCATCAGTTAAACTAACAACTGTACCTTCAGTTCTTTCTTCAGGTTTGAGTTCAAATTCTTCAATCTTGGATTTAATGAGATCACTGATCTCAGATGGATTTAATTGCATCTTTTAAATCTTCCTTTTATATTCATTAAACTTAATTCATTGATCGGATCATGCCGTCTAAACGACCTAAAATCGAACCATCAATGACTAAATCATCTATTTTTAAAATAGCACCACCTAATAAGGAAGGCGAAATGGTTACTGTTAATTCGATCTCTTTATTAAAACGCTTCTGAAGAGCTTTAACAAACATCTCTTGTTGCCCATCCGTTAAGGCATATGCACTCTGCATTTCGACCTCAAGAATGTTTCGTTCAGCTAATAAACGCATTCTGAACTCGTCATAAACAGATGGCAAAATCTCATAGCGTTTATTTTCACTAATCGTTCTCAAGAAACCATTCTCTTCTTCAGTGAGAGCTCGATTCAAAATCTTAGCTGACAACTCACCTAAGAATGCTTTTTTCTTTTCGAAACCCAACTCCGGTAAGCGCATCACTTCACAAGTTGCTTCATTCCCCATTAATGTTTTTAATGAGTTAAGAAATTCCATCCAGCGATCAGCGCTTTGTGGATTTTCTTTGGCAATCATGAACACGGCTTCCGCGTAAGGTCTTGCTACTGTTGCTAATTCTGACATATTACTTTTACATCGTTTATTAGTTATCAAAATGCTCTTCGAAAGAAGAGCAGGCGACTATAGTTGTTTTGCTAACTCATCTAACATTTTAGCGTGAGTTGTCTCATCAACTTCTTTTTCAATGATCTTGCTTGCGCCTAAAATACTTAAAGCTACAACTTGTTGTCTCAAGCTTTCAGTCGCTTGATTAAGTTCTGCTTCAATTTTTGCATGCGCTGCATCAATCTCTCTTTGCCCAACTTCTTTACTATCTTCTTTAGACTTTGCAATTAAGCTATCTGCCTGTTGCTGAGCTCTGCTAACTAAGTTAGCCGCTTCGAGATGTGCTTGTTTAAGAAGTCCATCTACTTCAGCTTCAGCTGATGCTTGTGCCGCAACGCTTTCTTCAGCAGCTGCTAAGCCTTCAGCGATTTTAGTACGTCTCTCTTCAATAGCTTTGATTAAAGGTGGCCAGATAAACTTCATAACCACCAAAACCAAAATGAAAAAGACGATAAACTGGGCAATCAAGGTTGCGTTAATATTCATTTTACTACCTATCCTTTCATATGCCTATACCAACAAATGTCTTTACCACTTAAGCTTTAAGTGTAATGTAATTATGCACCTGTGAATACAGTCATACCGAAGAATACAGCAATACCTACACCGATTAAGAATGCAGCATCGATAAGACCAACGAGGATGAATACTTTTGGTAAAAGTGAATCCATGATTTCTGGTTGACGTGCTGATGCTTCGATGTATTTAGAACCTAACATAGAAATACCTAATGCTGCACCGATCGCTCCAAGACCAACGATGATACCACATGCAATTGCTACTAAACCCATAATATAACTCCTATTTTTAAGAAAACACTAACGTTAACAATAATTATGAAACACAATCTTTCGACTGATTCTTTTAATGAGATTCATGCGCCTGACCAAGATACACTAAGGTCAATGTCATGAAAATATAAGCTTGTAAGATCACGATTAAGATATGGAAGATTGCCCATGCCGCACCTGCGAATACATGTAACCCCATTCCCCAAAGTGTTCCTGTTGCACCTAAAAGTGCGATCAACATAAAGATTAACTCACCGGCAAACATGTTACCAAAAAGTCGCATGCCGAGAGAGAAAGCTTTAGAAATAAATTCAACAATATTTAAAATGAAGTTTGCTGGTGCAAGCCAAATACCAAATGGTGCACAGAATAGCTCTTTTACAAAGCCCATGCCCTTCGCTTTAATAGAATAGAAGATCACTACTGCTAACACTGCTGTTGACATACCGAGCGTTGCGCTCACGTCAGCTGTAGGAAGAATTTTATGATATGGAAGTGCTTCGCTAAGTCCTAATACATCAATTACTTTAGGTGCTAAATCGATTGGTAAAAGGTCAAGTGAGTTCATTACAATAATCCAAAGGAATACTGTTAAACCTAAAGGTGCGATAAATCCTTGTGGACCATTTACGAGAGTTTTAGATTGTTTCTCTGCGAATTCTACGAGGATTTCAACAAACGCTTGGAATTTCCCAGGAACGCCAGCTGTTGCTTTACGAGAAGCAGCCCAAAGAAATAAAATCACAATAATTCCGCACACTACAGACCAGAACACAGTATCAAGGTTGATCAAGTTGAAGTTAACAAACTCGTCAGCTCCTTGCGCAATACCTGTTTGGTTTAAGTTTACGAGATGGTGTCCAATATACGATGCATTTGTTAATTCACTAGCCATAGTTCTCTCTATACAATTACTTTTCTCTTCTTAAGGAAGATATCAACACATACCCAAGGGGAACTTGCGATACGACTATAATCCCAATTAGGAACGCGAATAAATTCGGATCCTCAATTATCATGATGCTCACTAAGAAGAGCAGCAAAATAATAAATTTATTAAAGAAGACGCCTACCCAAAAGAACACCTTATGGAATCGCACTAACGTCATATTCGCAGCCATAAATACGTTTGGTATTAACATAGAAATACCTGCCGCAAATAGTGACAACGCCGTTACACCATCATATATTGACCAAGCAACCATTGTTGTTAGCAATAAAACAGCGAGTTGCGCTACTACAATTCTAGGAATCATCAGATCCTCGCCTTTAAAATCATGCCAAGATTATAGTCGCCAGCCCTCACAAGGTCAACTTATTCGTAGCGATTTTGTAGCTTTTCATAACTACCTCTTTATTTTCAATAGAATACCATCGAGTTCTTCTAAAGAATTATAACGGATGACTACTTCGCCTTTTCCCGCTTTTTTTGTTTTAATTTCTGTAGTTACGCCTAAAAACTCACTCAGATCTCTCTCAAGCCCAACCACATCTTGGTCTTTCGCTTTCACTTTCTTGCTTGAGCCCTCTTTCTCCTTATTTAATAAAGTCTTGACGAGTTGCTCTGTTTCACGAACGGTTAATTGATTCTCAGCAACTTTATTGGCAACCACCGCTTGCTCTGCTTTCGGCAAAGCTAATAACGCACGCGCATGCCCCATATCAATACTTTGTGAAGCTAATAACTGCTGTACAACTTCATCAAGCTCTAATAAGCGAAGCGTATTGCTAATGGAAGAGCGAGATTTCCCAATCACTTCCCCTGCTTCTTGATGCGTTAATTTAAATTCTTCAATCAAGCGCTTTAACGCAATCGCCGTTTCAACAGGATTTAAATTTTCCCGTTGAATATTTTCAATCAAAGCAACCGCAAGGGCTTCCTGATCGCTCATCTCTTTGAAGATGACAGGAACTACTTTTAATCCCGCTAATTGTGAAGCTCTCCAGCGGCGTTCCCCAGCTAAAATCTCAAATTGACCACCTTCTACTTCTCGAACCACGATCGGTTGAATGATCCCTTGAGATTTAATCGAGGATGCCAATGCTTCTAGCGCATCTTGATCAAAAAAACGGCGTGGCTGATATTTTCCAGGTTGAAGCTTCTCAATTGAGAGCTCTTTCACCCCTTCCCTATCTACTTTCACCGTATCTGTAGCAACTTCCGCTCCCGTTTGGCTGAGTAACATCTCTAAGCCACGACCCAATCCTCTTTTTTTCACAATTACCTCTTTTTGCTTCGAGTAATAACTTCACGTGCTAAATCTGTATATGCTACAGCGCCTTTAGATTTTCCATCATATACCGTAATAGGAACGCCGTAACCAGGTGCTTCAGCAAGACGAACATTTCGTGGCACCATCGTTTCAAACATACGATTTCCAAAGTGCGCCTCTAAGTTTTCAGAAACTTGTACCGCAAGCGTATTGCGCCCATCGTACATCGTGCGCAAAACACCCATAATATTTAATTCAGGATTGGTCGCCGCTTTCACAGAAGAGATCGTATCCATTAATGCCGATATTCCTTCCAGCGCATAATATTCACACTGCACCGGAATGATAATATCTGTTGCTGCGGCCAAGGCATTGAGCGTTAACATATTGAGTGAAGGTGCACAATCGAGCACAATAAAGTCAAAATTGCCTCTAATCGGCTCTAATGCGTTCTTTAATGTATAAACACCATTAGGTTCTTTTGCCAATAATACTTCTGCACCGGTAAGCTCGCCATTCGCACCGATCAATCTCAATCCTGCTTTTTCAAGATCCATGATCACTTCTGCGATAGATGCTTCCCCTAAAAGTAGGTCGACAACACCATATTCTAATGATTGTTTATCAACGCCAATGCCGGTTGTAGCATTTCCCTGTGGATCTAAATCAATCAGTAATACGTTTGGGCGCATCTTGCTTTCCGTTAAACTTGAAGCGAGATTCACAGCCGTCGTTGTTTTACCAACGCCGCCTTTCTGATTTGCGATTGCGATGATTGTTGCCAATTACAGTTCCTACCTTTTTACATAAAACAAATAAATTCAAATAAAAATTATATCAAAAATCTTACTTCGATAAGAAGATCAAATGACGCTCTTCAAAAAGTCCCGGAACATGGAGTTCTACAATTTCCCTATTCGGAAATTGCGATACATTCTCCCACTCTTCTGAAATAAACTTCCCTTTCATCGCCGCCATTTTGCCTTGATCATGCACTAAATGCTCTGACCAATTCACCATATCCTCACCACTTGCGAAAGCTCTAGATAACACCGCATCATAGCGCTCTTCTGGCTGATGATCTTGCACTCTTGAAGTAATGATTTCCACATTTGGCAAGCCAATTTCAAGCTTCATCTGTGTAATAAAACGCGTCCGTTTAATCGCACTATCTAAGAGCGTAAACGAGGCATTTGGCATCACAATGGAGAGCGGAACGCCCGGCAATCCGGCACCTGTTCCCACATCAATAAATCGGCCATTAGGAATTCTTGGCTCTAATTCCGGCGCTAATACAAGAGAATCCAACAGATGCTTAATCAGCATCTCTTTAGGATCTGTAATTGCCGTAAGATTATATGCCTTATTCCAGAGCAACATCCCTTGTAGATATTTCGTTAACTTTTCGCACGCTTCATCACTCACTTCAAAAGTGAGTTGATCAACGGCATTTCTGACATCTTCTTTCTGAATACTCATACTTTAATACTTACGCTTTCGCGACCTCTTTTGGAAGCGGGTAAATTCTCACCAAGCTTCCCTTTTCTGTTGTTTGATGCTCTTTCATTTCAATTAAGCAGTTGGCATAACTTAAACCGCTTAACATTGCCGAGCCTTGTAATCCGCTATTATCTACGAAATATTCGCCGGTTGCATCTTGATAATAATGACCTCGCAAAAACTCTCGGCGTGGCTGAATTCGATCGCTACCAAAATTAATGGTTGCCATGAGTTGTGGTAATTCCGGCGCAACGCCTTTTAACTTTTTAATCGCCGGATATCCTAGTAGATAAAATGTCGCATATGCCGACACCGGATTTCCCGGGAGCATTATGATATGACAACTTCCGATTTTTCCCCAGCCAAAAGGTTTACCAGGTTTAATCGCAAGCTTCCACATATTGAGCTCGCCCAGTTCCGTAATCGCTCTTGCGATAAAATCGGCTTCTCCAACTGATGCGCCGCCACTTAAAATCAAAAGGTCATTCTCTTTCGAGGCTTTCGACAGTGCCGTTAAAATCGTGTCATAATCATCTTTTAAAATCCCGCCATCTTGCACCTTGGCGAGCGTTGAAACCCATGCAAGAAGCTGATAACGATTCGCATCAAAAATTTGGCTCTCTTCCAGTGTTTCCCACGGTTCTTTCAATTCATTGCCAGTAGAAAACACCGTAATACGAAGCTCTTTAAAAACTTTAACTTCCCAAATTCCTTGTGATGCCAAAAGCGCAATCGCCGCAGGATCTAACACATGACCTTTTGAAAAGAGCACTTGCCCTTTTTCGATCTCTTCTCCGCGATAACGGATATTCAATCCCACCGGCGTTGCAACCGTTAGCGTTAATTGATCTCCCGAAACTTCCGTATTTTCTTGCATAACAACGCTTGTGACGTTCTCTGGCGTTTTCGCACCGGTAAAAATACGCGCCGCTTCTCCGGCATTTAAAGCGCAATTTACGGCATCTCCCGCCATAATTCGCTCAACAATTTTAAACTCTCGAAGTTTGCCGGTCGGATCACACAAGGCATATCCATCCATGGCACTATTATCAAATTGTGGAGAATCGTAGTTTGCCACACAATCTTCCGCTAACTGCCGATCATATGCGCCGGCAAGATTCACGGTTTCCGCCGTTCTTTCTAACGTCATTCCCGCTAATAATTCTTGTAAGGCAACATCATAATTCTTCATTCATCAGCTCCTCAAGCTTTGCAATATCTTGCATACTATTACAATTCAAAAATGTCTGTTCATCCGGAAACTGCACCGATTGTGCCGATACCGCTTCCAATAATGCCCGAATTCGTAAATCTTCGGTATCTAAAATGCCGGCAACGATTCGTAATTCTTTCACGCGCCCTTGCAAATAAAGATAATGATTTCTCTCTTCCGTCACAGGATATACCACCAAGCTTTCATTCTCTTTCCGAGCCGCACTTAATTTAGAGACTAAATCTTCCGGAATCAGTGGTCCATCACAGCTCACCACTTGTACGATATCTTCATCTTCCAAAGTGTCTAGCAAACTTGCGATGCCGGCTAACGGCCCTTTTCCTCGCCACTTTTCACAATCTTGAATAATGGGCAATTGAAAAGCTTCATAACGTTCTAAATCTGCATTTGCCGAAATATAGAGCTGATCCACTTGCGGCGAGATTCTGGCAATCACATGCGCAATCAAAGGTTGTTGAGTAGCAATCTCGGTTGAAGTTTCGATTTTAGCTTCAACTTCACTCTCGGCTTTCAGCCCAGATTTAAGCGCACTATTTTTTCCGGCATTTTTTAGCGGCACTAATCCTTTATTTTGATAATCCATGCGCCGGCCAACGCCGCCTGAAAGAATAAGTCCGATGATATTACGCTTCATCTGCATCCTTAGAATTTGCTTGAATGTCTTGCCATCTTGCTAAGATCTCTTGATCGCTCTTTTTCGCTTCTACCCAATAATTTCGCCCATCTTTCAGAAATTCTTTCTTCCAAAAAGGCGCTTCTGTCTTAAGGTAATCCATAATGAATTCTGCGGCTAAAAATGCTTGTAAACGATGTTTTGCCGTGACGATTAAGAGCACAATCGGATCATCGGCATATAGCGCACCCACTCGATGAATCACTCGGCAACCGGCAATATCCCACGTTTTTTTCGCTTCATGAATAATGCGGATAATCTCTTTTTCCGTAACGCCGGGGAAATGCTCCAACTCCATCTTTTCCAATTCGACGGATTGATCAAATTCTCGCACCATTCCTTGAAAGAGCACTAAAGCGCCGGCATCGCCGGATTTTTCAATGAGAGAATCGCTCTCTGTTTGCAATTCAAAAGGATTCGTTTGAATCGTGACATCAATATGCATGAAAACTTAACCTCCCGTGACCGGCGGTAAAAGCGCAACACGATCGCCGGCAGTGATTTCAGTCGGCGCAAAAGTAATCTCTTCATTCACAACTACGCGGAAAACTTTCTCCGGCGCTAATGCCGTTTCCCAAATGTCGCCACGCTCGCGAAGTTGAGCTAACAATATTTCCGTATCTCCAGATTCCCAAGCGATCGTTTCCTCAACGCATTGAAGCTGATCCTTTAAATTCCCAAAATATGTCACTGTAATCATTGCAACTCCTAGCTGTTAGCTGTCTATCTTTAACTTCCCGTTTTCAATTTTTAATCTCAATTTCTAATCTGTTATCACTGTAACGAATTTCATTCCACTCTGACGAATATTTACGTTTTATTGAGCCATTTTATTGATGCTTTTCACTTATACTTTTCACTTATGCTTTTCTGTGGCGTTTCTGCCCTTTTCTTCTCAGCAACCCACCTTCTGCGCCGAATATCAGCGAAATCACATAGAAAAACGCTAATACCACAATAATCATCGGCCCTGATGCGATATCATAATGCACCGAAGCGACTAATCCGAGATAAGCACTTAAAATGCCGGCAATCATCGCAATTAGCAATACGCTTTCCATGCGATTACTCCAAAGCCTTGCGCAAATTGCCGGAATCATCATCATTCCAACTGTCATTAATGTTCCGAGTACTTGGAACGAAGCGACTAAATTGAGCACAACTAAAAAGAGAAAAATGCCGTAAAAAAAGAGCCCGACCTTTGTTTTGAGCGCCAAATAGAGCGGATCAATCACATACAGCAGTAACGGACGATAGATGAACGATAACATAAGAAGCGTGATCACAAGTACGCCCCAAATCAAATAGAGGGACGATTCATCTACCGCTAGCACAGAACCGAATAGAATATGAAGCAGATCTGCTTGCGAACCAATCTCCATAATGAGCACAACGCCAATGGCGAGCGAAAAAAGATAGAGCGCCGCAAAGCTCGCATCTTCTTTTAAATTTGTGTAATGGGATACCAGCGACGCGATAATCGCAATCAAAACGCCGGCAATCACACCACCGACGCTCATGGCATAGATGTTAAATCCAAAGAAGAGAAACGCAATGGCAATTCCCGGCAAAACGCCGTGACTAAGCGCATCGCCTACTAAACTCATACGATTTAATAGCAAAAATACGCCCACCAACCCTGAAGAAACGGCAATCATCACAGATGCCACAAGTGCCCTTTTTAGAAAAGGTAAACTTACAAACGGATCAATAAACAGTGCATATAGAAGTTCTAACATATTAATCCTCGCACCATGTGCTACTTTCCCAACCTAGAGATACTGATTCCGCTCGCAGTAAATTATCGCCGGTCACAACTTCGGCACTTTTGCCAAAAGCGATCTTATCGCGTGCGAGAATTAAGGTATTCGTGAAATATTGACAAGCGATATTCAAATCATGCAATACGGCAATCACTGTTTTTCCGGCATCTTCCCACTGCTTAATGAGCGCACAGAGCTCTTTTGTGGTTCTTGCATCCATCGCATTGAAAGGTTCATCCAATAAAATCAAGTCAGCACCTTCCACAACAATTCTCGCAAAGAGTGCTTTTTGAAATTGTCCGCCTGAAAGCGAATCAATACTTCGCTCGCCAAAACCTTCAAGCCCAACAAACGTTAAAGCATCTTCCACTTCGTTCCGTGCTTCTTTCGACAATCTGCCGAATAGTCCCATTTTATGAAACGCGCCGGCGCTCACTAATTCAAATAGCGTTAACGGAAGATCTCGGCGAATTTCTGAAATTTGCGACAGGTAGCTCACTTTCAATGCCGGACTCTTCTGAATGGAACCTTCAGAATATGAAACTAAACCCATAATCGCTTTTAACAACGTACTTTTCCCGGCGCCATTGGGTCCGATAATCGCCGTACTTTCGCCTTTAGGAAATGCCACAGAGAGATGATGCACCACAGGATGCGCTTTATAGCTGACGGTTAAGTTCGTAATTTCAAGCGCATTCATTGGAAGATTCCTGCCCTGAATATTCGCCACTCAACTCTGTTCATATCCATCATCCTGTTAATTCCTATATCAACTTCAAATACTAAAACTGCATATACCTTTATTCTATGATCTCGAAAACATTCTAAATGCGCCTTAAAACATCTGATTTAGATTGAATATGACTCGAATATCAACTGAATATTGATTCAATATAATAGCGTAAATTAAGTGCTTGAGCGCTGTTATCGTGATATTTTCAGACAAATAACCACGCACTTTCACGGTGCTATCTCGAAACTCGCCCGAGATCATGCGATAATGTGCGCCATTATGAATATCCGTGATCATTCTTAGGCAGAGCAAGAGGGCGTTCTAGAAAGATCATCTCTTGGGAAAATCACTCCGATTGATTGCAGATCACGAATCATGCAAATCGCTGATTTAAATTGAATTAAAGTCGCGCATTAATGAGAGGCAGTTTATGAGCAATCCTAAAAAAATTACGGTGCATTTTAAAAATGCTGAACAACTTGCGGAATATTATCTTCCCTTACTGCAAAATGGCGGATTTTTTTTCGCCACGGATTATGCTTTTAAACTTCATGATGAAATCCTGCTTCAATTAACGCTTCCCGATGGCGATACAACGCCGGTAGACGTCACCGGATCCGTTGCATTTATCAATCCTACGGCAAAAGCCGAATGCTTACATATTACAGATAGCCAAGGCGCCGGCGTTGCGCTGATTTCACCGCCAAGTTATCTCACCGCAAGAATTCACGCGCTTCTTCGAATGCATGAAGCGATGCATGCAACAAATTCATAGAATCCAGAATCTTTAGGGATTAATCTTTGGAGATTCTAAACTTATCCTCAAACAACACGATAAAATCACTTATGACAACCCCAACCTTTATTGATTCCCACTGCCATCTGAATATGCTCGATCTCTCGGCGTATGATAATCGCCTCGAAAATCTGCTGGAGATTATTCAGAAAAATAACGTCAATCATATGCTCTGCGTGAGCGTGGATTTAGATCGTTGGGATGAAATGGCAACGTTAGTCGAAGATTTCGATCAGATTTCTCTTTCTGTCGGCGTTCATCCCGGCGCTGTGCCGGCAAATATTCCGGCAAGCATGGAAAACTTTACACCCATGCTCGCAAATCCTAAAGTAATTGCCATTGGGGAAACAGGCTTAGATTACTACTACTCCACAGAACACAAAGTGGCACAACAAGCTTCTTTCATCACGCAAATTGATATTGCTAAAGCAACTCAAAAACCGCTCATTATCCATACAAGAGAAGCAAGAGCTGACACCATCAACATTTTAACTGCCGAAAATGCTCGCGATGTCGGTGGCATTTTGCACTGTTTTACCGAAAATTGGGATATGGCAAAAAAAGGTTTGGATCTTGGCTTTTATATCTCTTTTAGTGGCATTATCACCTTTAAAAATGCCGCTGAATTACGAGAAGTGGTTGCGAAAACGCCGATTGATCGCATGCTCATTGAAACCGATGCACCCTATTTAACGCCGGTGCCGTATCGCGGAAAAGCCAATCACCCAGGACTTGTGCCTTTGGTGGCAAAAACAATCAGTGAAGTAAAAAATATTCCCATCGAGGAAGTTGCCCGTATTACTTCACAAAACTTTAAAGATTTATTTCAGCATAATCTCACAATCTCTATTTAATTTTGAGGCTTATAATGACACAACGAATGACTCAACCTATCGCTAAAATCGCCGTATTCGGTGACATCATGATTGATAGTTATTGGATTGGTTCCACAAACCGCATTTCTCCTGAATCTCCTGTTCCTGTTGTAAATATCAACCATACCGAGAACCGTTTAGGTGGCGCTGCGAACGTTGCCCTCAATATCAGCAAGATGGATTGCCCTGTGACATTATCAGGTCTTGTAGGCGTTGATCATAATGCGGAAGAGCTGAAGGCTCTGTGCCAAAAAAATGCGATTCAAACAGATTTTGTGGCTGAAAATGGTTTTGCGACCATTATGAAACTTCGCGTAATTAGTCGTCAGCAACATATTGTTCGCTGTGACTTTGAAGAAGCACCAGAATTAACGCCGGCACTCACGCAAAAAATTACTGATTCTCTGCATAAAATCATCGATCAAAATGATCTCATCGTGCTTTCTGATTACAACAAAGGCTTTCTTTCCGATCCGCAAAGCCTGATTCAATATGCAAGAAGCCAAGGAAAGTTTGTCATTATCGATCCGAAAGGCGAAGATTTTACAAAATACCGTGGTGCTTCCTTAATTACGCCTAATACCAGCGAATTCGAGGGCGTTGTAGGAAAATGCAAAGATGAAGCAACGCTATTTGCGAAAGCAGAAGCTTTACGAGAAGAGCTAGAGCTAGAAGCCCTGCTTGTGACTCGCAGTGAAAAAGGTATGACGCTCTTTGAAAAAGGCAAAGCACCTGTCACGTTCTCGGCAAAAGCACAGGATGTTTTCGATGTTACCGGCGCCGGCGATACAGTGATTGCGATGCTTGCCACACAAATTGCAAAAGGCACATCTCTGCCACAAGCATGTAAAATTGCCAATGTCGCAGCTTCCATTGTGGTTGGAAAAATGGGCGCATCTTACGTTACGCAAGAAGAGCTCGATTTTGCATTAGGGCAATCAGATCATCCGCATAATTTGGTACTCTCAAAAGAAGCCCTCCTTCACGAAGTAAAACGCGCCAAGATGAATAACGAAACCGTTGTCATGACGAATGGTTGCTTTGATCTTCTGCATCGTGGGCATGTGAAATATTTAGAAGAAGCAAGCAAACTTGGGCATCATCTGATTGTCGCTCTTAATTCTGATAATTCCGTGAAACGTCTCAAGGGCGAAAACCGTCCTGTGATGGATGAAGTGAGCCGAGCGACCGTTTTGGCATCTCTCTCTTCTGTGGCTTGGGTCACATTATTCGAAGAAGATACGCCGGAAGAATTGATCAAAGCGGTATTGCCGGATGTTTTAGTAAAGGGAAGCGATTATTCAGTAGAACAAATTGCCGGTGCTGAAGCGGTCATCAACAACGGCGGAAAAGTCGAGCTGATCGACTTTGTCGATGGATATTCGACAAGTAAAGCGATTGAAAAGATCACAAGCTCTCAATCGTAAAATACGAAATACGATTGATAAAATCAGGAACAGAAATTAAAACTGAATGTGATAAAACAAATCTAAAAACGGGCATAAAACCTGAAAAGCCAGAAAATAAGAATGTAGTTTTCAGGTTTATTCCCTTTTAATTCGCACTTCAATATGTTATTCACTATGCTAATTCTTTCATAGCATGCGAATGTCTCTCATCAAACAGCAATAATGATATTGTAAATTTGATGAAAACTAATGAAATAAATACATAAATGTAATTTTATGGCATAATTAACACTTAAATGTGATTTTAAACCCTCGTAGATAAGGATTTTTAAAATGGATGAAAACAAACGCAAGGCTCTCCAAGCGGCATTAGGTCAAATCGACCGTCAATTTGGTAAGGGTTCAGTAATGCGCCTTG
Organism: Ignatzschineria sp. LJL83; assembly: GCF_054871845.1. Classification (NCBI taxonomy): domain Bacteria; kingdom Pseudomonadati; phylum Pseudomonadota; class Gammaproteobacteria; order Cardiobacteriales; family Ignatzschineriaceae; genus Ignatzschineria; species Ignatzschineria sp. LJL83. Next base: position 86,133 of record NZ_JBTXLY010000004.1, read on the forward strand.
GTGATCAACAAGCATCAATTAATATTACTCCTGTATCTACAGGTTCTATCGGTCTAGATATCGCTCTCGGCATTGGCGGTTTACCGAAAGGTCGTATTGTTGAAATTTTTGGACCTGAATCTTCTGGTAAAACAACCTTAACGCTCCATGTGATTGCTGAAGCGCAAAAAATGGGCGGAACCGCTGCATTTATCGATGCGGAGCATGCGTTAGATCCATCATATGCCGCTAAATTAGGGGTAAATGTTGAAGATCTCTATATTGCACAACCGGATAATGGCGAGCAAGCATTAGAAATCACAGATACATTAGTTCGTTCTGGTGCGGTAGATATTATCGTTGTTGACTCCGTTGCGGCACTTACGCCAAAAGCTGAAATTGAAGGTGAGATGGGTGATTCTCACATGGGTTTACAAGCAAGACTGATGAGCCAAGCGCTCCGTAAGCTTACAGCGAACATCCAAAAATCAAATACCCTTGTGATTTTCATCAACCAAATCCGTATGAAAATTGGCGTCATGTTTGGAAACCCTGAAACAACAACAGGTGGAAATGCTCTTAAATTCTACTCTTCTGTTCGTTTAGATATCCGTAGAATAGGTGCCGTAAAAAAAGGCGATGAAGTGATTGGTGCAGATACGCGTGTTCGTGTTGTTAAAAATAAAGTTGCTCCGCCATTTAGAGAAGCAAAATTTGAAATTATGTATGGCGCAGGAATCGATACTTTAGGTGAAGTCATTGATTTAGGAGTTGATGCCGGCATCGTCGATAAAGCAGGCGCTTGGTACAGCTACGGCGATACCCGTTTAGGTCAAGGTAAAGAGAACTCAAAACAGTATCTTCGTGAAAATATCGCAACTGCTCAAGAAATTGAAAAACGTGTGCGTGATCACTTCATTACTGTAACTGCACCTGTTGAAATCGAAGAAGATGAGGAAGAAGATCTTCTCTCGCCAAAACCTAAAAAATAGGTTTCAACACAACTTGCACGACTGAACTCCATCAAAACTAAGATAGAGTTCAAACCATTATCATTATTAAAACGCCTTTTTTAAGGCGTTTTTCTTTTTCAGATTTTTTCTTCGCGACTTTACTCCTAGACTTTACTCTTAGATTCCTCCCCCTTCTCTTCTTTTACTTTGAATTTCCCTTCTTTAATCTTAAACTAGCGTCAGCTAATCCTGTAATCCAGTTCTACAAATCAGTTTTTACATTTTTCCAAAAGGTTTCACATGTCACATCCTGAGAATACGAAATTTTATCCTGCCACAACCGTTAAAGTGGATATTCATCAAGATGGACAGCGCCTTGATAACTTCTTAATGGCACAATTTAGAGAGCTTCCTAAAGGTCGAATCTATCAAATGATTCGCAAAGGCGAAGTGCGTATTAATAAAGGTCGAGCGAAACCTATTTCACGTCTAAATGCCGGCGATATCGTCAGACTTCCGCCGGTGAAGATTGAATTAAAGGAAGAGATTCATATTCCAGATCAAGCATGGAAAGAATTACAGTCACATATTCTGTTTGAAAATGCCGATTTCATGATCATCGATAAACCTTCCGGCATTGCCGTACATGCAGGCTCTGAAATTCCTTACGGCATTATTGAAATCATCAAAGCTTTCTCAGACCATGATTTTCATGAATTAGTGCAACGTTTAGATCGAGAAACAAGCGGATTATTACTCATCGCTAAAACAGGAAAAGCCTTACGAGAGTTGCAAAATACCGATCTGACTCGTCAATATACATTAGTTATTGCCGGCAATTGGCAACAGAAGTTCCCACAAGAAACCACCATCATTACGGATCCTTTAGATACAGAAAATCGCCAAAATGGGGAACGTCATGTGATTGTTTCAAACAATGGGAAAGAAGCGGAAACGCATTTTTCTCTGCTCAAGCAAGGCAAAAAAGCATCACTTTTAAATGCAGTGTTAAAAACAGGAAGAACCCATCAAATTAGAGTCCATAGTTCGGCCAATGGCTTCCCAATCTTAGGAGATCAGCGCTATTTCCCAAATGACTCCTCTTCTGCAAAACGGTTAATGCTTCATGCTTCTTTACTAAGCTTTCCTTTATTTGGCGAAAACTACACTTTTCAAAGCACAATTCCGCATGCGTTTACCGATATTTTCCACCGCTTAAATCGTTAATATCCGCGCTAACATTTAGATTGAGATAATATTAACGGCGAAATTTATCATAATATCGTGTAAAATATTCCTATTTCTTTTACAGCAGAAGGTCAGCCATAAAACATTATGCTGCAAGACACAGAATTTTTTGAATTACCCATTCGGGTTTACTACGAAGATACAGATGCCGGTGGAATCGTTTATCATTCCACCTATCTTAACTTCATGGAGCGCGCCCGTACTGAATGGCTCATGTCGAAAGGGATTAATCTCAATACGCACGCACAGGAACATTTTGAAATGTTTGTCGTTCGTAAACTCGATATTGAATACCGATCGCCGGCATATCTTTGCGATGATCTCATCGTTCGCTCGCATATCCATCAAAAAAGCAAAACACGAGCGATTTTCCAACAGACCATCTTACGAGGAGAAGAGATTCTCACAAATGGTCAAGTGGAAATCGTCACCTTAGATGTGAATAGTCGCCGTCCTAAACCTCTTCCAAGTTTTTTCTAAAGAAGGAATTTTACAATGTCCTCAGATTTACAATTTTGGCAACTTATTTTAAGTGCTAGCTTCCCTGTTAAAATCATTATGATCATCTTAGCGATTATGCTCGTGATGGCGATCTTTCTTATTTGGAAAAAATATATCTCTATTAAACTCGCAAAATATCGTGTGAATCAATTTGAACGACTCTTTTGGGCCGGTGCGGATATTAATCAGCTCGCAAGTGATGCTGCTAAAAAAGGCAAAAGTTGTAGTGATTTAGAAAAAGTGTTTTTATCAGGTTTCCAAGAGTTCACACGCTTAAGAACTTATGCAAACTATGATCCTGAATTTATCGTATCGAGCGTTAAAAGCGCCATGTTCGCCGAAACTCAACGTGAAGAAACAATTGCTCAAAAATCCCTATCACTTCTCGCAACGATTGGTTCTACCGCACCTTATGTCGGATTATTAGGAACTGTAATCGGCGTGATGAACTCTTTCAGCGCACTTGGCGCTGTGAAACAAGTCACGCTTGCACAAGTTGCTCCCGGCATTTCAGAAGCGCTTATTGCAACGGCAATTGGCTTATTAGCAGCGATTCCGGCAGTGATGGCATTCAATAAATTCAGTAACGACATCAACACCATGATGACTCGTTACGATAGCTTTATTGATGAATTTGCCAATATTTTAGCGCGCCAATATGTACAGTTATCACAAAAAAAGCCTCAAGCTTAATGCCCTTTTCTCCGTGATAAAGATGGAATCAATATTATGAGACGACGTAAACGCGTTAATAAACTAAATTCTGAAATGAACATTGTTCCCTACGTGGATGTAATGTTCGTTCTTTTGACGATCTTTATGGTGACAGCAACGACAATTTCTGTAGGAATCGATGTTGATCCGCCACAAATGGATAGTAGCCAAGCTGTTGCGATTGATGGCGATGCCATGATGGTTATTTCTGTTGATGCTACCGGTAGCTTCTTCTTTAACCTTGCAGATAATCCTAATATTGCGCTTTCTGAAGATGAAATTTTACAACTTGCCAGCACTCTATTTGAAGAAAATAGCAATATGCAAGCCCTTGTAAAAGGCGATCAAAAAGCGCCTTATGGCCGTATTGTTGATGCGATGAGTTTACTACAAAGTATTACTGAGCAAAATGTGCAACTGATGACGATTCCTTTTGAATAAACCTTTGAATCATCTTCACAACTTTCTCGTTCAATGAGGAAATCCATAAACATGAATCGAAATACTCAAGATAAAATTATTAACATCATTTCTACGATCATGACCATTATCGTCATTATTGCGATTGGGTATTTTTCGATTTCGTCTTATCAAAAAATACAACAATCATCTAGCAAAGATCTCGGCAAAATTAGTGATAAAAACAATATTGCAAAATCAGAAAGAGTGGATACCAAAGCCGTTGAAAATGAACTCAATCGCATAGCCGAAGAAAAAAGACGTGAAGAACAGCGTATTGCCACTGAAAAAGCGGCTCGTGAGAAAGCAGAAAGAGAACGTGTAGAAGCCGAAAGACGTGCGAAAGAAAAGGCGGCACAAGAAAAAAGAGCAAGAGAAAAAGCGGAACAAGAACGCATTGCTGCCGAAAAAGCTGCTGCTCAAAAAAGAGAAGCAGAGCGTATTGCATCAGAAAAAGCACGTGCCGAGAAACAGGCTGCTGAAAAGCTCGCACAGCAAAAATTAGCAGAAGAAAAAATCGCGCAAGAAAAGGCTGAAACTGCTCGAAAAGCAAGTGAAGCTAAAAAAGCTGAAGAAGCAAAAGTGGCACAAGAAAAAGCAAAACAGGAACGCTTAGAAAAAGAACGTCTTGAAAAAGAGCGCCTCGAAAAAGAACGCTTAGCAACTGAGAAAAAAGAAGCGGATCGAAAAGCGGCTGAAGCAAAAAAAGCAGAAGAAGAATCACGAATTAAACAAGCTCTTACGAATGAATACTCTACATCCGTAGAGGATTATATATATGCATTTTGGTCAAACCCTTCAGGAAGCTATGGTCTTGTAACCACCATTTCTTTTACAGTACTGGAGGATGGAACAATAACCGGCATTCCTGTTATCGTTAGAAGTAGTGGCAATGAAGAATTCGATAATAGCGCTTTTGTGGCCGTCATGAGTGCCGATAAAATCCCCATGCCAGATGATCCTCTCGTTCGTAAGTTTTTAGCAGGAGAAGGCTTTGAAATTAACTTCAGACCACCAAATTAATATCACATTCCCAAAATCCTCAACATTCATATAGCGGTAAAGGAGATAAAATGATTAAAGTATGGGATTTACCAATAAGGGTATTCCACTGGGCTTTAGTGCTTGCAATGATAACCTGTATATATACATCTTATGATCTATCGACTAGATACGACTTACCACTAACAACATCCAATGTCTCCGCTCTACAAATTCATCAATACGCGGGAACACTAATTTTAGCACTTTTAGTTTTTCGCATTATTTGGGGAGTTATAGGATCTACAACGGCACGCTTTACTAATTTTATGAAAGGTCCTTCTCATATTTGCACCTATCTAAAAAACTCAATAACGCCTACAGAAGGTCACAACCCTCTTGGTGCTCTGATGGTTATTGCACTCATTCTAATATTATTGATACAAGTCATTAGCGGATTATTTTTAGAAGATAACTCATGGGCTTGGAAAAGTGCACCATTAGCTGACACAATATCTAAAAAAACACGAAATATCATGATCACTATTCATAGCAACGGCAGAGCGGTACTTCTTTGGCTAATTGGGCTTCATGTGTTTGCCGTATTTGCGTACCTTGTTGCTAAACGCCAAAACCTCATTAAACCAATGATTACCGGCAATAGAGCAAAATCTTCGGCACATACGAAAACTGCCGAATCTATTAACAATGATCATCCTATTATTGGTCTTTGCCTTCTAGCAGCAATCATTGCGATTACCTTTTATCTCCTTTTTGCTAAATAGTGATAGTAACAAGAAATATGAAACAACCTAGAAGCCTATTTTTAAGCTCTGTGAGTCAAAGACTGATATGCGGAATCATTATCTTGATTCCTATCACTGCTCTGCTCTATTGGGCGCTTCAATAGATTTAGCAATCGTTGAATCACGATTGTGAAAGTCACAAAAAAGCCAATGATTGCTCTTGATCATTGGCTTTTTTACTGATACTTTTTTGCCGTTTAAAAAATATATATCTAAACAGCATTACAAGAAGAAGTATTACAAAAATATTGTTGAGATTACTGTAATAACGTCTGTTTTAAATAAGGAATATTCACACCGAGTTCTTGTTCGATATAAGGAATGACACCGTTATATTGTTCGTTCAATACCGTATTCAATGAATCTAAATAACGCGCATCCACAAAACGAATTTGTTGGAAGGTATCCATCAGTTTCATCGCCTCTTTCGCATCTGCTCTACACCCCTGACGATTTTCTACAAACAGTTGATGGAGTGCATCGGCATATAGATTCGACTCTAAATAGTTCTCCATAATATCGTCATAATGCACGCCCAATGCCGAAAGAATCAGATAACTCATCACACCTGTTCGATCTTTACCGGCGCTACAATGGTAAATCACTTTTTGATTATTCTGTAAGACATCAAAAACGGTCTTAAATTGATTTTTACCTTCCTTCGGGAATTCCTTATACATCCGAATAAAAAGATCGTCTATATTCTCTGATTTTAAGGTTTCCAAAGCGAGCTTCTGATTGTCATCAAAAAAATTGCCGACAGAAATGGGTTCCGCTCGATAATTAAGAGATGTTAAAACCATCTCTGCAAACTCGCCCTGTTTTTCTCCTTCCACTCGAAAATCAACCACAATATCTGGAGAAATTGACTGTAAAGTATCCAAATCCCTTGCCGTTGCAAAGTCTAATAGTGCACTTCTGTATATTTTATTGCCTTTGACAGTTAAATTATCCTGAGTTTTTAATCCAGCGAGATCACGAAAGTTAATGATCTGTTCAAAATTGAAATCTTTTTTCATCGAGCACATTTCCCCTTAACTTATTCAATAATAAATATTAATCCTAGCATGATTTTTCATACCTCATATCAGGAAGATTTAATTCACAAAAAAGTCTGCATCATTTTTAAACACATGTTGCATTTCCAAATCAACATGTGTAATATTCTACATCTACTAAGCAACACACCGAATGCCTGGGTGGCGAAATTGGTAGACGCAGCAGACTTAAAATCTGCCGACCCTTTACGGTCGTGCCGGTTCGATTCCGGCCCTAGGCACCATTAATCGAAACGAAGAGCCCGCTAAACAGCGGGCTTTTTGTTGTCTTGGATTTTAGCTGCTCCAGATTTTGTTCCAACTGACTCGAATCAGATACCGACTATTGCTGGGTGAAGAAAAAAACATAGAGAAATTACAATATGGAAAGCATAACGAAAAAAGGAATGAAATTCTAAGCTCGTATTCGCATTACCTACATTTATAAAGAGATTTCAGAATCAAAAAAATTAGAAGTTCTAAAATGGATTAAAAATACGAGCAGGCCAAATTCAAGACGGACATTCATCAAAACTTAGATACAATAAAAATATTGAAAGAAACCATAAAACAATATCGAAATATTATCGCACCGACAGAAATAGCCGATCCTCTGGGGGGGGGTAAGAAAAAACACCTTTTTTAAGGTGTTTTAACTTTTTTAATCTTGAAAAATATCATCCCAGACTTCTATTAATCGATTAGCTAATGCGTTTGCCATCACAGGAGGCACAGCATTACCAATCATTCTATAAGCTTGAGAAGCAGAAACTTTTCTTGGTATTACAAACTGGTATTCATCAGGAAAAGATTGCAATCTAGCACACTCCCTAACGGTCAACCTTCTTTCTATCATTCCTGAATCTAGCTCTTTTATAAACTGTCCATTATTTTCACGACTTAACCGTCTAAACTCAATATTTCCATGATGCTCAGCTCTTATAGTAGGAGCTGGTTTAAAAGCTGAAATTTCCGACTGCCCTTGAAGTCTTTTATTAAGAAACTTAGCCTTTGAATAATGCTGTTGAGACAAGTCCTGACTCAAATTTGGCTCGGGAAGATCTTTCAATACATCGTGGGCAGATAAAAATTCTTCTTCATTAAATAAATATTGCGGATATAAACATAGCTCTGTAGGTAAACACCCATATTCATCTATATGTTTAATAATATTTTTTCGTAAGGCTGATTTTTTCAAACCAATAAAAATTACTCTACGTCTATTTTGAGGAACACCATAATGAGCGGCATTTAATACTTGTACAGGTTCTAGATGATACTCAACTTCAGCAAAACTTTGAAAATCCTTACAGATAGTATCAAATGCAGACTCAAGAGAAACTAATCCCTCAACATTCTCTGCATAAAATATTTTAGGCTGCACCAATCCTATATATTCCCGCATCCAATAGTACAGCATTCCCCTTGTTTCTAATGAAGGAATCTCTTCCTCCACTACACCATGATGATTTTTATGCGATGTAAAACCCTTTCGATATCCTGCCACACTAAAGTCATTACAAGGGAAGCCCCCAGTAACTATATCTGCATACTCAACCGGTCTTACTCCCTTTTGCATATCCATGACAATGTCAACAATGCTTTCTAATTTATAAGCCTGATTATTTTCAAAATACTCTTCCCATGCTGACTTAGCATATGGATTAATATCACATGCCGAAATAGTTTCAATACCTGTAGATTGGTAATCTTTATTCAAGTAGGTAAATCCACCCTCAAACCCTAAATCCATTCCTCCACACCCTGAGAATAGTGAAGATAATGTTAATTTCTTGCTTTCACCCAACGATTTCAATTCAACTTCCTATATACTGATAAATTAAGATTAAAGTTCTATACAAGATTAATAGTAGTAATTTATTCCGATTCTGTCGCGCTCATTTATTAAGCAACTATACTCTCAAGCCCATGATTAACATTAATAAAATCCTCGAAGATACATGCAAAATAGCAAAGAATGAACTATTACACAATAACGTTCGATACTCTCGCTCCCACTCATCTTCTAACGAACAATTTTTGGTAGATTGTTTAAAGAAAGCCTTTTCTCAATCAAATTTTTCTGAAGATTTAATCATATATGAAAAAAACAGCCATAGCTTTCCCGACGTTTTAATCAAAGACACAAATATTGGAATAGAGCTAAAAGGAGCAATAACAGGCAATACCTTTAATGGCAATAGCGTTTTTGGCTCAACTTTCAAAAAAGGACTTGAAAAAATATATCTGCTTTATTGGATTAGTGACCAGCAACTTGTTGCTTTTGATGACTACTTTAATTGTGTTGAAGATGCCGTTGTAACACACTCCCCAAGATTTAGATTAAAAGTTAACTTACCCGCAAAAAATAGAATGTTTGGTAATAATAAAAATCAAGTCGGAAGTATTGAAAACATAATATATAGCCCTGAGGGAATCCAAGTAGATAAAATATTGACATGGATGAAAGAGAAGGCAATTCGTAACAATGAATCCCCCTGGTGGATCACATTATCTGAAGATGATGATGTAGTCGTTAATTCTATAAATAGTATTAAAATTGGGAAAAAATCATTGAGCGAAGAAGAACTTCAACGCTTAAATCTATATTCTTATATTTTCTTTCCTGAGCTACTCGACCGTCCCGGAAAGTATAACAGAGTTACTGCATGGGGAATTTCAGTACATGGGATAGTTATTAATCGAGACTTTTTTAGCGCAGGAGGAAAAGAAATACTCCCCATTATTCCTGGTTACACCACTACCATTCAAGAAAATATTCCTAGATCTTTATATTCTTTTATTACTTTACTGCAAAAAAAAGATATTTCTATATCAATAACAAAAACAGATTTAATATATCTTGAGCTCGATAGTGACACATCACAAAAAAAATTTATTGAGAAATACCTAAGAGAACTCGCTCCTAAACTCAATATCTTAAATGACAACGTAGCAGTTCAACGTTTTATTAAACATAGATTAATAGAAATCATCAAAATTCAATAAAATACAGCCTTTATGGATCGATATACATATTTCAAAAATATTCCAAAAATTTTTGCACATTAATCGAAACGAATAGCCCGCTAAACAGCGGGCTTTTTGTTGTCTTGGATTTGGCTTGGCGGGAATTATGGCGAGAATAGATACTCGTTTATAACCGCAGAAGACTGTTATTCATTTCTCTCAAATTTAATATCAACTTTCCTGTTTTTACTAAATTCTTTCAGTCACATTTATTCTATAAAATTCTTACTAAATAAAAGAGTAGTTGAAACAACAATATATTATTAACATTTAGCTATAAATGTAAATTAATGCATATCTATGTAATGATATATATACTGTCTGTGTTTTTTTCGATATTCCTCCATATCTATTACATTTCTTAAGAAGAAAGGAATTCCGTGGATTCTGATAAAGTCTATTCAACCCCCGCCCTTGTCTTAGTGACAATCGTTTTAGCGATTGCCACATTTATGCAGCTCCTAGATACAACCATTGCGAACGTTTCCATTCCAACAATTGCCGGAGATATGGGAATTTCTACCAATCAAGGCACATGGGTTATTACTGGATTTGGCGTTTCTAATGCGATCGCTATTGCCGCATCTGGTTTCTTTGCAAAACGTATTGGGCAAGTCAAGCTCCTCATTATTTCAACAGCTCTCTTTACCTTCTTCTCATTCTGTTCCGGCATGTCTACGAATATTACAGAGCTTGTGACTTTCAGGGTTCTACAAGGCGCTGTTGCCGGCCCTGTTATTCCAATCTCCCAAAGCCTCATTTTATTGGCGTATCCACGAAAGTATCAAAACTTAGCGATGGCATTCTGGGGAATGACGGTCATTCTCGCACCAGTAGTAGGCCCTATTTTAGGGGGATATATCAGTGATAACTATAGCTGGCAGTGGATTTTCTACATTAATATTCCGCTGGGTATTTTTGTTGTAATTGTGGGCGCACCGCTGTTAAAACGTTTAGAAACAAAACCTGAAGCGTATCCATTTAGCTATATTGCCTTTGCATTATTAATTCTAGGTGTTGGATCGTTACAAGTATTACTCGATCAAGGACAACAACTTGGTTGGTGGGGATCTATTGAAATTCGTATTTTAACAATCGTTTCTGTTGTTTCTCTCATTTACTTTATTATTTGGCAGATTTACGATAAAAATCCGATCGTGGATATGTCTCTCTTCAAATCCCTCAATTACTCCATTAGTACAATCTCGATCAGTTTAGGCTACCTTATCTATTTCGGCGCAATCGTATTAATCCCGCAATTACTGCAAACAGTTTATGGTTATACCGCACTTTGGGCAGGGATTGCCTTAGCACCTATTGGAATTTTGCCGGTATTACTCGCAACTTCTGTCGCCAAACTCAGTAATAAATATGATCTTAGGTTGCTTGTTTCATTTAGCTTTATCATCTATGCGGTCTGCTTCTTCTGGCGTGCTTATACTTTTATTCCGGGAGTTCCAATTTCTGCCGTAATTTGGCCTCAGCTTGTTCAAGGAATAGCCCTTGTATTCTTCTTAATGCCATTAACAACTATGGGATTACAGGATATCCCGGCAAACAAACTCGCTTCCGCAACGAGTTTGCAGAACTTCCTGCGAACACTTGCAGGATCTATTGGAACTTCTATTACCACCTCTATGTGGAGCAATCGATCCATTGTGCATCATAGTCAATTAACTGAAAATATTGATAGCTACAATCCAGATGTGGAGCTTTTTTATAACACCATTGAAAGCCAAGGACTTAGCCAAATAGAGATCTCATCGGTCATCAATGAACAGATTACGGCGCAATCTCTCATTATGTCCGCCAATGATATCTTCTGGCTCTCGGCCTGGATCTTCTTAGCACTGATTGTCCTTGTTTGGTTTGCCAAGCCATCAAAAACAGCTTCAGCACAATAACCCCCTATTTTAATCTTTCAATTTCCATCTTTAGTTTTAGTGATATTTAGATTTAAGGATAACGTATGAATACACCAAACAGTTCGTCTTCAACGAATGAACAGCCAGCAGCACAAGCGTCTACAACAACAACGACGCCAACAACACCGGCAACTCCTGCAAAAAAACCAAAGCTTAGTAAAAAAGCCTCCATGACGTTAGCAACAATTGGTTTCATCGTAGTTGCAGTTGCTGCTTTCTTCTATTGGTTCCTAGTACTTCGCTTCCAAGAATCTACCAATGATGCGTACGTTCAAGGAATGCAAGTTGCCGTCATGGCTCAAACTTCAGGAAATGTGACAGAGGTCTATTTCGATAATACTGACCTCGTTCATGCCGGCGATATCATCGTAAAATTAGATGATACCAATGCAAAACTTGCTTTCGAAACTGCTAAAACAGACCTTGCAACAGCCGTGCGTCAAATACAAATGCTCTATCAACAAAATATGGCATATAAACTTGAAATTAACGAAAGCCAAGTCAATCTTACACAAACAAAAAATGACTATGAGCACCGTTTAAAGCTTAATCAAACAGGCGCAATTTCTCTTGAAACACTACAACATGCAAAAGATGCCTATGATTTAGCACGCGCAGAATATGCGGTAGCTGAGCAGAACCTCAACACCAATGAAGCACAATTACTGAAAACAGATCCTTCTAAACAACCTGCCATTACAGCCGCTGCCAATGCCGTAAAAGATGCTTGGATTACCTTATCTCGTACAGAAATTCGTACGCCATCAACGGGATATGTTGCACGTAGAAGCGTTCAAATTGGCTCAGAAGTTAGTCCTTCAACACCATTACTTGCGATTGTTCCAACAAAACCAATGTGGATTGATGCAAACTTTAAAGAAACACAATTAAAAGATATTCGTATTGGCCAACCTGCAACGATTACCAGTGACTTTTACGGTGATGATATTGTATTTAAAGGAACCGTAACCGGTTTAGATATGGGCACAGGTAGCGCGTTCTCTCTCTTACCGGCACAAAATGCAACAGGTAACTGGATCAAAGTCGTTCAACGTCTACCTGTGCGAATTGATCTAGACGATCAATCTCAACAGCTTCTAGATAAATATCCGCTTCGTATTGGTCTTTCTATGAATGTCACCATAGAAATTAAAGATAAATCTGGAGCAGTTTTAGAAGCAACAAAACGTACTGAGCCGGCATTTAAGAGCGATGTGTTAATTCCAAATCTTACTGAAGTTGAAACTCTCATTCAAAATATTATTAATGAAAACAGCTATCAAAGTGATGCGGAAATCCAAGCAAAAGAGGCTGAAATTCAAGCTCTTTATCAACAATAAAGAATGATATAAAAGTGGAGTTTACGATCGATTCGATCAATGTAACCACTCTTATAAATACTACAAAAAACTAAAATGCCATCCATCTGAAATATTTTAAAGATGGGTGGCATTTTTTCATCAGCTAAATAACAAAAAATAGTTTGCTTGAATTCTTCATTCTTGCTCGTAGAATCTGCCCAACAGGCTTCTCTCTTCATAGAAATAAAACACCTGAAGATATTTGCACATATAAAAGTGTGTCTGTTATGATTTCTACTGATGTTGTCATCTTTCCTTCCCCTTCAAAATACGAGATCATAGATATGGATAGAAATCAGGTCATTGCCCTTTCTGCAATTTTACAATCTGCAATACTTGTAAACCGTTTAGCAACGGTGGGATCTATTCCTAATGATGAACGCAATCCACTTATCCATAGCATTTTCACCATGGCACCGGAAAACATTCAAGATGTTTATGATGGGATTGATAATATTAAACCGGGATTACAAGGCTTTTCAGAAGGCTTAAAAAATATTCCTTCTGCAGCAAAGATCTACTTCTACTCGCTCATTTCTCTTGAAAAGAGCTTAAGCCAAAATCCGGAAGTTCTCACCATTTTGGCAAGTGGATTAGACTCCATTAAAACGCGATTGCAACATTTTGACATGACACACGAAAACATCATCGCTGCCCTTGCTGATCTTTATAGCCAAACCTTAAGCACACTTTCACCAAGAATTATGGTTCGTGGCGATCAATCATTATTAAGCCAACCGCATATTACTAATGAGATTCGCACTTTACTGCTTGCCGGCATTCGCTCAGCAATGCTTTGGCGCCAATATGGTGGCACAAAATTCTCTCTACTTTGGCCGTGGAATAAGTTACCGCAAACGGCGCATCAAATTTTATTCGAGATATAAATCGAGAAAATAGACAGAGATAAAAATGTAGATCAAAACTCAGACAATAAAAAAGCATCCTTCAAACATTGTAGGATGCTTTTTTCATGGAATGATAAAGATTACGCTAGAACGCGCTTCCCTTCGCCTTCTGGAATTTCGATAATTAATCTCGGCACACAAATGCCGGAAACAGTTTCACGAAGCTCATTCACGAGCGCAACACCTCGTTCATTTTCTACCACAAAATGGCTCGTTCCACGCGCCAAATCCATTTGATGCAGATAGTATGGCTTTACGCCATTCTCAATCAACGTGCGCATCAGAGCGGTTAATGCCGGCAAGTTATCATTAATACCTTTCAGCAATACCGATTGTGAAATCAGTAAAACGCCCCGTTTTCGAAGCTTCAATAACGCTTCTTTTGCCGGCAATGAAAACTCTGCCGCATGATTCGCATGAAGCACAAGCGTAATCGCCTTGCCTTGATCGACAATCTTTTCCAATACATCGAGTAATTCCGGCGTAATTTTCTCCGGCGATATCACCGGCACTCTTGTATGAATGCGAATACTCTTAATATGATCAATCAGCGCTAACTCATCTAGCACTTCCGCAAGTCTTCTTGCCGAAAGCACCAAAGGATCTCCGCCCGTTAAAATCACTTCCCAAAGCTCCGTATGTGCTTTGAAATATGCCATCGCTTCTGCTAAATCAGATTTCGAAAGCGTATCGCCTTTCTGCCCAATCATCTCTTTACGAAAACAGAACCGGCAATATACTTCACATAATTGCGTTACTTTCAGAAGTGCTCGATCCGTATAACGATGAACCACGCCCGGCGCCGGTGTAAATCTGCGATCTCCAATCGGATCATCAAGCTCCGTTGGCAAAATGTTCGCTTCCAATGCAGATGGCACAAATTGCTGTAACAGCGCTAATTTGTCGGCATCATTTGCATCCATGATTTGCGCTTGAATGGTTGGGCTCACTTTTATTTGAAACTCTTTGGCAACGGTTTCAATCTCAGTGCTACTTTCGAGCAAATTTTCAGAATAAAGATCTTCGAGGCTCGTCCAATATCGGCTCATTACGGTATACTATCCTTCAATAAAATTTATGTCGTTATCATAAAGGATTTTACATGAATAAGAGAGTGATTTGTTTAATGGGACCTACTGCCACCGGCAAAACGGAGATGGCGATGAAGATTGCCGATCAACTTCCTATACAAATTATCTCCGTCGATTCTGCGATGATTTATCGGCATATGGATTTAGGAACGGCAAAACCCGATGCCGAAACCCTTGAAAAATATCCGCATAAACTCATTGATATTTGCGATCCTACAGAGCGTTATTCAACAGCGGAATTTAGAAGAGATGCATTAACAGCCATTGAAGAGAGCTTTAATGCCGGCAAAACGCCCTTATTAGTCGGCGGAACTTTTCTCTATTTCCAATCGTTGCTTGAAGGGATTTCTCCGATTCCTGCTGTGAGCGATGCAGTTTTAGAAACACTGACCCACCGCTTAAATGAAGAAGGCGCAAGCGCACTACATGCCGAGCTTCTCAAAGTCGATCCTGAAAGTGGCGCTCGCCTCAATCCTAACGATTCTCAGCGAGTACTTCGTGCTTTAAGCGTATTTCATGAAACCGGCAAGACTTTAACGCACTTCTGGTCACTTCCGAAAAAATCAGGCTTAGATTACCCTTTCATCAAAATAGCACTCGCCAATAATAATGAGAAAAAACGCAACCAACAGATTGAGAATCGCTATCAAAAAATGATCAAGCAAGGATTAGTGGAAGAAATTTTCAATCTTCGTAAACAATATCCTGAGCTGAATCTCGATTATCCTTCTATGCGCGCGGTGGGTTATCGTCAAATCTGGAATTATCTCAATGATGAAACAACGCTAGAAGAAGCCGTTGAGCTTGCGATTATTGCGACAAGACAATATGCCAAAAGACAGAGAACATGGCTGAGACGTGAAGAAAATCTTCTCACATTTGATGTCGAAAAAGAGAATGTTGCCGGCGATGTATTAGAAACTGTAAATCAATTTCTTGCAGGCTAAATCTCAAAACTTTCATATCAGAATGAATTGATCTGCCTTAGTTTAGCGACAAGCTAAAGCAGATTGAGAATAGTGATCGCCCATTATGGGCTTTCGCCTATTCCAATTCTTTAATATTACTCCACAAATGTTTCCTGCAAATCTTCAATTAATTCATTCCCCACATCATGCAGGGGCGTTTGGAGATTCTCATAATTCAGCAAAATCGATGATTCTGTAATGGCAAAGCCGGGATTATATTTCATCTCTTTCATGAAGTTATCCATCAGCTCATCTAACATCTCTGTAGTGATCCTATTATTTACCGCCAAAAGATATCGAAAACTCAGCGTTTCAATATCTTCCGGTAATCGCCAATAATATTCTTTTGGAATGGTAATTTGATAGAAATAACGATTCTTTTGAAAGAAATTCTTCGGTAAACTCTGCACTATTGAAATTGGAACACCGCCACACAGTGTATTTAATTGCCGAACCAACATATTAGGATGCGCACCGGTCACAAAAGCGACATTCACATCATATCCACAAAAATGATCAATCAGCTCTTCCGCATTGTAACTATTTACCTGAAGCCTATCTTGCTCGATATTGAGTGTTTTAAGAATACTCGTAAGCATATCCTTTTGCTCATTTGCTTCTAGCATTCCAAATTGATGCCCCCTTCCTGTCAATTCACTTTGATCCACATCTCTTGTCACAACTGTAAAAGCCTGATGATAAAGTGGAAGAACTAGCTGGAAATTTCGGCGTAGCTGTTCATTAAAAAACTGCTCAGAAGTAATGATGAAATCATACTCCGCCAATTCCTTTTGAGTTAACGATCCTTGTGGCAGGTATACCTCCTGACAACGATAGTAAGGATTCATCACTTTAAAACTCATGCAAAGATGATCACTGATCGCACGATCTAATGCCGATGGCGTCTGCCTCAAAACCTTAATCTCTCTCTGATCACTCCATGCCGGTATATTGATACCCACAAGCATTACAATGAGAAAGATTTTGGCAAACTGCATCCATTTAAAACGATTTGTTATATGCATCATAAAACCTCACAAATCATACTCATTACTTCTATCATCCAGTTTTCCATATCTCATATAAAAAACTCCTAGAAAACAAAAAGCCCGAATCTTTTCAGATTCAGGCTTCTTAATTTGGCTCCTCGACCTGGGCTCGAACCAGGGACCCCTTGATTAACAGTCAAGTGCTACTACCAACTGAGCTATCGAGGAATTAAGGATTGCTATATTAGGTGATAACTTTAATTCTGTCAAACTAATATCGCGATCTGTTAATTATTTACTCACCTTTAAAAGAAAGTTCTACGCTATGCAAGTAATTCCCGGTAAATGGAAGCACTTTAAAACTCATATCTTCAATTTCCACCACATCATCTGCAGCTGGTAAACTTCCGGCATTTTTCATAATTAAACCGCTGAGCGTTTCAACATCTTCTGCCGCAAAATCACGTTCAAAATAGGTATTGAATTCTTCTAGCGGAATCAGCGCATTAATCTCATACACATTCTCGCCAACAATCTTAATGAGTTCTTTCGGCTCTTCTTCACGATCATGCTCATCATCAATATCTCCAACAATTTGCTCTAGAAGATCTTCAATCGTAATCAGCCCTGATACAGAACCGAACTCATCGACTACAAGTGCCATATGAGTGCGTCTATTCCGAAAATCATTAATCAGCGCTGTGACAAACTTCCCTTCTGGCACATATTCCACAGAGCGAATAAGCGGTTTAATATCTAGAGCCTTCTCTCCAATATAAGGGAGTAGATCTTTTGAAATTAAAATCCCCATAATCTCTTCATGATTTTCAGAAAGCACTGGAAAACGCGAATGCCCGGAAGCAATAATGCGCTCTACAATCTCTTTAGGGGAATCATCGATTGAAATCGTGGTCATTTTAGCGCGAGGAATCATAATATCCCGCACAATTAGATTAGAGCTATTGATAATTGCTCGTATCATTTCCGCAGAATCATCGCTGATTAATCCTTGTGCTTTGACTTCTTCACAATTTTGAATTAAACCTTCGATGCTTGCATCTTTATGTTTATCGAATCCTAGTCGTTGCAACCAAGACTCGCCTTTCCTACTTCCTTCTTCAGCCATCGCTTTAAATATTACCTCTAATTAGATCAATATATTGTTATAGGCTCATAATATTTTATAGATTATACCGATCTTTTTAAAAATGCTACTAATGAAATTAAAGAAAACTATATTTTTCATTGAAGTAACTATCTACTATAATGCGCTAGTATAGATAAAGAATCGTACTTTCGCTAACAAATTTGAATTATTTCATCATTTGATGAAGATATAAAACATTGATTTAAAATGGTGTTTCTTATACTCTTCACTCCTTGATCTACTGCATCTAGACTTCTATGACAAAAAATAAGAAACATCTCACTACGGGTGAAAGAATCAATCGAGCGGTCGCATATCTCATGCGCTTAACCATCTCGATCATCATTATTGTTGGACTGATCTCACTCCCTATTTTTGGCTACTTTCTTATTAAAGCAGATCATGAAGTCACGCCTGAATTTACCAATCGTCAATGGGCATTGCCGGCACGAGTATATGCAAGACCTTTAGAGCTATTTGTTGGTCAAAAGCTCAAGCCAGCTGACATGATTCAAGAACTTGATTGGATTATCTATCGCCCAACAACATCTGCAAATCAGCCTGGAACCTACCATTTTGATACTGCCAATAATACGATTACAGTTCATACTCGTCCTTTTACTTACAGTGATGGCACTGAGGAATCTCAAACAATCGAGATTGTGTTCAATAAAAATGAGATCACAAAAATCACAGATCGCTCCACTCACGAAGAAATCTCTCTAGCTCGTATTGAACCTCTACTGATTGCATCTATCTATCCCACGCATAATGAAGATCGAATCCTTCTTAAACGAGAAGAAATTCCACCGATGCTGATTGATACGCTTCTTGCAATGGAAGATCGTGCTTACTATCAGCATTTTGGTATCAACCCAAAAGGGATCTTACGAGCAATCATCACAAACTTCAAAGCAGGCCGAAATGTTCAAGGTGGTTCCACGTTGACACAGCAACTTGCAAAGAACTACTTCTTAACACCTGATAAAACCATTACTCGTAAAATTCAAGAGATGTTCTACTCCATCGTACTCGACTGGCGTTTTGATAAAGATGAGGTTCTCGAAGCTTATATTAATGAGATCTATCTTTCACAAGATGGGGACCGTGCTATTCATGGTTTTGGTTTAGCGAGTGAATTCTTCTTTGGTAAGCCTGTAAACGAACTCTCTATCGGCGAGATTGCAACACTTGTTGCAGTTATTCCAAGTCCGAGTCGTTATAACCCTCGTAAAAACCCTGAGATTGCTATTCAGCGCCGCAATTTAATTATTGATGTATTAGTCGATCAAAACTTATTGGATGAAATAGATGCTGAAATCGTGAAAGCAGAGCCTCTGCAAATTCTTGAAAATCCACCGCCGGCAAATACAAAATTCCCGGCATTTATCGAGCTTGTACATCGTCAACTCAAAACCCAATATAGTCCTGAGCAACTCAATTCAGGAGGCCTTCGCATCTTTACAACCCTCGATCCTATTGCCCAAGATTATGCTGAAAAATCGATCGTAGATTCTCTTGCACAAATTGAAAAAGATCGAGGCATGCAAGAACCTGTTCTGCAAGGTGCTATCGTGATTGCTAAAAACAATACCGGCGAAATTGCCGCCATTGTCGGCGATAGAGATGTTCGTCAAGCAGGATTTAATCGAGCATTAAATACAAATCGCCCGATCGGCTCATTAGTGAAACCTTTTGTCTATCTAAGAGCGTTAGAAGAACCGAGCCGTTATTCACTCGCGACACCTTTAGATGATGCTACAAAAGTAAGCCTCCCCATTGGTGGAAAAAAATGGGAGCCTAACAACTATGATAGAAGACTCCATGGTTGGGTACCACTCATTACCGCTCTAGCGAAATCTTATAACCTTCCAGTTATTCGTGTGGGTATGGACATTGGATTAGAAAATGTTATTGATACGCTCTATCGTTTAGGAGTGAACCCGATCAAGTATAATCTTCCCGCAGTGCCGGCATCTTTACTAGGATCAGTAGACCTTCCTCCCATTGAAGTTGCTCAAATCTACTCTACGATTGCTAACGCAGGATATTACACACCGCTCAGAGCAATTAGAGAAGTGACAGATAGTGATAGCCAATTATTAGCTCAAGCAGAAGTAGACCCGATTCAAGCAGTAGAACCTGGTCCTAATTATCTGATCACTCAAGCGATGATCGATGTTGTTAATCAAGGAACTGCTGGTGCTGTTCGTAATTCTATCGGCAATATCAGAGTTGCTGCTAAAACAGGAACCACTAATGATTATCGAGATAGTTGGTTTGCCGGTTTTACAGGAAACTATACAGCTGTTACTTGGGTAGGTCGTGATGACAACAAGCCAATCAACAGATTAACAGGCACAAGAGGCGCGCTTCCTCTTTGGGCTAATGCAATGAAACACCTTCCGTTAGAGGGTATTTCAACAGAAAAGCCAAGCGATATTATTGATGTATCTGTAGATCTCTCTACGGGGTTATTACCACCAGAGCATAAATGTGCAGATACAGTTATTCGATCACTTCCTTTTATCAGAGGTTATCAACCTACTTATTTTAGCGAGTGTTACTACTTACCAGAATCTCCAACTTTTATTTTTGATTAAATAGAGAAATAACTCTCTCTGTATTACTGAATTAATCTGTGATAAATTAGAGCTTCTATTTATGCATAGCGAATCATCGCTGTGCAACAGAATTTGTTTAAGGATATTTTCGTGAAAAAAAATACCATTTTTTTAATAAGCCTTTTAGTCTTAACAGCCTGTGCTAGTACGGCTCCGCAAGGTGCTCGTGTACGTCCTGTTGATGGCCAGCCTCAACCAGCCTTCTCAACGGATGGTTCTGCAACAGCATACGCATTACAAGATATGCCATCTCCTCAATCGCCTCAAAGTAATGAGGTTGGATTTTTAGGAAATCAAACCCCGCAAAATCCAAATGGTGGAAATCCTGTTTTCCCTGCAAATTCAGCAAATGATACTTGGCCAAATACCAATAATACATTGCCGAATACGCCTGCTAATGCAGCACCGCAAGGATATCCTACAGAAGCACCCACTGCTCCTGTAGCACAAGCGCCAACAACTCCAGCTCCGGCAGCTGGCGGGAATGCTGTGAAAGTTCTACTTGATGATGCTCGTAAAGCCGTACAAGAAAACCGCCTAGATAAAGCTGCAAGCTCTTTAGAAAGAGCCGTACGCTTAGAACCTAGAAATGCGAGTATCTGGTACGACTTAGCGCAAATTCGTTTACATCAAAAGAATTATGCAGCTGCTGAACAGATGGCAAATAAATCTATTAGCTTTACAAAAAACGAAGATCTCATTAAGCGAAATCGTCAAATTATCACAGCGGCACAGACTGCTCGATCGGCAGGCAACTAGATCGTCTATGGTAATTTAATAATTTTTTAATTAAAACGTAAGCTTGATCTAGCCCACCGGACCTATGTCTCTTGGGCTATGTCTGTATTTAAAATAATAAATAATAATTTTGAGCAATAGAGATCTTCAAGCCCTTGTATTTGATAGAAGTATTTAATAGCAATATTTGATAAGAAATATTTAATAAAAAATTCTATGAAACAACCTGACTAATCATCTCTATTTCTCTATCGGAGAAACAATGAAGCGGATGTTAATTAATGCGACTCAGCAAGAAGAAATGCGAGTTGCGCTTGTCGATGGACAACATTTATATGATTTAGACATTGAAAATGTCGCTACAAAACAGAAAAAAGCAAATATCTATAAAGGAAAAATTACCCGCATAGAACCATCCCTAGAAGCCTGCTTTGTAGATTATGGTTCAGAACGTCACGGGTTTTTACCTTTCAAAGAAATTTCTAGAGATTATTTTCTAAATCCTACAGACCACTCCATTGCGATCAAAGATCAATTGGAAGAAGGTCTTGAACTCATTGTTCAAGTTGAACGTGAAGAACGCGGGAACAAAGGCGCAGCACTTACTACATTCATCTCTCTTGCGGGTAGATATTTAGTATTGATGCCAAATAACCCACGAGCAGGCGGTGTATCTCGTCGTATTTCTGGTAAAAACCGTGCGGAAATTCGTGATGCAATGGCAGCTTTAGTCGTTCCTGAAGATATGGGTATTATTGTTCGTACTGCTGGCATGGGCAGAACTGCAGAAGAACTACAGTGGGATCTGGATTATCTTGTAATGCTTTGGGAAGCAATCTTAGATGCCGGAAAACGCCCTGCACCACTCTTAATTTTCCAAGAGAGCAATATCATTATCCGCGCACTTCGTGATTATTATCGTAGTGATATTGGCGAAATTTTAATTGATGATGAAACAGTCTTTAAAGAAGCTGAAGTTTTCATCAACAACATCATGCCGCAAATTGGCGATAAGATTAAACTCTACGAAGATCAAATTCCACTCTTCACAAGATTCCAAGTAGAATCACAAATTCAGACAGCGTATGAGCGCAATGTTCGTCTTCCTTCCGGCGGCGCACTTGTGTTTGACCATACAGAAGCACTAGTATCGATTGATATTAACTCAGGTCGTTCAACAAAAGGCGCTGATATTGAAGATACTGCTCTCAATACGAATATTGAAGCTGCCGAAGAGATCGCGCGCCAATTAAAACTTCGCGACCTTGGTGGATTAATTGTGATCGACTTTATCGATATGCTCGATAGCAAAAACCAACGCAAAGTAGAATCTGCGCTTCATGATGCCTTAGCACCGGATCGCGCACGTATTCAAGTGGGACAAATCTCCCGCTTTGGTCTTTTAGAGATGTCTCGTCAACGTCTTCGCCCATCATTAGATGAAACATCTCATATCGTCTGCCCAAGATGTGAAGGACAAGGCACCATCAGAGATACGAAATCTCTAGCGCTTGGAATTTTACGCATCATTGAAGAAGAATGCCTAAAAGAACGCACATCTGAGCTTGTCATCCAAGTTCCTGTGAACGTTGCCGTTTACCTTCTGAATGAAAAGCGTGCTGATGTTGAAGATATCGAAAGCCGCTTAAAAGTTCGTGTCATCGTCATTCCAGACTCTAACTTCGAAACTCCACACTTCAAAATTACACGTTATCGCGTGAATGATGAAGAAACAGGTTCAGATAGCGAAAACCACATCATTAAAGAAGAACTCACGATTGATGATATTCGTAATCAGGCTGTTATTCAAAATAAAAAATTGATGGAAAAGCCTGTTGTTTCAGGAATTTCACCAATGGCACCCCCACCAAAAGTGGAAGCTAAAAAAGAAGTAGCTTCAGAAACAAAACCGAACTTTTTCACTTCTGTAATCTCTTTTGTGAAGAATCTTTTCAATAATGAAGAATCAGAAAACAAGGATTCTCAAAAAAGAAACAACAGCAATAATAGAAATCAAAATCGTCAAAACAATCGCCAAAAAAATGGCAATCAACAACGTCAACAACGCAACAGCCAACGTCAGCGCAACCAACGTCATAACCACCCTAGTCGTAACACTGTGGAAACAGTAGAACGTGAAGTGGATAATGGTGTTGGATTCAACCAGCCGGCCAATACACAAGCTCCTGCAGAAACTCCAAATAATCAACGTCAAAATAACCGTCGTAATAATAATCAAAACCGCGATGAACGCCCTCAGCAAAATCAGCGTCGCAATCAACGTCAAGAGAACAATACTGCGGAGAGTCAACAAAAAGACGTTCATACTAAAGAGAGAAACAATCCTCAAGAACGGGAAGTTCGCAATACTCAAAAACAGCATCATGAACAAGCTCAGCAACAGAAAAATGCACCAGCGGATCAAGAAACTCAAGATCGTCGTGATAGATCTCGCCAAGCTCGTAAGCCTCAAGAACCTCAAGTAAAAGCGCCTGAGGATCATAAACCTGAAGTTACGGAGCAAGAAGAGAGAGCGCCACGTCAACGCAATAATCGTCGTAATAACCGCAAAGTTGAAGCGCCGATAGTTACTAACGATAAAGGCGAAGAGATTATTGAAGTAAAAGTAGGGGATGAAGTTCGTGAAAGGGCCGTACGTAAAGGTCGTCCTAGAGTTGCAAAAGAAACATTGATTGAAACAACACCTCAGGATGTTGAGATTTCCAATACTAATCTTGAACAAAGTTCAGAACAAGCAGATCAAGCTCAAAAAAATGAGACGGCTCGCCCTGCCTCGAGAAAAATACAAGAAACTGTAGTCATAAAAGATAAAACTGATACAGCAACTACTGATGCGGAATCAATGCCAACTGCAGCAACTAAGGAAGTAACAAAGAAGGATATGGTTACAACGGATACTGCAATTTCTGAAAAAGCCACTAATGTTAAAACGGAAGAAACATCTAACAACACTATCGAAAGCCCAAAAGCGGTTGAAAGCACTAAAGTAGCTACAGATACTGAAAGTATCACTGTAGAAACTCCTGTAGAAAAACAATCTCCTCAAAATACCGAAGAGAAAGTAACTACTGAAGCACCAAAGGTTATAGATAATTCGGATTCCGTCATTACTGCAAAAGTTGAGAAACAAGATAATCTGCAAAACGTGGAAGCGGTAGCAGAAAAAGCTCCTATCCAAGCGAAGGAATCTGTAATTGAAACCGCTAATGACGAAGCAACTACAAAGGATACTAAGGAAGAAAAAATTCAGACCTCAACTCCAGAAATAGAAACTCAAGCATCTTTAGAGGAAAGCTCAGAAGCTATCAACAATGACAAATCTTCTATAAATAATAGCAATTAAGTAGATTTTTCTGATTAAGAATATCTATAAGAGCCTTTCAATAATTCAATAAGTCTTTTCATTGAATTATCAAATCAAAGCTCCTATTATAGATCTTGTCGAGAGGGAAAAAGAAAACGCTTCCCTCTCAAATAATTTCCGAATCACTTTGTAAACTAAGGAGTTTATAATGACATTTGATACAGACTTTACTTACCGCATTCCAAAGACTGTTGGCGATACTTTAGAAGCATTTGAAGTAGTAGCTGCAAAACCTGGCTTCAATCTTCCTGAAGAAAACGGTGTTTCTGCATTTGAAACAATCACAGAAAAATCTTTCGAAGGTAAATGGAAAATCATCTATTTCTACCCAAAAGATTTCACATTTGTTTGCCCAACTGAAATCGTTGAGTTTGACAAAATTGCACAAGAATTTGAAGATCGTGATGCTGTTCTTATGGGCGGTTCTACAGACAACGAATTCTGTAAATTAGCTTGGAGACGCGACCATCCAGATTTGGATAAATTAGGTCACTACTCTTTTGCTGACCCAGCAGGTGAGTTAGTAGACATGCTTGGCGTTCGCGACGTTAACTCTGGTGTTTGCTTACGTGCAACATTCATCGTTGACCCACACAACGTAATCCAACATGTATCTGTTAACCCAGATAGCGTTGGTCGTAACGTTCCTGAAGTTTTACGTATCCTTGATGCGCTTCAAACTGACGAATTATGCCCATGCAACCGCCCAGTAGGTGGTGAAACTCTTTAATTCCTTGATGAATTAATAGCGTTTTAGCTGAATGAAATAACAACCAAAGCCTTTTGAATCACTTCAAAAGGCTTTTTTCTTACCGTAATCACTCAATGCTTCAATTCAACAATTTCTTATAGCGGATGTTTATAATAAAATTTTTTCGATCTATTTTGCTTTCTAATCTTTCTCATCTGAATCTAGGCGATCCTCTATTTTCTTCTTTCGCTTCGCCCGAGGATGCGCCGCATCAAAAACTTTCGCCAAATGATTAAAATTGAGATGCGTATAAACTTGCGTGGTAGAGATATCGGCATGCCCTAATAATTCTTGTACTAATCGAATATCTTGACTGGATTCCAATACATGAGTCGCCATAGAATGCCGTAATAAATGTGGATGTAAATTAATATTCAATCCCCGTTTCTCAGCAAAAGATTTGACTCTTCGACTAATTTGGCGATCTGATAATCTTTCCCCTCTCTTTGAAATAAAAAGAGCATTACAATCGTAAGATCCTCCTTGGGATAGCCATATTTGACGAACTTCCAACCATTTCTGTAATGATTCAATAGATTTCAAGCCAATAGGAACTATGCGATCTTTACCGCCTTTACCATCCTCAATTCTCACTAATTCTTCAGCAAAATTGATATCCGAAAGTTCCAAGCTAGCTAACTCAGCGAGCCGCAATCCACTTGAATAAAGTAGCTCTAAAATTGCTAAATCTCGCACTTCTAAATCATTTTCTACAGGTTGATTTAAAATATTATTGAGAAGATCTGCTTCCACCATTTTTGGCAAACGCCTCTCTTTCTTCGGAGGCAATACTAATCGCGCATAATTACAAGGAAGAATCTTTTTTTCCTGAAGATACTGAAAGAAGATACGAATAGAAGCTAATTGAGTTTCAACACTAGATGTAGATAATTTACGGCTACCTACCATCGGTTTTTTCACTCGTGAAATCATATAATGCCGCAAAAATCGCTCATCACATTTTTGCCAATCAGTAATTCCTTCAGCCATTGCGTACTGAATCAACTGATCAAGCGCTATTTTTTTTACTCGAACACTATGTTCTCGATATTGAAGAGCATAATGTTCTAAAAACAAATTCGCCTCTGTAACCAGAGGCGATGATCGTTCTATCATGAATAATGTCCTACTATATTTTTCATGAAGTCTTATAAACACCTTTACATATTACTGCAATCCTAAGGTCTTTCTAAGATTTTCAATAGAAAACATTGCATCAAACTTATCTGCTTCCATTAAGCCACGCTCCAAGATTACATCGCGTACGCTCTTACCTGTTTTCGCACAAATTCGACCGACGATATCCCCTTCTCCGTGACCAATAATTGGATTCAAATAAGTAATAATACCGATAGAATTTAAGATGTAGTTTAAGCAATAAGATTCATTTGCCGTGATACCTGAAATACAACGATCCTGTAATGATCTACATGCATTTTTCAAAAGATGCATCGATTCAAAAGTCGATTGTGCAATCACTGGCTCCATCGCATTTAATTGCAATTGCCCCGCCTCTGCCGCCATTAATACAGTCGTATCATTTCCAAATACCTTAAAGCATGCATTATTCACTGCCTCAGGCAATACAGGATTGATTTTTGCCGGCATAATAGAGCTTCCCGCCTGCAATTCTGGCAAATTAATCTCTTTCAAGCCCGTACGAGGTCCTGATGAGAGCAATCTTAAATCATTCGAGATTTTTGCCAACTTTACTGCAAAGCCTTTTAAAGCGCTATGGAAATAGACGAAATCTGCCAAATCTGAAGTCGATGCCATAAGATCTTCTGAAGGTTTAAATTCAACGCCTGTAATTTCTGAAAGATATTTTGCAGATAGTTCAGCATAACCTTTAGGAGTATTAATACCAGTACCGATTGCTGTACCACCCAAATTAATTGACAGAAGTGTTGTACGTGCTAACTTCAAATAATCAATGCCGGTTTTGATTTGAAATGCAAATGCACCAAATTCCATACCAAGCGTCATTGGCACAGCATCTTGCAATTGGGTTCGTCCCATTTTCAAGACATCTGCAAACTCTTTCTCTTTCTCTTTCAATCCCTTGTACAGATAATCGGCAGAATCAATTAATGCCTCAGACACCTTATAAAAAGCTACTCGCATTCCTGTTGGATATGCATCATTTGTGGATTGGGATTCATTCACATGATCATTAGGATTAATGACATCATAGCGTCCTTTGTCATAACCTAACCCCTCGAGTGCTAAGTTTGCGATCACTTCATTCATATTCATATTGAGTGAAGTTCCTGCTCCCCCTTGAAATGCATCCACAGGGAAATGAATATAATAAGCATCATCCTGAAGTAGTTGATCACATGCTTTAATGATCGCATTACCTACTTCCGGCTGAATAACGCCCAAATCC
The DNA here is from genome assembly GCF_054871845.1 of Ignatzschineria sp. LJL83. Classification (NCBI taxonomy): domain Bacteria; kingdom Pseudomonadati; phylum Pseudomonadota; class Gammaproteobacteria; order Cardiobacteriales; family Ignatzschineriaceae; genus Ignatzschineria; species Ignatzschineria sp. LJL83. Next base: position 114,117 of record NZ_JBTXLY010000004.1, read on the forward strand.
ATATTTGCCATTACAGCGGCTTTTTTTACTGCAGCTAAACCATAAATAAATTGTGGATTATCTCGATTCTTCTGGGTTGAAATGGTGAAGTTATTGATTGCTCTTTGGGTGTGAATACCGTAGTACGCTTCACTTGGCACTGATAATTCCCCTAACAAATCGACTTCTAACCGATAACCCATTTTTTTTCTCCACTTATACTAACTAATTAAAAAATTTTCCCTTGTTTTACGTCTCTTAAACGTTTCTTATCCCGACTTGTCACTGTTTCAGAGTGGGGCTGAGGAGATAATCGTCTCAGTTCGCTTTCACGCTCACGTTGTTGAATGCTCTCCTGGGTTTCTTGATACATGGTAGTCGCAACAGATGCAGGACCTCTCTGCTCGATGAATAAGCATACTTCAACCTCATAAATGATCTGCGACTTACGAATAGTCACTACATCACCAATATTGAGATTTCTAGCCGGCTTTGCTTCAATTCCATTTACTTTTACTCGTCCTTTATTCACTTCATCTGTTGCCAAACGACGTGTTTTAAAAAATCGAGCTGCCCATAACCACTTATCTAGACGCATAAGTACTCTTCACACTATTTTGTTATATTAGATCGAAAAAAAAATTGCAAGTTTTAACATAAAAAAAGCCGTATTAGTACGGCTATTCTCTATATTTCACTATTTTTATATCTTAAAAATAGATTGTTATCTTTTTAAGATTTTTTGACAGGCTCATCTTCAGATAACACAATATTTAACTCTAACACATCACAATCTCCCTCTCGGTCCATTGCAATATTAATTTGTTCAGAATCAACTGGCAGATACTTTCTAACAACTTCCAATATATCTTTTTGTAGATCCTGCATAAAATCTGGATTTCCATCCATATTTTTGACACGTTCATGAGCCACTATAATCTGTAAACGTTCTTTTGCAATCGATGCAGTATTTGATTTCTCACGTCTACCAAATAACAATTTAAACATCTCTAGCCTCCAAATATACGTCCAAAGAATCCTTTCTTAGGCGCTTCAATAAAACGATGTGGAAGATCTTTTCCTAAAAAACGTTCTACAATATCGTTGAAAGCTTGCCCAGCATCTGATTCTTCATTCATAATCACTGGCTCCCCTGAGTTAGAGCATTGCAATACCGTTGCAGATTCTGGTACAACTCCTACTAATGGAATTCCTAAGATATCTAAAATATCCGTTACAGAAAGCATATCTCCACTCTCTGCGCGATTAGGGTTATAACGGTTAATCACTAAATGTTGATTAACCTCTTTACCTTCTTCTGCTTTTTTCGTTTTACTTGAAAGAATTCCTAAAATTCTATCTGAATCTCGCACAGATGATACTTCAGGGTTCGTTGTAATAATGGCATCGTCTGCAAAATACATTGCTAATTGAGCGCCCTTTTCAATCCCTGCAGGAGAATCACAAATAATGAATTCAAACCCCATTTTATCGAGTTCTTTCATCACTTTCTCGACGCCTTCTTTTGTCAGCGCATCTTTATCACGCGTTTGTGATGCGGGAAGGATGTAAAGATTTTCAAGACGACGATCTTTAATAAGTGTTTGCGCTAATGTGGCTTCGTCGTTCACAACGTTTACAAAATCATAAACAACACGGCGCTCACAACCCATAATCAGGTCAAGATTACGAAGACCCACATCAAAGTCAATTACTGCTGTTTTATGACCATTTTTTGCGAGCCCTGCTGCTATGCTCGCACTAGTCGTTGTTTTTCCTACGCCACCTTTACCAGATGTTACAACTACGATTCTTGCCACTCGTCGCCCCCAAATAAAATTCTAGATCTGTTACTTACTGAAACAAAAAATAACCCAAATGACTGAATATCTGTTATTTGCATTATTAAAAATAAAAACAAATCTTCTAAAACAAATACATTTCATAGAGAATACTATAATCTTACTATAAATAATAGATAGTTATATTCTCTATCACAATTCTATCTTACATCTACAAATTCACTGATGCTGCTTACTTCATCAAAGCTTCTATTTTAAGCTCATCACCTTCAAGATAAATCTGAACTGCCTTCCCTAAAAGAGATTCTGGAAGAGCATCTACCATTTTATAAAAACCAGCGATAGACACCAATTCAGCCTCTAATGATTGACAAAATATTCTGACAGAACGATTCCCATGGATACCGGCTAATGCTCGGCCACGAAGTGCTCCATAAATATGAATATTGCCATCTACAAGTAATTCAGCACCTTCATTCACAGAGTTGACAACGATTAAATCACCACTGACAACTGATAATTGCTGCCCTGATCTAATTTGCTGCCCATGAACCGTTGTTTCGATAGCGACTTCAACTTCTTCAACGACCGTGATCGTTTCAGGCTTTGGCGCTTCAATTACCGGTTCTACATCTTTAGCTTTTTTTTCTAAGAGTCCTTTAGATTTCCCATTAGATTCCGCTAAAATCGCCCAGCCAGCAGATTGCGCTTTTGCTTCTAAATCTTTATTCGCATTACGTATACCAACAGGCACTAAATCTTTCGCTAGCAATAAATTTTTCAACCAATTCAGATCAACGTTGTTCCCTTCAGGAATAGCTGATAAATCAACGATAAAAGGAACACCTTTAAAAAATTGGGGAGTCTTATCTATTTGCACCGCTAAGTCTTCTTCCAAAGCCTTTAAGTCAATACTCTTAAGATAAAGAACCATCATCGCTGACAGTTCTCCCTTTATTTGAAATATATTATTCTGTGTCATAAACCACTAAATATTCATGGATCAATTAATGATCGTGACCATCAGCATGGACGTGGCCATGAGAAACTTCTTGTTCTGTTGCATCACGTAAAGACACAACTTCTACTTCAAAATTCAAGTTTTGACCTGCTAAAGGATGGTTTGCATCTAATTTAATCGTTTCATCAGATACTTCAAGTACTCTGAATGCTTGCATTTGACCATCTGGCGTTGTGCCAGTTACTTGCCAACCCACTTGAACTTCTTCATCTTCTGGGAATGCTGTACGTGGAACTTCAATCACGAAATCTTCGTTTGATTCGCCATATCCTTCTTCAGGAGATACGCTAAATGCGAGCTTTTGGCCTTCAGTTGCGCCTTCAAGTGCTTTTTCAAATCCAGGAATCATCATACCGTGACCTTGGATAAACTCTAAAGCTTCCTGCCCTTCGTTTGAGTCAACTACATTGCCGGCATCATCTGTTAAGGTATAGATTACGCCAACTACTTTATCTTTTGAGACTGTCATTGAATGTTTCCTTTATCAATTTTACGAGTATAATTATCGTTTATTACTATACATTAATCTATACGCCAGATAAATGATTAAATCCGGATATTTAGGCGTATTTCCCTTTTTTCTTTTTAGCTTAAAAATTGTAATTGAATATGAATGCACAACAACAAAAAGAAGCCGTTGCGAAAGCTGCTTTAAAATATATCCCTGAAGATAAAATCTTAGGTCTTGGAACAGGTTCAACGGTGGATTGCCTTATCGCTCTTCTCCCAACACTACCTTTTAAAATCAAAGGTATTGCTTCAAGTTCTGAACGCACTTCAAAGCAGGTAGAAGCGCTCGGCATTCCTGTTGTCGATCTTGCCGACATTACAACGATCGATACCTATATCGATGGCGCAGATGAAATTAATCATCATCTCGCAATGGTAAAAGGTGGCGGCGGTGCATTGACCCGCGAAAAAATTGTTGCAGCGCATGCAGATCAATTTGTTTGCATCGCCGATGAGTCAAAACTTGTGGATACTTTAGGTGCTTTCCCACTTCCTATTGAAGTGATTCCAATGTCGGCACAATTTGTTATTCGTAAAATGGAACAAATGGGTGCTAAAGCGAAGATTCGCGAAAACTTCGTTACAGATAACCATAATCTTATTGTGGATGTAGAAGGTCTTAAAATCACAAGCCCAATCCAATTAGAGGCATCTATTAACCAAATTACCGGCGTTGTTACCAATGGTTTGTTCGCGGATCGTGGTGCGGATGTGCTCTTAATGGCGGATAAAGACCTTAATATCCGTACCATTACTAAAAAATAACGAGAGATTTTAAAAGAAAATGACGATATCCGAGATCTTTAAGCGCTTTTTACTCCTCTTTATTGCAGGAGTACTCGTTTATTTTTCTTGGATTATTTATCGAGATAGCCGAGAGCCTGAATATTTTGAATCTCAAGACCCGCAATTAGAGCTCAGTCAATATGAAATTTATCGTTATAACGATCAAGGTACTTTAGAGTATTTTTTAAAAGGCGATCATCTCATTCATTACACCAATGAAAAAGGCAGTGAGCTCACGAACCCGATCTTGTATCGTTACCAATTTACGGAATCAGAAGCAGAACATTTGCCTCTCGATTGGCAAGCTGAAAGTTTATCCGCCACAATCTCTCAAGATAAAACACTTATCACACTGATAGATCAAGTGAAGTTATACAAGACAGATCAGCAAAATTCGGAAAATGATATCATTCTCTCAACTGAAGAACTCTTTATTCATGATCGAGGAGAGAGAATCTCTTCCGATATTTTTGTTAAAATCGAGATGCCTTCTCGTGTGATCTCTGGAATTGGTGCTGAAGGGTTTCCTGATAAAGAACAATTCACAATCCTACAAGATGTTCACTCAACGCTTAAGCCACATGAGGATAGCTCCAATGACTAACCGATTCAAAACCCTTTTGATAACATTACCGGCACTCTTAGCCATCAGCTATTTCAACCCTGCATTGGCAACGCCGGAAGATCGGAAGTTACCGCTAGATATTAATGCGGATTGGTCAGAATTTAGTGGCGGAACACCGACCGGTATTTATCGTGGCAATGTTGTTTTAACACAAGGCAACTTGAAAATAACAGCGGATGAAGCAATCTTCCAACTCAAAGATGGAGAGCTTGAATATATTATTGCGACCGGCAATCCGGTAAAAATAAAAGATTTACCTCAAGTGAATGAAGCTTGGATTTTTGGGGAAGGAGGCTCTCTTAGCTTCTATCCGAAAAAGCAGATGTTAGAATTAAAAACGAATGCCAAAATTGAACAAAATAGAGATACCGTATCGGCAAATATCATTACCTACGACTTAGAAACTCGCAAAATCAATGCCGAGAGAAGTCCTGATGATCGCGTTCACTTTACGATTCAAATGGAGGGAAGAGATTAATATTCCTCTCAGGAAATATAATCTTAGATCTAAATATGCGCTTAACTGCTCAAAATCTTATTAAACGTTTTAAGAATCGCACGGTCGTTAATGGTGCATCTTTCCATATTAATCAAGGAGAAATTGTCGGATTACTAGGGCCAAATGGTGCTGGTAAAACCACAAGTTTCTACATGACCGTGGGATTAGTCACGCCGGATGAAGGCGAGGTATTTCTCGATAATCAAGATATTACCAAAAGCCCGATGCATGAACGTGCAAAGTTAGGTATTGGTTATCTTCCACAAGAAGCGTCCATCTTTCGAAAAATGAGTAGCCGAGATAATATTCTCGCGATCTGCCAAACTCGAACGGATTTAACGCCAAAAGAACAAAATGCGCTTGCAGATCAGCTGTTGGAAGACTTTAAAATCACACATATTGCCAATTCTTTAGGAATTTCACTGTCAGGCGGAGAAAGACGCCGAGTGGAGATCGCAAGAAGCTTAGCGCTCAATCCTAAATTTTTACTCTTAGATGAACCATTTGCCGGCGTTGATCCGCTCTCAGTTTCGGATATTCAATCGATTATTACAGGGCTTGCGGAAAGAAATATCGGTATTTTAATTACGGATCATAATATCCGTGAAACGCTATCGATCTGTGAACGCTCTTATATTTTAAGTGCCGGCACTGTAATTGCCGAGGGAAATACCGAGTATCTGCTCAATCATGAGGATGTTCGCCGAGTCTATTTAGGAGAAAATTTCTCCCTATAATTCGGAAACGTTCCTGTGGTTCATTCCTCTATTTTCATTCTTCTATTGTTAAGGAAGCAACTATGCATTCAACTTTCTTTTTCTACGATCTTGAAACATTTGGGCTCAATCCGAAAGAAGATCGAATCGCACAGTTTGCCGGCATTCGCACTGATGAGAACTTCAATATTATTGGCGAACCCATCAATATTTATTGTAAACCTCCTAAGGACTATATTCCTGATCCTGAAGCGGTTCTCATTACCGGCATTACCTTAGAAGAAGCTGATGAAAAAGGCGTTTCTGAAGCAGAGTTTGCAAAACTCATTCATCAACAATTTTCTGAACCGAATACCTGCATTATTGGCTACAACAATATTCGTTTTGATGACGAGATGATTCGTTATCTCTTCTATCGCAACTTTATCGATCCTTACGCATATAGTTGGCAAAATGGCAATTCTCGCTGGGATCTACTAGATGTTGTACGAGCAACTTACGCTTTTCGCCCTGAAGGGATTCAGTGGCCACAAGATGATGAGGGGAAAGTTTCTCTAAAGCTCGAAAATCTTTCCAAGGCCAATACTCTTAACCATGAAAAAGCTCATGATGCTCTTAGCGATGTTTATGCAACTATTGGTATGGCAAAACTCATTCAAGCAAAACAGCCGAAGCTTTTTGATTACTATTTCAAAAATCGTAGGGCCCGTGATCTTAACGCTCTCATTGATCTGAACGAATGTACGCCGTTACTCCATGTTTCCGGCATGTTTGGTTATGCCCGAAAAAATCTTTCGATGATTATGCCGCTCTTTTTCAGTCCGCAAAATAAAAACGAACTCGTAGCCATTGACTTAATGGGCGATATCTCAGGATTATTAGCGCATGATGCCACGGCAATTCGTGAAAAAATGTATCTCAAAACAGAAGAGTTGCCGGAGGGAGAAGCACGAATTCCCATTAAAACCGTACATATCAATAAGTGCCCGATTTTAGCAACCACAAAGCTTCTGCCAACATTACAAGAATCTCCGATTGATGCCGAGCATTGCGCCCAAAATTTTAAAACAATCATGGCGCATCGAGAAACACTGTTACCCAAACTATTCGAGATCTACCAAACGCCGAGAAATTATGACAGCAATGCGCACAGTGAACCTGTTGAAGCCCTGCTCTATCATGGTTTCTTTGAAAGACAAGATCGCCAACAGATGGATCTGATTCCTAAAATGTCCGGCAATGAATTATTGCAATATGATTTCAATTTTCATGATCAAAGAGCACTTCCGCTTCTCTTTATCTATCGAGCTCGCAACTTTTCTGAAACGCTCTTCCCCGATGAAGCGGAAGATTGGAATCGTTATCTCATCATGAAACGAGAATATTTCAAAAATAAGTATCAACAAAAATTCCTCGATTTGCTCAATAACGCAAACACCGAAAATAATGCCGAAAAAATCGCATTACTTAAATCTATAGAGACCTATTATTTGTGACCCAAGTTTCCCTTAAGGTTGCTTCCTGCAATCTCCAAAACCTCAATGAACATTCCCCAGCGCATAAAATTGATAACTTTATTTTAGCCTTAGAAAATGAACTACAATTTCCCGATATTATTGCGCTACAAGAAATTGGCTCAGGAATCATCGATGAACATCAGCGAGCGATTGCATATATCGCTACAACGCTTACAGAGCAGATAGCGATTAAAACTGGGATTCATTATCATTATGTGGATGTTGCCCCGCTTCAAAACTCTACCGGCGGCGCTCGGGATGTGAATATTCGCTCGGGATTTCTCTTAAAAGCAGATTTAATACTGATCGATACGAAAGAAATCGGGATCGGTCATCCGGCATTTATCGGCGATTCAACCCAAGACCTCAAAGCTTCTCGTTATCCTTTAGTGATTACCATTGAAAAAGAAAATCAAAAAATCACGTTTATTAATTGCCATCTAAAATCACAAAATTCTCAAACAAATAGAGATAAAAAGCTCGCAAAAAAACAGAGAAACTTACAAGCTCAAGTCATTCAAGATTTCTGCGGGCAACATTCGGCGCAAGAACAACTTGTGATCCTTGGAGATTTTAACGATACGCCCAATAGCGATACGCTCAAAATTATCACCAATGAGTTATTTCATTCTATTTGGAAGAATTACCCTCATAAACTCTATACAACCAAACATCGTAATTGCCCAATTGTGCTCGATTTTATCTTATTGCCGGACAACATCTCATTTCAAAATCCCCAAGCACATCATCTTAATACGAATCTCAAATATCCGTATCGTTTTTCGGACCATGATCCCATCTCCGTGGAGATCACCATTTAATCCCCATCAACAGAGATACTTATAATCACTTCTGTTTAAAATTCTAAAATAGATAACAACTACAAATATTCGCCCAGCAATACCTCCGCCTTTATTTTACAATTGAACTTTCTTAAACCAATTCCACTAGGGCTTAAATTCAATACTCATTACAAACACAAAATCCTTAGTGCGCAATAATCAAAGAACCTACTACACTTTAATATCATCATTGGTTCTTTGATTATATTCACAAACATCGTTTCTATGAGTATTGAATTCTATTTACTTCCCCCCTTCTGCACCATCTGTCAAACAAAAACGATACATCATCAGCATCAATCTATCTGTGATCCATGTTACACGACCATAAAACTACCTGATAAAAAATGTATCTTTTGCGATACTTTTGGTGTTTTCTTGTGTCATTTTTGCAAAAAAATATTTCCAAAACTAGAGAGTACCTCTATCTCTTTTCGATATGATGCCGGAATTAGATCTCTTATTCAGCAACTCAAATTTTCTCTAAAACCCTATATCGCTAAAATCATCGCTGAAATCATTTGGGAAAAGCATCATGAATTTATTCTGATGCTTCCTAGTAATACCACTATTATTCCTATGCCAAGTGGTAGACTTCGTATGGCAAAACGAGGATATAATCCCGTCAGCCTCATCGCTCGAGAATTAGCAAAATTGAGCAAACTTTCTTTTGCTGAACATTACCTTTTAAAATCTGCATTCTCTATTCCACAAGTCGAGCTATCTCGTCAAGAACGCCTAGATAATCATCATAATAGTTTCCGGCTCAATCCTTATTATCAAGATTCTCAATTACCTATAGAAAATATTCTATTAATTGATGATGTCATTACGACAGGTAGATCTTTTGAAAAAGCTGTGGAAAAATTGCATGAATCCAATGCGAAACAGATATTTGGCTTACTTATTGCGCAATCCTAATTTGAAAAAAACTAGCAACTATGTGACACTATATTTGATGCGTTTCTGTTATGTACGAGCGTTTTTTTCATCATACACCTCTTGATCCTAATTTTAATACTTTGGATCGCCGACATTAAATTTTGGTGTGCAAGCTGATTTAGTTCAGAAGCCTAAAAAAGTTTACAAGGTATCCACTTGAACGTACGCGTTCAAGAGTCTTGGTGAATTGCAACCGACTACTACGGGACGCATCCTTTTTTATGCCTATTTTTCATAGGCTCCAAAATCAAACATAAAAAAAGCACTCTTTACAGAGTGCTTTTTTCGTTAATGCTAATTAGATAAATCTAATTAGTTAACTTGAATTTCTCTTACTGCTGCGATTTTCACATCTACACGACGGTTTTTCGCACGGCCATCAGCTGTTGCGTTGTCAAATGTATAGCTGATGCCTTCGCCTTTTGCTGTAATTACTGAAGGGTTTACACCTTTTTCAATTAAGTAATTACGTACTGCATTTGCGCGACGCTCAGAAAGACCTTGGTTGTATTGAGCATTACCAGTTGAGTCTGTATGACCAACTAATGCAATTGATCTGATGTCAGATGCATTTTTAACAAGTTCAGCGGCTACTTTGTTAAGTAACTCACGGCCTTGTGGACGAAGAGTTGCTTTATCAAAATCAAAGAACGTGTCTGCTGAGAAAGTTACGTCTTGGTACACAATTCCACATCCTGGAACACCGTCTTTCACTAATACACAGTCACCCTGACGATCTCTTACAAATTCACCTTGTCTATCAACTAACGAATCTGTAGCTGCTACAGCTGTAGAAGTCGCGAATAGACCTGCTAATGCAGCAATAATTAATTGCTTTTTCATATAAGTCTCCACTTAATCACTAATTAAAATAAATGTATTACAGACAGTTGTAACAAGTTACCTTCAAATAATACAAACTAACTCGTTAATCATATCTCATTTTTATTAGAATTGATACATATTTGCATCAAAATTAGAATGCTGTGGGATTTTTAATACAATCTGAAAATTTAATCGTATGTTATTTAAATAATCCCTAAATTATATTTCTTCTTTATCGATCTTATATAACTTCGCATAATACCCTTTTTGCTCTAACAAACTCTGATGATTCCCTATCTCTACTATTTCCCCTTGATTAAATACGACTATTTTATCGGCATGCTCAATCGTCGATAACCTATGAGCAATAATAATTGTTGTTTTATCCTCGCTCAAAGTTTTCAAAGCTTTTTGAATAGCATATTCACTCTCATTATCTAAACTACTTGTGGCTTCATCAAAAATAAGAATTGGAGAGTTTTTCAGTAAGGCTCTTGCAATTGCAATTCTTTGTCTTTGTCCACCTGAAAGTTTCGCACCATTTTCACCAATTAATGTATCGTATCCTTCCGGCAATGCTCTGATAAATTCATCAGCATTGGCATATTGTGCCGCTCGTTCTATCTCTTCTCTCGTAAACTGATCATTTCCAAAGCTAATATTATTGGCGATTGTATCGGCAAATAAAATAACATGCTGTCCGACATAGCCCATAAATGAACGATAATTTTCTAGAGAGATATCATTGATATCAATACCATCTAAAAGAATTTTTCCTTCCGTTGGAATATAAAAGCGTGATAGCAAATTTGCGAAAGTACTTTTCCCACTTCCTGAAGCCCCCACAAGAGCCACTGTTTCTTTCGGTTGAATGTCTAAAGAAAGACCTTTCAGCGCTAAATCACTGCCACTTTCATATTTAAATTTCACATCTTGAAATTCAATTTTACCGGCAATCTTCTCTAGCTTTACAATTCCATTATCGGGTTCACTATTGGAATCTAAAATCCCAAACACTCCCTCTGCACCGGCAGCTCCTCGTTGTAGCGCCTCATTAACACTGACTAAACGCTTAATCGGTGTCAGCATCCCTACCATTGCCGCTAATAGAGATAAGAAACTACCAATCGTAATTTCATCACTCGACGCTTGATTTGAGGCATACCAGATAACAATCGCGATAAAAAACACCAAAAATACTTGAGAAATCGGACTCGCAATCTGACTCGCCACTAAGCTTTTCATATTCAGGTGGCGCAAATGTTTATTAACGGTTGCAAAACGACTATCCATACGATCATAAGCATTAAACAGCTTTACTTCTTTTTGTCCGCGAAGTCCTTCTTCAAGAATATGGTTAAACTCTCCCATATGTCCTTGCATTCTACGAGCAATACCTCGTAATCGTTTTGAAACATATCTCAACACAATATAAAGCACAGGCGTCATTAAAAAAACAAGTAGAGTAATCTGCCAACTACTCAAAAACATGACAACAACTAATCCAATAATCATGGCACTATCTTTAATGATAGAAACCAATGTCATTGAACTAATCGCCATTAACTGTGCAATATCAAACGTCAGTTTCGACATAAAATATCCAGTCGAATGTTTATCATATTCTGATTGTGGTAAATGCAACATTTTACTATACATCTGTAATCTCAAAGTCGTAATAACACGCTGAGAAACCCATTGCATCCCAAAGCTACCCGCAAAACTTAAAATACTCGTAGCAATAAACGCACCCACAACAAGCCACGGCATAACTTTGATAAAAGTAGAATTTTTCTGTACGAACCCTTCATCTAAAATAGGCTTTAATAACCAAAAAAGTCCCGCTTCTGCAAACCCACCAAGTACAACGCACAGCAAAGCCGCAACTACAATCAAAGGATATTTAAAAGAATATGAGAGTATTCTTTTATATAACTGTAAATTATCCTGTTTAATCAAAACATTTTTCCTATCTAAAAAGAGAAAAGCACCTATATGCCGAAGATATAAGTGCCTATTACTACATTCTAATAAATCATCAAAATATAATTTTTTAAGATGGACTAGTAGATAATCTCTACTCGTCTATTTTGCGCCCATGCACGTTCATCATATCCTGAAACTGCCGGCATCTCTTTTCCATAACTACGGACTTTAATCTGATTAGGATTTGCACCCGACTGCAATAGAAGTGCTTTCACACTATTTGCACGACGTTCTGCTAAACCCATATTATACTCATGTGATCCACGATCATCTGTATGACCTTCTAACCACACACCTCTATTGGGATTACGCTTTAATTCTTGCCCATGAGCTGTAACAACATCATAAGATTCAGTGCGTAGACGATCTGAGTCAAAATCAAAATAGATGATTCTATCCACAGTACCACGCTTACCGTAATCTACATCATAATAGGTGCTATTAGGACCTGAGGCATATCCTGAGTTCATTCCATCTAGATTACTACTATTGCTACTACCTGTCGTAGAACACGCTGCAACAATACTTCCTAAACAGATAGCTGCCACCATTTTTAACATTAATTTAAACATACATATCCTTCCACAACTATTGATTAAATAATCTTACGATACCGTTTATCGTAAATTAGGTGACCAGCTTGGTTTACGAATATCTGAACCAATTCCGTAAAATCTCTGTTCGACATTCCCATCTGTTGAAATAATTTTTAATCCACCACGACCATCTGAATAGAGGATCATATGACTATTCCCCGAAAAACTTGGCGCTTCATCCTTGCCACCATTCGTTAATCGCTTGACTTGTCCTGTTGTGAGATCCATTACAGCAATCCCAAAACCTTGTCCAGGATGACGTTGCATCATTGCCAAGTGCTTCCCATCAGCAGAAATGGTTGCGTTACCGTTATAATTCCCACTCGTAGAAATTCGAACAGCTGGACCACCTGTTTCCGGCATTTTATACACTTGTGGTGTGCCACCTCTATCTGAAGTGAAATAGATCATACCATCCTGTCCCCATGCTGGTTCTGTATCAATTCCGGCACTGCTTGTTAGTCGAGTTAAATTACTTCCATCAACATTCGCTGTATAAATCTCAGGATTACCATCTCGTGAAAGTGTGAAAGCTAACTTTGTCCCATCAGGAGACCATGTAGGTGCCGAGTTAATGCCTGGTTCATTAATGACAACGTGTCGATTTCCACTATAGAGATCTTGTACAATAATCTGATTACGTTTTTTCTCAAACGAAGCATAGGCCAACTTACGACCATCTGGTGACCACGTTGGAGACAAAATTGGCTCATTGGATTCTAAAATTACTTGAGGATAAGCACCATCCGCATCGGCAACTACTAATGAGAAATTTCGATTGTTTCTAGAAACATAGGCGACTTTCGAGCTAAATGATCCTGGCACGCCAATAATAGATTCATAAATAAAGTCAGCGACTTTATGTGCTACAACACGTTGCCCCTTCTCATCTGAAAGGTATTGGAATTGACGGCTTGCTCTTACTGTGCGACTAAAGGTATCTCCAACATCAATTTGAAGCATATTGCCTTTGGGCGTCATAATCACAATAAAATTAATGCCAGCCGCTCTCCAAATACCACTATCAGCCTGTGATACTGACGTTAATTGCTCAGGAACAGACAGCCCTACTTTTGGTAAAAATCGCCCTGAACGTTGTAAGTCATTATTCACAATCTCTAAAAACTTCTGATTATTTGCAACATGATCTACAAGAGCAATTGGATAAGCTTCACTAGAAGCTTTCACTACTTCTAATTTTACCTGCGCTTGTGTCACAGAAAATATAGCAATGAATGAAAGAATCGCTAGCAATAATGTTCGCTGCATATATGTAATTACATCTCTTCTCATTTTGTTACCTCAGTGTATGACAAACTTATCCTTTTACTCGTAACGACTTCCAATTATGATTCTTTTAGCGCCCAAATTCCTGGGAGATTACGCCAATATTCGTGGTAATCCATGCCACATCCGAAGATATAACGATCTGGGACATCAACACCAATATAATTCACTTTAAAGTTATCCACTTTACGATCATGGAGCTTGTTTACTAATGCTGCTGTATAAACAACTTGCGCACCCATATTATTCAACACCGTCACAATCTCTTTTAAAGTCGTTCCTTCGTCAAAAATATCTTCTACAAGAAGAACCACTCGATCTTTAACATCCACGGACGGTTTTGCGACCCATTCTAATACAGACCCTTCTGTATTCCCATGATACCTCGTTGCATGAAGATACCCAATTTGGAAAGGGAAGTTCAAGCGAGTTAATAACTGACCTGCCGGTATCAACGCGCCGTTCATTACAACTAAAACCAAAGGATCTGATAACTCCAAATCATATGTGATAGCTTTACTCATCGCATCATATGCATTTTGAATTTCTGAAGCAGAGATGATCTCTTCCGATTTAATAATAATATCTTGAGCTTCTTCAAAGGTAATCGTCATTCTATTCCTTAAATAATTAAAACTGATCCCGAGATTATAACAAACTTACGGTTTTTTAAACCTTAAATTGCGCAAGGAGTTCAGTAATCGTCAACTTTTCTTCCGCTTCTTCTAGCGTCTTTAAATGCTCAATCATGGGATGAAGCAGACTATTTACTAACTGTGTAGCCATTTTCTCAATTCTCTCAGGGTCATACTCTCCATTGAGCTGATTAAAAAGTCGATGAAGCGCTTCCTTTTTTTCAGCATCTGCATAACGAACCATGGCCTGAACAGAACCACCGATCTCTGCCAGTTTGTACCACTCATCCCAACGAGTTAGACCTTTATGAATATACGCTTCCGCAGCAATTGCCGCTTCTTCACGCGCCTTTTGATTATCTTCTACAATCTCATTTAAGTTATCCACCGTATAGAGATAAATATTAGAAAGATCATCAATTGCCGGCGAAATATCCCTCGGCACTGCCAAGTCAATCATCAGCATTGGGCGATTTTTTCGAATCTTTAACGCCTTCTTCGCCATCTCTTTAGTAATAAGCGCATCTTCCGCAGCCGTTGAAGCAACCACGATATCTGCTTTTGGTAGGATTTCTTCCAAATCAGCTAAAGAATGCGCATCTGCTTGAATGCCGAGCTCATCAATAAGTAAGGATGCTCGCTCAATTCGTCTATTGGCAATCGTGATATTTTTAACGCCGGCTTCAATAAGATGTCTTGCAACTAACTCAATCGTTTCGCCGGCCCCGACTAAAAGAACATGCTGATTCTCTAATCCATCAAAAATATTTCTAGCTAATTGTACAGCTGAAAAGGCAACAGATACCGCAAATGCACCGATATTCGTCTCTGTTCGAATCTCTTTTGCGACATTAAAACCCATCTGCAATACGCGCTGTAGATATTTTTTTGCAGTGCCAAACTCAGTAGCAACACTCAACGAATCTTTCAATTGCCCCATAATTTGAGGCTCACCTAAAATTAATGACTCGAGTCCGGCAGCCACTCGAAAAATATGCTCTGCCGCTTCGCTACCTTCTTTTTGATAAATATGCGCTTTTGCCGTTTGTGCATCTAACTCTGAATAGTTCGCCCACACTGCACAAAACTTATCTACCGGCATCGTTAAATCATAAAAATAAAACTCTGTACGATTACAGGTAGACAATACCACTACTTCTTTCGCCATTTGACAGCTTTTTGCCATTGTTAAAAAGGCGCGGATTTTTTCTGGCACAAGGGTAGCTTGCTCTCGTATCTCTACAGAAGCTGTTTTATGCCCAATCCCTAATACTAATAAACTCATGAGGTATTTTTAATCCAATATCGAATAGATCTAATGCAAAATTGTCTAAATCATATCAAATTATCGTCAATTACGCACCGGATCATCTTATTAAAATTGATCTTACTCTCTTGAAGTCAAGATCTAACCATCTATTTCAGTGATGAATTCAAGGTTTTTTAAGCATCCAAAGATACAAAAAGCACCGTATTTTCGGTGCTTTTACATGTTTCACATCTCTACGACACTGAACCTATTCTAACATTCATCTTAGTAGTAGCCATAGCGTGGTCCAAATCCGAAGCCCCAATAAGGAGAATAGTATCGAATCGCCGGACTATTGAAATGATAATCATCATAATAGACTTCTCGTCTTGGATCTTTTTTGAATTGGTAATCAGAAGCATCCATAATCACGACCCGTATTTTTTCTTTCGCAACTGTAATATTTTCAACACTTTTGACATTTCCGACGGCTGTAAAATAATCTCCTGGCGTATATCCTTTCGTACGTACGCTACCGTAAATATCTACAACGACACGCATTCCATCGATCGCACCTGCACTCGTAATCGGAGAGCCCACTTGATTCAGCGGATATGGTACAACTTCTACCCGCACCTGATCTCCTTGAGGCGTAATCGTCGTAATCATTCCGCCTAATAGCACTTCTTTCCCCACAAGCTCTCTCTGATTCATCGTTAAAACTTGCGCTTCGCCATAAGCATCAGGATTCATATTCGAAATATTTTGCCCATTAAAAGTACTACAGCCAACAATCAACAACATCACAAATAGCGAACTGCCTATTTTCAGTAACTTTTTCATCATTACGCACTCCTAAATGTTCTCACAGGAATAACTTCTCTATTTAAATTACATCTAATTCAATTGCAATCATTTTAATCAAAAATTTGTAAACGTTCCCATTTTTCATCAACTTTTGCGACGATTTCCGGATCTTTGATAATCGGAATGCCCCATTCACGATCTGTTTCTCCTTCCCATTTATTCGTCGCATCCATACCCATTTTCGAGCCAAGCCCAGAAACTGGCGATGCAAAGTCGAGATAATCGATCGGCGTATTTTCCACCATGACCGTATCTCTTGCCGGATCCATTCTTGTGGTAATCGCCCAAATTACATCATTCCAATCCCGGCAATTGATATCTTCATCCACAATCACAATGAATTTCGTATACATAAACTGACGTAAATAAGACCAAACACCGAGCATCACGCGCTTTGCATGTCCGGCATATTGCTTCTTAATGGAAACCACCGCCATGCGATATGAGCATCCTTCCGGCGGTAGATAGAAGTCGACAATTTCCGGGAATTGCTTCCGCAAAATCGGCACAAATACTTCATTCAGCGCAACGCCCAAAACTGCTGGTTCATCTGGTGGCCTGCCGGTATAGGTTGAATGATAAATCGGATTTCTGCGAGTTGTCATTCTCTCCACCGTAAATACCGGGAAGAAATCCGTTTCATTATAGTATCCCGTATGATCGCCGTATGGACCTTCTTCTGCCATATCTTCAGGATAGATATATCCTTCCAAAATAATCTCCGCAGTTGCCGGTACTGATAATTCAGGATGAAGCGAGGCTTTCGCTACTTGCGTGCGCTTTCCACGCAGTAATCCCGCAAATGCGTATTCAGAAAGTGCATCCGGCACCGGCGTTACTGCTCCCAAAATCGTTGCCGGATCTGCGCCAAGCGCTACCACCACAGGAAACGGTTTGCCGGGATTTTTTAATCGGAAATCACGATAATCGAGCGCACCACCTCGATGGGCGAGCCAGCGCATAATCAGGCGGTTCTTACCAATCACTTGCTGACGGTAAATCCCTAAATTTTGACGCTTTTTGGAAGGCCCTTTCGTAATCGTTAAACCCCATGTAACAAGTGGCGCTGCATCTCCCGGCCAACAATGCTGAATCGGCATTTTAGTGAGATCAATCTCATCTTTTTCGACAATGACTTCTTGGCAGAGCGGGTTTTTCACGCGTTTTGGGCGCATGGATAATACTTGCTTAAATTTAGGAAGCTTTTCGAGCGCATCTTTGAAGTTTTCCGGCGGTTCAGGTTCTCGTAAAAATGCTAAAAACTCGCCAATATCGCGAAGCTTTTCCACCGATTCTTGCCCCATTCCAAACGCCACTCGAGAAGGCGTTCCAAAAAGGTTCGTTAATACCGGAATATTGGAACCTTTTGGGTTTTCAAAAAGAAGTGCCGGACCCTCTTTACGAAGTGTTCGATCACTAATTTCTGTCATCTCTAAATAGGGATCAATCTCTTCTTTAATCCGTTTAAGCTCGCCTTTTTCTTCTAAGAAAGCAATAAATTCTCGTAAGTCCTGAAACTGCATGTAACGTTCCCTTTCATCATGAATTATTTTGAATAATGGTAACACAGAAGCCAAGATTCAGCCTTTCTCTTCCATGTACTTGCCTTCTCTTTTCCGTGAAATCCCGACTTGCTCTTTCCTCCTTTCTCTTGCCGGCAAATTGATCAATCTCATTTTGCATGCGTATAATGCGTTTTCCATTTCTAAATCTAGGTCATTCAACCATGCGCATTTTAAGTAAAATCCTGCTGATCGCTCTCGGTTTCATTTTGATTAATTATCCTTTTATTGAAGGAAAATCGGCATATTATATTGCCATTGAACGCCCCGATCGTTTAGTAAGACACCTGCTAACGGCGCTATTTGCACTAACGATTATCGAACTATTTGCATTTACAAGAATGAGAATCAGAATTCCGCTCTATGTGCTATTTATGTTTGGTTCGATGACTTACCTGATCTACTACTTCTCTACGGGAAGCGAGCCGGATTATGAAGATTTTAGAACCTTAATGGATGCTAGAGTCATGATGGCCGATGCCGCTCTCGGTTATCAAGATGCGATTCTCAAGGCGATTTTCTATCACATTCCAATCACCATCGGTTTTTTCCTCTTTCCTAAAATCCATATGGGTTGGAAAGGCACACTCACCGCGATTATTCTCTACATTCTTGCGCTTGCCGGCATGTTGATGATCATCTACAACAAAAGCGGAAAAGGCACCAACGGCAGAGCGTCTTACATTACGCCGGTGGCGCAAGTTTCGGCATTTACTTATCTCAACTTCATTCGTTCAGATGCCGCATCTTTTGAGTATTTTCCACGAACAGCACCGACAAGCGCCGATCTCCTAACTGCAAAAGCGAAAAACATTATCGTTGTGATGGATGAATCTATTCGTGGCGATATGATTGATCTCAACAGCAAGCTTGGCACAACGCCGGCATTATTAGATTTTGCGCCGGAATCGCTGTTAAACTTCGGCATTGTGGCATCGTTTTCTAACTGTAGCGATACTTCAAATCTCGCCATTAGAAAGCTTCCACGACTCAATAAAGAACCGAGCGATCTCTTTGAGGATACCACAACTATTTGGGATCTTGCACAAACTGCCGGCTTTAAACCTTTTGTCATTGATGCACAGCATAATGCCACCGGTCATAACTTCTATACTGATGAAGAACTGAAAAATGTGACCAATCTTCACGCAAGCGGATTAAAAAGCGATGGCGAAGTCGTCGATATGATGGATCGAGTGATTGCCGAAAACAGTGAGCCGGTCTTTATCTATGCCGGCTTAAAAGGCTCTCATTTCCCATTCCAAAATACCGGCTTTCCAACGCCTTTTACGCCGGCAATGAAAAATACGAATCTTGCAGATGCCACAAGCGAAGAAGCGACGAACTCTTATAAGAACCTCATTCGTGCAAATACCAACGAATTCTTTATCAAACTTCAAGCATTCCTCGCAAAACATCCCGATACAATCGTGCTTTACACAGCAGATCACGGGCAAGACTTATCCAATCCTAAAGATCGAAAAACCCACTGTAATGCGAAAACCACTTCGATGGAAGAAGGCGTTGTGCCCTTCATTCTCTTTGCCAATGAAGAGATTCTGCAAAGTGATTTAGTACAAACCTTCCATCAAAATGCCGGCGTGACCAATCAGATGATTGCGGCGCCAATGGTGATGGATTTTATGGGATATAAACCTGAAGTCATCAAAAGCTTCACTGAATATCCGGCATTGTTAAATCAGGAAGGCTCTGAGATCGGCTTTATCTATAAGCGCCCAATTCCGCACTTTAGAAGCGAAATTGAACGATTTGACATCACGCCGGAAGATCTGCAATATTTCCAAGAAAATGGTCGTTCAGATAAACAATTGGAATATAACTTCTTTGCGGATTAAGAGAATTAGCAAAATTCATATAATTCACTGAATATTCTTCTATCATGAAACTGGTTTAAGAAATCCAATTGTAAAACAGTAGTTGATTCATCAGACAAACGTACTATCTTATCCTTATAGATAGTGCGTTTTTTAATACTCCCAAGATAAGAATAAGATTCACGATTAAATCTTTCATGAAGGGTTTATGTTTATAATAGGACTTTCATAAAGCTTTCTTTTCGATTCACACTGATTTCAATGGATTAAAACATGCTTAATTTTGATAAGGTTTGGTCACTTTACGATACATATTATAATCAAAAACGTCTTTTCCCAGAGGTTCCGGCACCGCAAAAAGCGTGTCAGTTTGTGAATTCTCTCTTAGAGATCAAAGATGAATATGACATCTTACTGCTCGATGGTTTTGGCGTATTGAATATTGGTGGCACCGCCGTTCCGCATATGCCACAGATGATTCAGACGTTACAATCTTTAGGAAAAGAAGCATTCGTTCTTACCAATGGCGCATCGTATCCCACCGATATTCGCGCGCAAATGTATCCAAAAATTGGTTACCACATCGATTCCGATCATATTATCTCGTCACGAGATGCCGTTGAATATGAAATGCCGGCATTTGATCTTACAAAAGAGGGAAAAACGTGGGGCGTGATTGTTGGCGATGGCGCTTATATTGAAAGGCTTCCCGGCAAAACAGTGTTATTAACAGAAGAGAATGTTGATGACGTGGATGGTTTTATCTTCTTAGCAACCGCATATTGGAATGAAACTTGGCAGAATCTTTTGAAAGAATCGCTTCTGAAAAATCCTCGCCCGATGATTGTGGGAAATCCTGACGTGAGCGCACCGCTTGAAAACTCATTCTCGGTAGAACCTGGTTTTTACACCATTGAACTTATGAAAGCGATTCCAGAATTAGAGGTCACTTTTTGTGGTAAGCCTTTCCAAAACACCTACAAAGTAGCGTTTGATAAGATTCAAAAAGTACACGGCGATTTTGAACCTTCCCGTGTTTTAATGGTGGGCGATACACTTCACACTGATATTTTAGGGGGCAATCATGCCGGCTGTAAGACTTTATTGAAAGCCGATTGGGGGTTTTTAAGAGGTCGTGACCCAATGCCGTTTATTGAAGAATCAGGAATTCGTCCAGATTTCATCATTAAAAATCGTTAGATTCTATTGTGTTAATTACCGTTAATTTCTAAGACAAATAGAGCTGATTCATGGCGGGAGAGAATGCTTGCATGCTTTTAACAACTTCTCGCCCGCAATGAACGATCTGTTTTATTACTATTTCTGTTAGAAGCCAAAAAAAGATTATTCTTACTGCCACAGAATTTCCGAAAGCATTAATGCATTAATGCATTCGAACCTGTCGTATATCTTTTGATTCTACAACAAGACTGTTTTGCTAATTTCACAACATACTCACGTTCATAAGTGATTACCAACTCAAGGTAATGCCGGCTTGTTGCAGAAACTTGAGCTCTGCATGCAGATCTTCTCTGAAAAGAGGATGCTCTTTTAGCCAGCCTTTTTCAAATCGCAGTTTGATGCGATCTTTTGTCACCATCACCTCAACATTTGGGGATTCTTGTAGATATCTACCTCGATTAAAGAGCACAGAAAAACGCAATAACAGCGTCACTAGCAAGGTATAGTCCGGCAATCCTGAGAAACTATCGAGATCAATTTTGCGCTGATGATTGCGAATAATTGTTGATAAGATTTTTTGATCTTGTTTACTAAACCCATCTAGATCTGCATGTTCTACTAAATAGGCCGAATGTTTATATTGTCTGTGATGTGATATCGACAAGCCAATTTCATGCAGATAAGATGCCCATTTTAAGTAGCGTAAAGCATCTTCCGGCAATACAATCTTATGGCCTTCAGGGTCTTTCAACATTTTCGCGAGTTTCAAACTCGTAATAGCAACACGGCGTGCCTGCCCTTCATCTGCCCCAATTCTGGTAATTAAACCGCTGATTGTTTCATCTCGGCGATCCTTTTGATGAATTCTGCCTAAAAGATCAAAGAGCATTCCTTCTCGTAAGGCAACATTGGTGGTCGACATCTCTTTAATCGACAAAATTTTAAATGCCGATTGTAAAACCACCAATCCTGCCGTCATCACATTGGCTCGTAGCTCACTAAGCTCAAAGAATTTTGCAATGCGTTTCGTAGAACCTAAACTTATAAACTTACGGGCAAGACGTTTGAGTGATTCACTCGTAATGAGTTCATCTTGTAAGCCAATATAGGAGAGCAAAATACCGATGGTGCGAATCGTGCCGGAAGCGCCGACAAAATAAGCATCTTGATAAGGAATCAAATATTTCAATGATTGCAATTCGGATTCGACAAAGCTTCGTGCTTGCTCATAAGATTCTTGGGTAATTTTCCCATCTTGGAAAAATTTTCGGGTCATATTCACACACCCTACTTCTCGGCTATAGGCCGCCTTAATCGTGTGTTCATATCCTAAAATGAATTCCGTACTGCCACCACCTATATCCATCACAAATAGGTCTTGATCTTTCACATTGGCATATTGAGAAACGCCAAGATAAATCAGACGCGCTTCTTCTCGTCCTGAAATGATATCAATCGGCATTCCAAGCGCTTCTTCCGCCTCTTTAATAAAAGAGGGATCTTTCATTTTACGAAGCGTTAATGTACCGACTGCTCGGCAATTTTGGGGCGAAATATTCACTAATCGCTCTCGAAATTTACGTAAACAATACAGGGCTCTTTCTCGAACAATGGGATCTATTTCCCCATTATCTAAAAGACCATATCCAAGCTGAACCATCTCCTTAATACGATCTAACACTAATATCCGGCCGTTATCTTCCTGCATCACTGCCATATGAAAACTGTTAGAACCTAAATCGATCACTGCATAAATATGATCTTTCATAAACGATTACCTCACACTATTTCTCAGCGAGATAATTGCTGAGCTTCACAAAATCTTCGATGTGCAGATTTTCTGCCCGAATCTTAGGATCAATCCCTAAGCTTTCAATCTCTGCTTCTGTCATCAGTGGTTTTAAGTTATTACGAAGCATTTTTCGCTTCATGGAAAAAGCCTCTTTTACCACATCAAAGAACAGCTGATCATCCTTGATTTGATATGGATTTCCTTGATAAGGAATCAATCTCACAAATTGGCTCATTACTTTCGGCGCAGGATCAAAAGATTCTGGCGGAATTTCCAAAAGTGGTACCACTTCACAATAACGCTGAACCATAATGGATAATCGGCTGAATGCTGAATCTCCAGGTTGTGCGGCCATGCGATCAATGACTTCTTTTTGGAGCATAAAGTGCATATCATCAATGCTCTCAACATTACCTAAAAGATGAAAAATGATCGGCGTAGAAATATTGTAAGGAAGATTTCCAACAACTCTTAGTTTGCCATTTTGCTTCGCAAGCTTTGGAAGATCGACTTTGAGCACATCTTCATTAATGACCGTTAAACCTTCTAATGTTTGTAAGTAATCAATGAGATCTCGGTCTAATTCAATCACTGTCATTTTTTTTGCGGCACTCAGAAGTGGCCTTGTCATCGCGCCAAGCCCAGGACCAATTTCCACAAGATCTTCACCTGGAAGTGGCATAATGCTCTGAATGATTTGAAAGATGATGCTGTCATCTATTAAGAAGTTCTGCCCAAAACGCTTACGAGCTTTATGTTGTGGTTTATTCATAAAATATCTAATTTTCTTCTTTAGTTGAATTAATATCTAGAGTGAAAAAATGAGTCCATTAAAAATGCTGAAGACTCTCTTTAACTTTTTCTTTTCACATGAGCTTATTCTATCCTAAAGTAATATGAAAGTTCTGATAACCCCGATTAAAAAAGCTCTAAGTCATATCGTTGACTTAGAGCTCATCTGTTTTAATCTATTATCTATTAGCGAATACGCCTAAGATTTTAACTACCTTCTTTATCTTAAGTAATGCTATGAGTGATTTACTGCTTTGTGCTTACGCGCTTTTCAACATACACATCCGATAACATTCTATCTAACCATGCATCAAATGTTGCTGCAGCTTTCTTTCTAAAGTAATTTTCACGCGCGACATTACGAATAATTTCTTCATCCTGAAATCCTGTGCGGCGAGTATCAACTTTAATGAGATGATAACCATACGCTGTACGAACCGGTTGGCTTAATTCTCCCTCAGGAAGCTTCACCATCGCTTTTTCAAATTCAGGAGCAAGTTGTCCTTCACCAACCCAGCCTAGCGCACCATCTTCAGCCGCTGATAATGGGTCTTGAGAGTTTGCTCTCGCAATATCTTCAAAAGATGCATCTCCTGAGATGATTCTTTCACGCAGACGATTCACTTCTTGTAACGCCCTTGTTTCAGATTTATCTTTATTCACTGAAACCAAAATATGACTCACTTTATGCTGAGGTGCATTCGCCTTCATCATACGTTCTTTAATCTTCTGAAATTCTGCCGTTTTCATATAGATGTCGATTTCATTTTCTGAAAAATGGGTACTTTGCACAATTTCATTTTGTAAACGTGACGCAAGCATCTGTCCACGAATACTTTCACGGTATTGTGGGAAATCAATTCCTTGATAAGTAATATACTCTATCAATGTACCAACATCTGTCCCATTTCTCGCTGCGATATCCGCAATAGCAGCATCAACTTCATTGTCTTGTACTGAAAGTCCCGATTGTTTTGCAAAAATATCTTGAAACTTTGTCGTAATAATCACTTTTGACACATAATCTTCAAGCTCCGCATTATTCATTCTTTGCGCCGGAGGCAGGAAGCTCATTTCATTACGCGCCATTCCTAATTCACGTTCCCATTCGGAAAGAGTAATCACATGATCATTCACGACAAATGCGATACCATCAACGGTTCCAAGACGTGCCATCGCAGTTGGCGAGGCTAATAATAAGACTGCTACTAAGGATAAAAGACGCATTTTCATAAGGTTCACTTCTTAAAATTTTCAATAACTTAGAATCGGGATAAATCTCTTTAAATGTAATATAAGCAGAAGAATTTTACCACCTTAATGCAATTATCGCTAAGATATAATAAAATTGCCTGAGCAAATTTATTATATCTAGGTTTTGGAAAATAATGTCAAACGAAAACAATACACAAATTGAAGCAACTTCTACACAAGAAGAGACTAATCTTACGCCGCAAGAAGCACGTCAAAAACGCATTGAAACATCACAGCAGTTGTTACAAAAATTGTCAGAAGCTTATCCTGCGATTTTCCCACAACCAAAAGATGGTCGCCCTGTAGCACTTACAATCGGGATTCATAAACAGCTCATTCCAATCGTCACTGAATGGGGTTTTAGCGCTGTAAATCTTCGCTCTGCACTCTCTTGGTACACAAAGCAACTTCGTTACCAACAAGCAGTTGTACATGCAACGCACCGTACAAACTTAGATGGTACAGATGCTGAGATTATTGATGATGAACATCGTCAACTTGCGAAAGAGAATGTAGAAAAAATTCAAGCTATTCTTGCTAAGAAAAATCCTGAAAGAGCGAAGAAAAGAACTGAAAAGCGTACCGACAGTGCACCTAAAAATCGCAAACCAAAAGCGCCTCGCACCAATACTGCATCTACTCCTAAAAAAGCTGAACCAAAAGAGACGCTTACTTTAGATGAAAAAATGCAATCACTTCTCAGTAAGTTTAATCAGTAATTAATTAGTTAAAAGAATCTATGAAACAAATTCCAATTCGTCTTCTCAAAAATGCCCTTGAACAAGTTGCATCTGCACAGCAAGTTGAGATCAATCCTGATCTCGTTCTAAAGAGTGTAGAACGAACAAGAGATATCACTCACGGCGACTTCGCAAGTAACATTGCGATGATGACTTCGCGTAACTTCAAATCCAATCCTAGAGCAGTTGCAGAAATGCTCATTGATGCCATTGGCGAACAACCTGAAATTGCAAAAATCGAGATCGCAGGTCCTGGATTTATTAACTTTACGTTTAAGCCAGAGATCTATCATCAAGAGCTAAGCCAAGTGATGTCTGCACAGACTGAATATGGCCGTAATTCTCAAGGCAATGGCGAGAAAGTTCAAATTGAATTTGTTTCCGCAAACCCAACGGGTCCGCTTCATGTGGGTCATGGCCGTGGTGCTGCCGTTGGAGATTCTATTGCTCGTGTTCTAGAAGCGAATGGCTTTGATGTGACTCGTGAATTTTACTATAACGATGCTGGCGCTCAGATTGATAATCTTGCGGCTTCTGTGAAATCGCGCATTGATGGCTTGACGCCGGAAGATGCAGCATGGCCAGAAGATGGTTATCGTGGTGAATATATTATTGATATCGCAAAAAGCTATTTAGCAAAAGAGAGCATTACTGCTGATGATCGTGAAATTACGGCATCTGGAGATCCTGAAAATATCCAAGATATTCGTAATTTTGCAGTAGCGTATCTTCGTAGAGAGCAAGATTTAGACCTAAAAGCGTTTGATATTAATTTTGATGTCTATTTCCTAGAGTCTTCTCTCTATCAAGATGGCGCTGTAGATCAAGTGGTAAATCGTTTAATCAACAATGGTAAAACATATGAAGAAGATGGCGCACTCTGGTTAAAAACGACAGATTACGGCGATGATAAAGATCGTGTAATGCGTAAAAAAGAAGGTGGATATACCTACTTTGTGCCAGATGTTGCGTATCATCAGAAAAAATGGGATCGTGGCTTTAAGTTCGTGATTAACGAACAAGGCGCAGATCATCACGGTACAATTTCCCGTGTAAGAGCCGGTCTTCAAGCGTTAGATGCAGGCATTCCACAAGGCTGGCCAGAATATATCCTTCATCAAATGGTGATGGTATTAAAAGATGGCCAAGAAGTGAAGATTTCTAAACGTGCCGGTTCTTACGTGACGTTAAGAGATTTGATTGATGAGGTTGGAAAAGATGCGACTCGTTACTTCTTAGCGGCTAGAAATCCTGATTCACAATTGCAATTTGATATTGATCTTGCATTATCACAATCCAGTGATAATCCTGTCTATTACATTCAATATGCTCATGCTCGTATCTGCTCTATCTTGGCAGAACGTGAGCGCCGAGGCGAAGCATTTGATGCAGAATTTGCACTTAAAAACTTAGATAAATTAACAATGACGCAAGAGTACAAACTCATGCGTACCCTCTCTTCCTTTGGGGAAATCATCGCAACTGCCGGCAATAATCGTGCGCCACATCTCATTGCGAATTATCTGCAGGATTTAGCGGCAGATGTTCACAGCTACTATAATGTTAAAGATGAAAATGGTAATGCGATTCGAATTCTCACGGAAGATGCGGATGCGAAAGGCTTACAAGATGCGAAGCTTTACCTCTTAATGGCTGCGAAACAAGTGCTCGCAAATGGTTTAGATCTTCTCGGATTATCTGCACCAACAAAAATGTAATCAAAAAGGCATTCCATCATGGTGCAATTAGGACAGGTACAATCGAAAGAGAAATGGCGAAAAACTAAATGTATTATTCGCTTTTTCAAGAGAACGCCGACAAAAGGCGAACTCCTCTTTTACATCATCCTAGTTGCGCTGGGAGTTGCTGGTGCACTCTTTCTGGCAGATCATCTTGAAAAGAAAGCGGAAGCCAAAGAGATTAAGCGGATAGAACGATTAGAACGATTAGCAGAACTTGAAAAAGAAAAAAATAAACCCTTCTCTCCCGATGAAATAGTGATTCCTGAATCTGAATTTTCATTTTATGAACAGCTTGCTAATCGCTCTTTCCACATTAGTGGGGAAGAGAGTACTGGTGGCAAACATTATGTGGAACCTATCCCAAAACCGAAGTTTGAACTCATCAGTGAATCTTCGGGTTACGATTCTGTCGATAATGAACTGAAAAGTGAATTCTCTTTAGAACTTCTTTCGGCATCTGAAACTACAAAGCCGATCTCCGCGCCCACAAATGGTCCAAAAAAACGTTTACAAACAGGAAGTTTCTCCTCAACCTTTGAAGCGAATATTCATAAATCACAGCTAGAATCTTTAGGTTATCCAGCCATTATTGAGAAAGCGACCGTGAATGGTAAAACGATTCATCGAGTTAAAATCGGGCCTTTTTCTACAAAAGATCTTGCTGAAGCCAAACGTCGCTTAGATATGCAACAGATTAAATTTATTGAGGTTAAACCTTAATATTTTCCTTTTTATCGACTATATTTAAAACAGAACACGCTAGGATTTCACAATAAAAATAGCGTATAGTACTTAGCATTGGTTTTAATTATTCGTCATTACAACTTAGGGTTTTATTATGTCACGTGGAATTAATAAAGTTATTCTTGTCGGTCGTCTAGGAAATGATCCTGATGTTCGTTATACAGCTGGCGGTAGCGCTATTACAACAATTTCTATTGCCACATCTGAAAGTTGGAAAGATCGCAATACAGGACAACAGCAAGAACGTACAGAATGGCATCGTGTTGTCTTCTTTGGTCGTTTAGCAGAAATTGCCGGACAATACCTCAAAAAAGGTAGCCAAGTCTATGTCGAAGGTTCTTTGCGCACGAATAAATATACCGACAAAAATGGTATCGAGCGTTATAGCACAGATATCAACGCAAACGAGTTACAAATGCTCGGCGGTGGTACAGGTGGCGGCGGTAACTTTGGTGGACAACCTGCTCAAGGCGGTTACCAAGACAACTTCAATCAAGCGCCTCAGAACAATTATGGCGGCGCACCTTCCCAAAACAATTACGGTGGAGCACAACAACAAGCGCCTCGCCAAAACCAAGGTTTTAATCAGCCAAAACAGCAAGAAAATGCAATGTCTGATTTTGATAGTTTTGATGACGATGTTCCATTCTAATCAATCTATGATGAACTAAAATCACGAAACCTAAGAATAGAATTATTCTTAGGTTTTTTTATATAATGATTTTTATCTCCCTTAAATTCCTCATCTCAAAATACCGGCAATCCAACAATGACAGATTCTCACATTCCTCATTCATCTCAACTCCCCATGATTGCTCATAAAACAGATCTTCGAACTTTGAGCTTATCGAAACGAAAAGCGTTTACCCCAAATGAGGTTGCTGAACGATCTCATAATATCTGCCAACAAGTCATCAAATCGATACTTCCGAATATTTCGAGCATTCATCTGTTTTTACCGATTGCCGAGAATCATGAAGTCGATCTCACTTCCCTACTGCCGATTCTTTGGGAAAAGAATATTTCTGTCTATGTTCCACGTGTAACATCGGAAGGAAAAATGGAGCATGTTCCGTTATTACCGGAAACAACCTTAGTGACCAATAATTGGGGAATTCCAGAACCGGCAATAGATTATTTACCGGCAACGACAGAAGAGATGCATGCGATGGATTGTGTATTAACGCCACTGTTAGTCTGCGATCAAGAAGGGTTTCGAGTGGGTTACGGCGGAGGATTTTATGATACGTTTTTCCAAGAATATCCCCATCTTCAAAAAATCGGCGTAGGTTTCTTTGAACCGATTGAAAAAATCTCCGATACTTATGAAGGCGATATTCCCCTTAATGGCTATATTTCGCCTGAAACCATGTTTCATTTTTCATCCAACTCACATATCGATTCAGTTACAAACTCATAGCGTTATCAGTATCAGTATTTAATAGTTTCAGAGGTTTTCTATCTTCATTCATATTTTTTCCGCCGTACTGTTTCAATCATCATCTCATCGTCATATAGGGAGATCGTTAGAATGTTATCTTTAACCCAATTCACCAAAACGTTTCATAACAATCTACTGCTCTACTGTACAAAAATCTTTATCGTCATGTCCGGCGTTGTCATTATGCCGATGTTACTTACAGGATCGTTACAGTTACCGCCCATTCTCGGCGCTGTTGCGGCTGCGCTTTCTGATTTAGATGATCATCTGAAAGGTCGAATTAAAAATAGTGGCGTAACGCTTCTGATATTTTTTATCGCCGCGACATTAGTAGAAATTGCATTTCCCTATCCACTGGCATTTCTATTATTAGTTGTTGCTGGCACGAGCTTCTTAATGATGCTCAGTGCTTTAGGGGAAAAGTACGCCACGCTTGGTTTCGGCACTTTAGTATTGATGGTATATACCATGCTCACCTTTGAGCCCGATCGCTTTTGGCTGATCCAGCCGTTACTTCTTATTATCGGCGCACTTTGGTATCAGCTTATTTCCCTTCTATTTCATGCACTCTTTCCGGCAAGAACGATGATGGAATCCCTTGCAGAATGTTACAAAGATCTTGCCGAACTATTAGAACTGAAATCTCGTTTTTTTGATCCGGATGAAGGCGAAAGTATTCAGGAATTAAAACTGAAACTCTCTATTTCCGGCAAAGCATTAACCGCAAAGCTCGATCAAATTCGTAGTGCGATTATTCGCAGATTACAGAATGAGCAAGGACAAGATGCTTTTTCCGAAATCCTCAATTACTATCTCATTGCACAAACGATCTATGAACGTGCCGCATCAGTGCATGTGGAATATGAACTCCTTCATAAAAAATTCCTCTATAGTGACCTGCTCTTTCGCTTTCAAAGATTGATGATGCTTCAAGGACAAACGGCACTGAAAGTTGCCAATAGCATTACGCAACGAGAAGAATATCTACAACCGCAATATCTTAACCGTTTAAGTATGCGCCTGAACGAAACGATTCTGCGCTTAAAAAAAGCCGGCAATCATGATAAAGAGATTTATCGTTCGCTCAATAATTTACTGCATAACTTGGAACAAATTAATGCGCTCTTTTTAAAGATGCAAAATAAGATTGCCGAGCAAGATCTCAGCGAGCAGATTGATCTTTCCAAAGGGTTTAAAGAATTATTGCCGGCAAAAGATTTTAAGCTCACGCTTAAAGAGAAGCTTACCGAAGCGATACAGAAAATCAGGAATAATCTCACGAAAGAATCCGAAATTTTTCGGCATGCGGTTCGCATGAGCTTTGTCATGGGCGCAGGTTATCTCATTATTTGGGGATTAAATCTCGGCAATCAGCATCTGCTTGCCGGCGATCAGCTCTCTACTCGAATTTATTGGATTATGCTTACCGCGATTTTTGTCTGTCGGCCCGATGCCATTGCCACAAAATCCCGAATCCTCAAACGGCTCTCCGGCACATTTATCGGCGTGATTGCGACCATTCTTTTTCTACAGTTTTCGCCCTCGGTATCCCTTCAAGCATTTATTGTGATTTTAAGTGGCACGCTCTTCTTTGCCTTTAGTGCTGTGCGCTACTCCTTTGCCACAGCGCTCATTACCATTATGATTCTGATCGGTTTTAATCTTAACGATTATGGCTTTATTGCGCCGGAGCGTTTAATCGATACCATCATCGGCTGTATCGTGGCATGGATTGCGGCAAGCTTCATTCTGCCAGATGGAAAGTATCATAATATTCCCAAAACCTACGCCAAAGTTGCCGAGCAAAATAGTGAATATTTGGAACAAATTCGCCGGCAATATCATACAGGAAGAAATAATGATCTCGCTTATCTCTCCGCTCGCACCAAAGCAAGTGAAGCCGATAGCGAGCTCTCTTCGCTCTTCTCTACCCTTTCTGCATTGAAAAAACCGGATAGCGAACAGTTAAATGCCATTTTTAAAAACCTCTGTTTGAATAATACTTTCTTAGGATACTTATCAGGACTCGGCGCACATCGTGAAAAAATTGAGAATCCGGAAGCCTTAGCGCTTCTCGATAAAACGACCGATTTTATTCTCCACACCCTAAAAACTCGGAAGTTTGATCAACCCTATTATAGTGCGCTCAAACGAGAAATCTTTAAGTTCCAACATCAAAAAGAGTGCCTTGATGACAATATTACGACGATCTTTCTACAGCAATTAATGCTGTTATTAAGAACATTGCCGTCTTATCTAAAAGCGCTCTTTAATGCTTAAAGAACCTAATGCCGCAAAGAAAATAAGCGGGATCTCTCAGGAATATTATTTCGTTAATGTTATGATGATTTTTAATAAAAATTTTACTCGATATCATTTTGTTGTTTCGCTTTATTCTCATTACTCATATTCATTATGAATATCTACAAAAATGAAGAAATAAAGCCTAAAGATAATCGACCCATATTCATCACATCCCATTTTTGTAAGGAGTTTTATTTCATGCCCAATCGCATTCGATATGATATCTATCCGCCAAAAGGCTCTATGGATCTTATCTCTCATACGGAAAGTGCTATCTTAAAAAAAACGGCTAAAGGCGATCTCTATCCGCTTTTTCGAAACTGTACATTAGCGGTTCTCAATACCGGCAGTAAAACAGATGATCCCCATGCGATTTTCAATAAATATCAAGATTATGATATTGAGCTCATTCGTACAGAACGTGGCATAAAACTCAGATTGTTTAATCCGCCACAAGATGTATTTGTGGATGGGAAACTCACGGATGTGATTCGCCGAAATCTCTTTTCCGTTTTACGGGATACGCTCTTTATCGATTCCTTATCGAACTATAATCGCGCTTATCGCAATGGAAATAGCAAAGCGCTTCTGGAAGAACCGAAAGAATCTCGTAGTGAACTTACGACCGATTTTGTCTTCTCGATTTTACGAAATGCCGATGCGCTGAGAACGGATCAAGATCCTAATATTATTGTCTGCTGGGGCGGACATTCCATCAATCAGACAGAATATGATTATGGATATATCGTTGGACAAGAGCTCGGCGTTCGTCATCTGAATATCTGTACAGGTTGCGGTCCTGGCGCAATGGAAGCACCGATGCGTGGCGCGGCGGTTGGTCATGCAAGACAATCGAACAAAGAGAGCCGTTTTATCGGCATTACAGAAACCTCCATCATCGCCGCAGAACCGCCCAATCCATTAGTGAATGAGCTCATCGTGATGTCGGATATTGAGAAACGATTAGAAGCATTTATCCGATTAGGTCACGGCGTAATCATCTTCCCTGGCGGTGTTGGAACGGCTGAAGAATTCTTCTATATCTTAGGATTATTACTCATTCCTGAAAACAGAGAAGTCTGCTTACCACTTATTTTAACAGGACCAAAAGAGAGTGAAGAGTACTTCCGAACGCTCGATCAATTTGTGGAAAAGACATTAGGAAAAGAAGCACAAAAGCTCTATGAAATTGTGATTGATGATCCTGTTGCGGTGGCGAAAAAAATGAAAATCTCTATGCCACATGTGAAAGAGTGCCGAGAGCAACGAGGCGATGCATACTGCTATAACTGGCTCTTAACCATTCCTTCAGATTTCCAAAAGCCCTTTATTCCAACTCATGAAAATATGGCAGAACTGAATCTTCATTTAGATCAGCCAAAAGATAAGCTCGCAGCGAATCTCCGTAAAGCATTCTCCGGCATTGTTGCCGGCAATGTAAAAGAGCCCGGTGTTCGAGCAATTCGTGAACATGGTCCTTTTGAACTCTCCGGAGATCC
This sequence comes from Ignatzschineria sp. LJL83, assembly GCF_054871845.1. Classification (NCBI taxonomy): domain Bacteria; kingdom Pseudomonadati; phylum Pseudomonadota; class Gammaproteobacteria; order Cardiobacteriales; family Ignatzschineriaceae; genus Ignatzschineria; species Ignatzschineria sp. LJL83. The sequence continues at coordinate 147,688 of NZ_JBTXLY010000004.1, forward strand.
GGAACTCATGACAATGATTGATGAACTCCTACAAGATTTCGTAGCACAGCAGAGAATGAAACTGCCGGGAAGCGATTATCAACCCTGTTATATCATTAAGCGCTAACGCTCTGTTTAAATAGCCATCATTTTTAAAATTCGCAAAGATTTAAAGAGTTTCAAAAACATTTTTTGAAACTCTTTTTTATTTCCGATTTAGGAAATCAATTGTTTTCTATAAAGATCATAGAATCAAACATGAAAATCTAAAACAGACATTATCATCGTAAAAAATAGAACTTAATAAACCTAAAATAGATCTACGCCGTCACTCATCTCAATTTCATGTAAAATTTCTTTAAATTGTTCTTCGGGAATTTTCCATAAAGAGGTGCTCTCTCCGCTTTCATCATCAAATGTGATTCCTATAATATCGTTATCTAACATCATTACACGAATATTTGCACTATTAGAACTATTTGGAAATTCTTCTTCCACAGTTCCATTCGTTGTAATCGTTATTTTTTGAATATGCTGGGTGTAGATCTGCTCTTCTTCCTGAAACTCCCAGCGATAACGCTGATTAAGCTTAAAACTATCTTTACTATCTTTTAAAATATAAAGATCTAATCCTTCCCCATTTCGTCCCAGAACAGATATATTTAAAAGTACTACATCCTCATTATTTGCAGTAGTTCCCCATATCCCATATAAATCAGCTGTCTCTACTATTTCTTTATAGTAAAAGCCATCACGCTCATCCGAAATTCCAATCTTTAAAAATAGACCTAAAATCACTAACCCCGTGACAATATATTTATAAAAACTCATATAACTTTCTCCTAAGAAACTCAAATAGAATTCATAATCGTTCTAAATTACACTCATCTCTAAAGCCAGCCATAAAAAAAGAGATACCATTCATTATGATATCTCTTTTATTCGTTAAATGATTATTTATACAATCATCTTATGATTACATCATGCCTGGCATTCCACCCATGCCGCCCATTCCGCCCATATCTGGCATTCCGCCATCTTTAGCTGGAAGATCTGCGATCATGCACTCAGTTGTAATAATGAGTGATGCAACAGATGCTGCGTTTTGGATTGCTGAACGAGTTACTTTAGTTGGGTCAAGAATTCCCATCTCAACCATATCGCCGTACTCGCCAGTTGCTGCGTTGTATCCGAATGAATCCGTTTTACCTTCTTTTACCGCATTTAATACAACATCCGCTGGCTCGCCTGCGTTTGTTACGATTTGACGAAGTGGCTCTTCCATTGCACGAAGTGCAACACGGATACCTGCATCTTGCTCAGCATTGTCGCCTTTAAGATCAGCGATACGGGTTAATGCACGAACGAGCGCAACACCACCACCAGGGACGATCCCTTCTTCAACTGCCGCACGAGTTGCATGAAGCGCATCTTCAACACGTACTTTTTTCTCTTTCATTTCAACTTCAGTTGCCGCACCTACTTGGATTACCGCAACACCGCCAGCGAGTTTCGCTACACGCTCTTGAAGCTTCTCTTTGTCATACTCAGAAGTTGCTTCTTCGATTTGTTGTTGAATTTGTGTAACACGCGCATCAATTGTTGCTTTGTTACCATTTCCATCAACAATTGTTGTTGTTTCTTTATCAACTACCACACGTTTTGCAATACCAAGATCTTCAACAGTTGCTTTCTCAAGGCTCATGCCAAGCTCTTCAGAAATAACAGTACCGCCAGTTAAGATTGCGATATCTTCAAGCATTGCTTTACGGCGATCACCAAATCCTGGTGCTTTTACCGCTGCAACTTTTACGATACCACGCATGTTGTTAATGACTAATGTTGCAAGCGCTTCGCCTTCAACATCTTCCGCAACGATTAAAAGTGGACGACCTGCTTTCGCAACTTCTTCTAATACCGCAATCATTTCACGGATATTGCTGATTTTTTTATCACAAAGAAGAATGAATGGGTCATCTAATTCTGCTGCCATTGATTCTTGGTTGTTGATGAAATATGGCGATAAGTAACCACGATCAAACTGCATCCCTTCAACTGTTTCTAAAGAGTTCTCTAAACCTGAACCTTCTTCAACTGTGATAACGCCTTCTTTACCCACAATTCTCATTGCTTCAGCGATGATTTCACCTACTTCTTTATCAGAGTTTGCAGAAATCGTTCCTACTTGTGCGATAGATTTGTCATCTTCACATGGTTTAGAGATTGCACGAAGCTCTTCAACTGCTGCCGCAACCGCTTTATCGATACCACGTTTGATATCCATTGGGTTCATGCCCGCTGCTACTGCTTTCATTCCTTCACGAACGATTGCTTGTGCTAAAACTGTTGCTGTTGTTGTACCGTCACCTGCTGTATCTGCAGTTTTTGAAGATACTTCACGCACCATTTGTGCACCCATGTTTTCAAACTTGTCTTCAAGTTCGATTTCACGCGCAACAGAAACACCATCTTTAGTCACAACAGGTGCGCCAAAGCTTTTATCTAAAACAACGTTACGACCTTTTGGTCCAAGCGTTACTTTTACTGCGTTTGCAAGTGTGTTAATCCCTGCAACCATTTTTTTACGAGCATCTTCGCCAAAACGAACTTCTTTTGCCATGTCTATAATTCCTTCTAATGTATTTCTTAGTAATTTGTTTTAAAAGATGAGAATTTCTCATCTCTTTTTTAAATCAAAAAATGGATTCAGCTTAAATTTAAATTAAGCTTCGATAACAGCCATGATCTCGTCTTCACGCATCACTAAAAGCTCTTCGCCAGCCATTTCAACTTCAGAACCTGAAAATTTACCGAAAAGAACTTTATCGCCAACTTTAACATCAAGCGCTTTTACATCACCGTTTGTTAAAACTTTACCGTTACCAACTGCAATAACAACGCCACGTGATGGCTTTTCTGTAGCTGTACCTGGTAGCACGATTCCGCCTGCAGTTTTAAGCTCTTCTTCTTCACGTTTGATGATGACTCTGTCGTGTAATGGACGTAATTTCATAGTTTGTTCCTCATTAAAAGATTCGTTAATCTCATATAGTTATCATTTATTAAATTCTTGTACAATTTCATCGCCTTGATAACATTATCTTAGTAACAAAATAGTACAATAATCCTTTAGTACGCTACAGTATGTGGGGATGAATTTTATTGATTCAAGGCAAAAGTTAAAATTTATCTCCGTGGTTTTCTTTGTGGATTCATGTTTACATCTGTGCCAAGAATCCCATGATGAATTTCATAATATTGCGAAAAAATTGCAAGAAACTGATCATTTCCAACGCTTTCAGATTGACGAATCTACCCATCTATTTCAACTTTAAGTAACTGACTTTTAAACTATGAATGTCTCTATCTTGTCCGCTTGGCGCAATCTCTCTCTTCAAAAGAAAGTTTGGGCATTAACGCTACCGATGATTCTTTCCAATATCTCCGTTCCCCTTGTCGGAACCGTAGATACGATCATTGTTGGCCATTTAAGCAATGCCGATGATATGGCGAGCGTGGGAATTGGAAGCAGTATTTATCTCTTTTTAGTCGCGATTCTCAACTTTCTGCGAATGGGAACCACAGGATTTACGGCGCAAGCTTACGGCAATCAAGATGGCATGAAAATTCGGCAAATCTTATTGCAAGGCTTACTTCTTGCGCTCGGTTTAGCGTTTGTTTTAGCGATCTTCGCCATTCCTATTTCTAACGTAGCCTTTATGGTGATGAAACCTTCTCCCGAGCTTCTCGCCGGCGCTTCTCAGTTTTTCTATTGGCGTTTACTCGGCATTCCGGCGGCATTAATGAACTTTGCGCTCATCGGTTGGTTTCTCGGCATGCAAACGGCACGCATTCCTTTCTATATGCTGATCGCAACAAATGTTGTCAATATCTGTTTAACGCTCCTATTTATTTTGCAATTAGAGATGGGAATGGTGGGCGTTGCCAAAGCGGCAGTGATCGCAGAATGGGTTGGTTTAATCATTGGATTATCCTTTTTGCCGAGCACTTTAAAGAAAAGTGCCGGCAATTGGCAATTTCATCCGCTGAAAAAATGGCGCAATTGGAAACCGCTACTATTTGTGAATCGGGATATTTTTATTCGAAGTTTAATCCTGCACTTTGTCTTCTTCCTCGTGACCATTCAAGGCACAAGATTGGGCGGAAATACCGTTGCTGCCAATATGATTATTCTCAATGGATTACTCATCATGGCGTATCTGTTAGATGGGTTTGCACATGCCATTGAAGCGCTAACCGGCAAAGCCATTGGCGAAAAACATAGCGAGAATCTCTTTTCCATTATGATCATTGCCGGCGGTTGGGCGCTATTCATTAGCCTCCTATTTATGATCGCTTTCTCTCTCTTTGGCCGAAATTTTATCGATCTTATTTCCGATATTCCCGAAGTGAGATCCACCGCTTATCCGCTGATTCCTTATCTCACTCTGCTACCGATTATTAGTGTTTGGAGCTATCTGCTTGATGGACTTTTCATCGGTGCCACAAAAGCCAAAGAGATGCGAAATGCAATGCTTCTCGCATTTTTATGTGCGCTTCCTATGGGCTTTTTACTTTTACCACTACAAAATAATGGCTTATGGATCACCTTCCTACTCTTCATGTTCCTTCGCGGCGTCATTATGAGCATTACGGCACTTCGTATTCAAAAGCACAATGGTTGGATTTCCTAAACTTCATGATCAAACCCAGTGTTCAGATCAATGATCATTAATCTGAATATCAATCTTGGAATATTAAAACATCGGAACATTAAAGATATTGGAACATTGGGAATGTTGGAACATGAAAAAAGCACGTCTAAAACGTGCTTTTTTTACTACTCATACTACTTTCTTCATTGACGATGAGTTTACGTCCTTTCTTCTCTTTCGTAGAACTACTACGCGTTTTCATTCTAAAGAGAGAATGTCGCCGTCTTGAGCGAAGCTCTTTTGGCTTTTTTGGCATCTGCTCTTCAAAGATTAAAGGAGCAAGTTCTGTCAGCGCTTTATCATATACTTTACGTTTAAAATGAATCACATCGCGCAGTGGTAACCAATAATCAACCCATTTATAGAGATCAAATTCAGGTTGGTTAACCGCATTCAGATTAAAATCATCTTCATCGCCTACAAATTCAAGCATGAACCAGACCTGTTTTTGGCCGATACATGTGCGCTCGCTTGTAGGATTTCGTCGAATCAAATTTTGTGGTAAACGATAACGTAACCAACGTTCTGTTCGACCTAAAATCTTAATATGTTCAGGGCGTAATCCAACTTCCTCATAAAGTTCTCTATACATCGCATCTTCTGGTGTTTCATCCGGATCGATTCCACCTTGTGGAAACTGCCAAGCATCTAATTGACCAATGCGATGACCCCAGAAAAGCTGCTGATTTTGATTACACAATATGATTCCAACGTTTGCTCGAAAGCCATCATTGTCTATCATTTTGTGCCTTTATCTAAAATTAAAAATCTGTCTCTATTGTTCCACAAGGAGAGTTTAAAACCAAATCTAATTTAAAATTTTTATAGATTAAAAATCAGAACTTCTGCAATCATTTCAAGAATCAGATATAGCTCGGTAAACGCTTACTTCCAAGATAGATACTTAAGAAAATGCCGAGTGCGCATAAGAATAAGATGTAGTAAGCGATAAACATCGGATGAAATTGCTCGGCGATGATCGGTACTAAAAAGGTTGTCAATCCCGCAAAAATGGCATTGCCGATATTGTAAGAAAACCCCATTCCTGTTAAACGAATATCTGCCGGGAAAAGGCGAATGATGATCATCGGCACACAAGCGACGATTCCTAAAAAGAAGGAAGCGATTGCATATAAAAGTCCGATTTTTGAGAGATTTTCGCTACCTAATGCACTAAAGAAGATGAAGCTTGTAATTGCTAATAATGCCGCAAAGCCAAAGAGGGTTTTCCGAAGCCCAAAGCGATCAACTAAAATGCCGGCGCATAAACTACCAATGATATTCATAAAAGTGGCTACAAGCGCTGCTCTATTGACAAATCCCGCATTCATGCCGAACATATCGGATTTCATTAAATTCGGCGCAAGTAAGACTAATACCACGCCAGTAATGAGAAGCCAGGTACTTAATGTTGCGATAAATGCTTGCGGACGGAAATCTTTTAAAATCGTGCGCATGGGCGTGCCGGCGTGAAGGGCTTTCTTCTTCTGCATCTCTAAAAATACCGGCGTTTCTTTTAAATATCGGCGTAGATAAACAGCTAATAATCCTAAAATACCGCCCAAAATAAACGGAATTCTCCAAGCATATGAGAGCGTTTCTTCAGCCGAAAAACTAATACTCATCATCGTTGACACAAAATGCCCGATTAAAACGCCGAAGGTCAATCCCGCAGCGATGGCGCTATTAGCGAACCCAAAGCGGTTTCTCGGCACATGTTCTGTCACAAATACATGAGCGCTCGGCACTTCCCCGCCTAATGCAACGCCTTGCAGAACGCGCATCAGTAGTAATAATGCCGGCGCTAAATATCCGATTGATTCAAATGTTGGTAATAATCCGATGCAAAGGGTTGGAATTGCCATCATGAAGAGCGAAAACATAAAGACTTTCTTTCGCCCAATTAAATCGCCGAAGTGAGAAAGAATAATTCCACTAATCGGCCGCACAAAGTAGGCAATCGCATATGTTAAGTAAGTCATAATCGTGGCGATAAGCTCTGATTCCGCTGGGAAAAAGAGCACTTTCAAAGTGGATGCAAACGTTAAAAAGACAATGAAGTCATAAAACTCCAGCGCCCCGCCTAAAGAGGAGAGAGAAAGAGTTTTTGCATCTTGCAGAGAGAGATTTTTTGCCACGATTAACTCCTCAATTATCCGTGATTACGATCGTGATGACAGTCATCTTGACGATTCTGATTACCATCTAATGCCGGCACCAATAACATACTATCGCCGTAACTAAAGAAGCGATATTTCTCATTCACGGCATGTTGATACACTTCTTCCATGCGTGCTTTGCCCATTAAAGTGGAAACGAGCACTAATAATGTGGATTTTGGCAAATGGAAATTCGTTAATAAACCATCAATCACGTTAAATTTAAAGCCCGGCTTAATAAAGATATTGGTATCGCCGGTAAATGATTTGAGTTCACCGGAAAGCCCCGCAGATTCAAGCGCTCTTACCGCAGTAGTTCCAATGGCAATCACTCGTCCACCATTTTGTTTCGTGGCATTAATCTCATCTACCGCCGATTGCGGCACTGAAATCCACTCTTTATGCATTTGATGTTCATTAAGATCTTCATGACGAATCGGCTGGAATGTTCCCGCTCCTACATGAAGCGTGATTTCCGTCACATCAATGCCTTTTGCTTTTACTTTCTCTAAAAATTCTTCCGTAAAGTGTAAGCCGGCAGTTGGCGCCGCAACCGCACCTTCTTCTTTATTGAAAACCGTTTGATAACGAGATTGATCGAGCTCTTCATCGCTTCGAGTAATGTACGGTGGAAGAGGTAAATGACCATGTGCTTCCAATACTTTTGCGATGGGAGAACCATCAATGGTGCGAAGCAAAAAGAACGCTTCATCACGTGAAACCATCTCTAACATCGGAACATCGTTAATATAGACTTGTTGCCCTTCTTTTAAGGCTTTGCTTGCTTTAATTTGCGCTAACACTTCTGTTTCGCTCACTAAACGCTCCACCATAATTTCCACTTTACCACCGGTTTCTTTGCTACCGAATAATCTTGCCGGCAATACGCGGGTATTATTGATGATGATACGATCGCCGACATTTAGATAATCGATTAAATCTTCAAACGTATGATCACTCAATGCGCCATCATGCGGCACTAATAACCTTGAAGTGCCACGCACTTTCGGCGGGAATTGCGCAATAAGTTCTTCGGGAAGATGATAATCGTAATCGGATAGTTTCAACATGTTTGTTTCCTAGCGTATTTTTGTGGCGAATGATTTCGCTCTATTTTTAAAGCAAAATCCCAAAGCACCAATCGCTTTGGGATCTTTCTGCAATTCTATTTCGTAATAATATTCCAAGCCTTACCAGAAAATATTATAGATATGCGGTTTCATTCGCATAGAGAGATTCTTCTGTTTCTCTTTCACGAATGAGTCTCGCTTTTCCGGCTTCCAACAATACTTCAGCCGCTCTGCCACGAGAGTTATAGTTTGAGGCCATCGTAAATCCATAAGCGCCGGCATGAGTAACTGCTAAGTAATCGCCGGAAGTGAGCGCCAGTTCACGATCTTTTCCTAAGAAATCGCCGGTTTCACAAATCGGACCCACGATATCGTAATTTTTCACTTCGCTTTCAGAATCATCATCAAGATTAATAATATTCATCCACGAACTATAAAGAGCCGGACGAATAAGATCATTCATCGCCGCATCCACAATCGCAAAGTTCTTGCCTTCATTCTCTTTCGTTAAGATCACTTGTGTGACCAAAACGCCGGCATCTCCTACAATAGAACGACCTGGTTCAATCAAGATTTTAAGCCCACGATCACCGATTTTTTCAATCGCTTGTGCAATCCAAACGGCAGGATCAATCAAGGTTTCATCTTCATAACGAATGCCTAAACCGCCGCCCATATCCAGATGCTTCAAGTGAATGCCGAGCTCAGATAATTCATCAATCAATGCCAACGTTAAATCTAATGCTTCGGCATAAGGTTCGATATTTGTAAGCTGTGAACCGATGTGAAAATCAATGCCGTGAATCTCTAATGCCGGCATTCTTGCCATTTCACGGTACATCGGAAGCGCATCATCCATGCCAATTCCAAACTTATTCTCTTTTAAACCTGTAGAGATATAAGGATGGGTTTTTGCATCCACATTCGGATTAATACGAAGAGAAACTGATGCTTTCACGCCGAGTTTTGTCGCAACACGATTGAGCATGTAAACTTCGGCAACAGATTCAATATTAAAGCAGCCAATGCCGGCTTTGAGTGCAAATTCAATATCTGCTTCACGCTTTCCAACGCCAGAATAGACGACTTTTTTCGGATCACCGCCGGCAGCAAGCACACGTTTGAGTTCACCACGAGAAACGATATCAAATCCTGATCCCGCTTCTGCTAACAGTTTTAAAATTGATAAATTACTGTTTGCTTTCACGGCATAACAGATCAAGTGTGGATAATCCCCAAAACCTTGATGATAAGCGTTGTAGTTGCTTAAGATTTGCTCTGCGGAATAGATATAGAGCGGCGTTGCGAACTGCTCTGCTACTTCTGTTAAAAGAACCTGATCAATTTTCATCTTTTTTATAACTTGTCATAAAGTGCCCATCGTTGTGCTCAGCTTCACTATTAGCAATGTAAAGCGCGCCCGTTTGTCCACAGCCCGCTATCAATACCATTACGGGAAGTAATACCAATATTTTTTTCAAGGTTTGAAAGATCATGATGTTCATTTTCCTGCAAGGATTGATCGACTGAGACGTTCCATTGTAGTACAACTTTCCCGATTTCTCACTATTTCCATCACATCAATCCTAACCGGCTATTTTTACAATCATTTTTTATAAGATTTCTGCTAAATCTTCTCTAAAAATGCCGATAAATTCTCTATTTTTTTAACAAAACCGCATCAAAACGCGCTAAAAATTCTTCATTTTCCACATTCAAAACAGATTTTCACGGTTCCTTTTCGGGTTCTATTTCCATATCCCTTTCGCAACTCCTTTCATAACTCTTTATATAGATTATTGCATCATCTAGTTTCGTCATGATTGAAGCTTTAAAATCCCTCCCAAAACCATACAAATCCCTGTTAAATTTCAGGCAAATATTTTCGGCATTCTTTCTAAACCCTTTTTTACAATGAAAAAGCGCCAGAGATAAGGTATTTCCTTTGATTTACTTCCTTAATCTGGGGATTAATTCGACAAATTATGTTATAATTCACAGCTGTTTATACTTATAATAATTGTCATCAAAAAGGTTGGTTCAATGAGTGATTTTGCCAAAGAGATTGTCCCGATTAGTTTAGAAGAGGAGATGCGAAGCTCCTATCTTGATTATGCAATGAGCGTCATCGTCGGACGTGCACTTCCAGATGTGCGAGATGGATTAAAACCCGTTCATCGCCGAATTCTTCACTCAATGAATCAAACGAACAATCATTGGAATAAGCCTTATAAGAAGTCTGCTCGTATCGTTGGGGATGTGATGGGGAAATATCACCCGCACGGTGACTCAGCAATTTACGATTCTGTTGTGCGAATGGCACAAGACTTCTCGCTTCGTTATATGCTTATTGATGGACAAGGAAACTTCGGCTCCATTGACGGCGACTCAGCTGCGGCAATGCGTTATACCGAAGTTCGTATGAGTAAAATCGCCGAAGCATTATTACAAGATATCGACAAAGAAACGGTTGATTTCACACCAAACTACGATGAATCAGAAACAGAACCTTCGGTACTTCCAACACGAATTCCGAATCTTTTAGTCAATGGTTCATCCGGAATTGCCGTAGGAATGGCAACGAACATTCCACCGCATAACCTTACGGAAACAATCGATGCATCATTAGCACTTCTTCATAATGGAGAATTGACGATTGATGAACTCATGGAATTTATTCCCGCTCCTGATTTCCCAACTGCCGGCATTATTAATGGTACGCGCGGTATTCGTGAAGCATATCACACAGGCCGTGGCCGCGTTGTAATGCGTGCGAGAGCGGAAATCGAGCACGATGAAAAACGTGGTCGTGATGTAATCGTGATTACGGAAATTCCTTATCAAGTCAACAAAGCTCGTTTGATCGAAAGAATCGTAGAACTCTATCGTGAAAAAGTGATTGAAGGCATTGCGCCAGATGGCTTACGTGATGAATCTGATAAAGATGGCATGCGAATTGTTATCGAGCTTCGCCGTGGTGAAATGGGCGAAGTGATCCTCAATCAGCTCTATAAACATACGGCATTACAATCGAGCTTTGGGATCAATATGGTTGCCATCGATCGTGGTCAGCCAAAACTCCTAAACCTCAAAGAAGTCCTCGAAGCATTCCTTCTTCACCGCCGTGAAGTTGTGACTCGCCGTACAATCTTTGATTTAAAACGCGCAAGAAGCCGTGCACATCTATTAGAAGGTTTAACGGTTGCACTTGCCAATATCGATGAGATGATTCAACTCATCAGAACATCCGCAACAGGTGCTGAAGCGAAAGAGCGCATGCTTGAACGCAATTGGGCGCCGGGCGAAGTTTCGGCAATGCTAGCAAGAGCAGCTGAACTCAAAACAACGCCGGACAACTTAGGCAATGTGGGCTTAATTGATGGCGAATACAAGCTTTCTGAAGAGCAAGCGCAAGCAATCCTTGATATGCGTTTACAACGCTTAACAGGCTTAGAGCAAGATAAGATTCTCGATGAATATAAAGGTTTGCTAGACACAATCCGTGAACTCATTGAGATTTTGACAAATCCAGATCGTTTACGTGAAGTGATCGAAGAAGAACTTGTGGCAATTCGTGCAGATTTTGGTGATGAACGCCGTACAGAAATCCGTGAAGCTGCTGAAGATATTAACCTTGAAGATTTAATCGCCGAAGAAGATGTGGTTGTGACGCTTTCTCGTCGTGGTTATATTAAATATCAAAAACTCGATGAATATCGTGCACAGCGCCGTGGTGGCCGAGGTAAATCTGCTGCTCGTGTTGTGGATGAAGATATCGTTGAACATCTCATGGTTGTGAGCACGCATGCGCAGCTTATGTGCTTCTCTTCTTACGGTCGAGTATATTGGTTACGTGCCTTTGAATTGCCGGAAGCGGGCCGCGGTGCAAGTGGTCGTCCGATTATCAATCTATTACCGCTTGAAGCTGATGAGCGCATTACGTCGATGCTTCCAGTCGATAGCTATGATGATCGTTATATCTTTATGGCAACTAAATACGGAGTTGTGAAGAAAACGATTCTCTCTAGTTTCCAGAGCCAACGTTCGAGCGGTTTAATTGCCGTAAATCTTGATGAAGGCGATGAACTCATTGGTACAGAAATCACCAATGGCGACAATGATATTATGCTCTTCACAAATACAGGACTTGTGAACCGCTTTAATGAAGATGGCGTTCGTGCAACCGGCCGTGGATCTCGTGGTGTGAAAGGGATTACTCTTGTTGAAGATCAACATGTTATCTCAATGATGCTTGCGGTAGATGATGGCGTTGTACTCATTGCCACCGAAAATGGTTACGGAAAACGTACGGCAATTGCTGATTTCGCAAAACGTAATCGTGGCGGAAAAGGCGTGATCGGTATTCAAACATCTGAACGTAATGGTCAAATCATCGGCGCTTCTATTGTGGAAGAGAATGATGAAGTGATGTTGATCTCTTGTAACGGTGTATTGGTGAGAACCGCTGTGAATGAAGTTTCTATCTTAGGTCGAAATACACAAGGCGTTCGTTTAATCCGTTTAGATGAAGGCGATACGTTAGTGGGAATGTCACGCATTGAAGAAGGCGATGCCGATTGTGATCCTAATTTAGAAGATTGCGATGCTGAAGAAATCATGGCTGAAGCTGTTACCGGATCAGAGGAAGCCCTCGAAACGGTTGTAGAAGTTACGGAAGAAGTAGAAATTATTCTAGAAGAGAATGATGAAGAATAAGAAACACTCGTGATTCAGAGATATCGAATTAAAATTCTATTATTAATTCGATAATCTTTTCTGTAAAACGTTTCAATACAATTTCTTAAATACAATGTATTAACAATAAAAAAGCAGATCTTATATCGATCTGCTTTTTCTTATCCGTAAAATATATCAGTCTATGAAATATCAGCAGATATATTTGCTGATATATTCTTTCAATAATACTTATTCTACATAAGGACCATATTGGTTATCTTGTGGTGTACTTGCTGTTGCAAACCATACGATTAAGATAATCCCACCGATTAATGGAATTAACGCAATCAACTGCCACCAACCTGACTTACCAATATCGTGTAATCTTCTCGCACCTAATGCTAAAAATGGGATAATCGTTCCTAAACCAAAAATTGTCGAGAATAAGTCAAATCCAATGATTTTTGAAACAAATATATCTACAACTCCGAGTACAATACCGATAATGAGATAGAAAAGGTAAAAATACCAATATCCTCTTCTTTGTGTACGTCCTTCAAAATTAGCATATGGTTTAAATGCCGCTAAAAACCAATCAAATGCACCAAGATCTTTATTCACTTCCATGTGTTTGTCCTTATATCGTGTCTATTAATTATCAATGAAAAGATATGTCAATTTTATTAAATTAACATTTGCGCATTATACGTATGAGATAAAAAATAATAAAGACAATATTTAGAATAATGATTTAACTTTTCAAGATATTGGAGAGCGCTCTATCATTTGGAATTATATTATAAAGTTGCGACTACTTTTATCCCCATTTTTTTAATCAAAATGCATTAATCCTGTTCAAATCATATATCAAATTGGCGCACGGCATTCTTGTACCCGAATGAATTCTTTGTATGATCTTTTTCTTGAAAAAACCATTAAATCCGCCGAATAAAAAAGCAGATCTGCGTAAGATCTGCTTTTACTCAATGAGTTAATTAATTCTATCAGCCAGTAGGGATTATTCTACATAAGGACCATATTGGTTATCTTGTGGCGTACTTACTGTTGCATACCATACAATTAAAACAATTGCTCCAAATGGTACGAATATCAGTAATAACCACCAACCTGATTTACCAATATCATGCAATCTTCTAATACTTACAGCGAGGAAAGGGATAATTGCCCCTAATAAAAATACAACCGTAAATATAGGAAATCCTAAAATCGGCGCAACAAAAATATCGATTACATTACAAACAACGCCAATAATGAGATAAAAAAGGTAAAAATACCAATATCCACGTCTTTGTGTGCGTCCGTTAAAGTTAGCATATGGCTTAAATGCCGCTAAAAACCAATCAAATGCGCCTAATTCTTTCTTCATTTTATATTTTTCCCTCATACAATTTCACATTAAAATACAATAGGTTATAAACACTATTAACCTTTTGAGGCGGTATTATACGGGAATTATAATGATTAAGTCTATAGATATAATATTATTTGAAATTAAATATAAAATACTAAATAAATTTACCTCCCAGCCACAACTTTTATCTCCACTTTCCAATCGGAACTCATTAAACCTGCTTGAACCGTACAACGAACGGGCGCATTTTCAGAATCTACCCACTCATCCCACGCTCGATTCATGCCTTCTAAATCTAAACTACTCACTAAGAAAATTGTTACATCTAAAATTTTAGATTTATCTGTACCTACGCTTTTGAGCATCTGGTCAATATCCGCTAGCGTGCTCTGCATCTGTAGATAAATATCGTTCTCAATATTAGTAGGAATGGCGGTGTAATAAACAGTATTTTGATAAATAACGGCATCAGACATTCTTGCGCCAGGATTAATTCTTTGAATCATATTTTTCCTTTATAACAACAAATTAATAACTAAGGGAGTATCTATTATTAGAATATCTACTGTTCAATCTCATCATAATTTAGGAATAGAACAGTGATCGCTGTGAAAATACCATCATGATTAAAAACTGAATGACTACACAACATAACGCTCTTCAGAACCATTCACAAGCCCAAGCAGATCTAGATAATAACGAATATAATGCTGTTTAATTGATTGATATGCCGTATCAATCTGTTCTGAAAGTAATACTCGAATCTCATATTCAAGTTCATCCAAAAGTTCCGGATCATCATCGCACATATCGCACCAGAGAATAAACTCCTCTTCTAGTTGCTTCAAGGGTTCTAAATGCCGTTCACGCAATCGTGCCAAACTATTTTTATTCAGATTAAACGCTTTTATCGTTTCCTTTGCTCGCCAATATTCTTCATCCGTTAATCCTGAACGTGCGGAAACTCGTCCATTTTTATAGTAACGAAAATATCGTTTTGGATCATCTTGATCGGGCTTAATTAATAATTCATGATCGACTTCATGAGGATTTCTCGCACTATCTTTGTAGATTCCGCAAGTATATTCATTGTTGCAAGAACCAAATAGATTCTTCCATTCAAATGTTAATCCTTCATATTTTGAACGAGGATAGAGATGCTCGATATGACTATCTTCTTTCGTAAAAGGGCTTTCACAATAAGCACAGAGCATAAATTGCATTTCATTAATTTTATCCCAGATCTCTCGGCGATCCGTTCCACGCAGGCGTTCCCAATTCGTTGCGCCATTCGCTTGAGCTCTTTGAATACATTTCGGCGCTTTCTTAGGTCTTGTTAATTTTCTCATTAACCGCTCCTATTCTTGATCTTTTCCGCGATCTTTTCTTCTCTGGCGTAATCGGCTTTTCATTCCTTGAAGTTTCTTCAAATGATAGATCTTCTCCATTTCAATACTATTACTGCCGAAATGTTTTTCTAATATTTGATATAACATCTGCCCTTCCTCGCTATCATCGAGCTCATTTTCAATCAGTTTTTCAAGCTCTTGATATTGTCTTTGCTCTAAAATATCCGGCACTTCGGCAATATTCAAAATTCTCAATAAGATATTATCCGCCGATAATCCTCTCGTTTGAAAACTCGGTTCATGCACTTTAATTTGATGGGTTTTAGGATCACTTTTCAAAAAACGAATCTGATTTTTATGAACCGTAGAAATCACTTGCGGGCTATGCGTTGTAATAATAAATTGCATATTTGGGAAAATTTTCAAAAGAGAATCAATAATCGTCTGTTGCCAATTAGGATGAAGATGTAGTTCAATCTCATCAATAATCACAACTCCAGGACTTGTTCTTGGATCCTCTAAATGGGGATTTAATATATCTAAGCGAGACAGCAGATCTATGACCATAAATAAAATGGAGCGCTGACCATGTGACAAATGCTGAATATCATGGTATTCCCCGTAGATATTGAGAACAACTCGATCTTTTCCTGTAGATCGATCCACAAAAATACCCGTTGCATTAGGAATCAAATCCCGCACTGTTTCATCTACAAGTTGTTTCAATTTTTGAGCTGTCGAAAAAGGCTTACTCTGCAACACAATAATTTGTTCTTCGGCATCTTTTAATTTCGTTCTTAAACCCTGAAGAGCATCTTCTAGAAGTGCTTGTTTTAATTCATCAGCACCGGCATATTCATGCAAAAATTCCGCTAATGTTTTTTCTAACAGCGCTTTAAATTGCTCTAAATCTCGAAGCTCTGTCCCATTTTCTTGCTTCGATAAATTCTCTAACGTAATAAACCATTCAATCATGTCAGAAATACGAACCTGATCGTCTAAGGCATCATCATAAGCTTTCATTCTATTGAGATAGATTTTGCGAGCGCCACGCACAAAATTAGAACGATTCACTCCGTAAAATATAAACAAAGGCAAAGTGACCGCGCATCCATTGACGGTAATACACTCTCGTATAATCTTCGCATACTCTTGAAGCTGTAATAAATTGGAAGGTTCCTCTATCCCCCGATCTTGAAAACTATGTGCTAATGAAAAATGAATAAAGTTGTGGGAGTCTAGTTTCAGATCAATCCCTACTTCTGCACGCTTGGTACCTGTTTTAATATCATCATCAGTTAAGGTAATCCCTTCATTTTTTTCCCGTTTAATTGCAACTAAAACCCAAGACAGAACTTTCGTCAGGCTTTCACAAACGGTCGTTTTCCCCGTGGAGTTTTCACCAATCAATACGGTTAAGCGATCATTAAAGTTTAATTCCAAGTCTTGTAATCGACGAACATTTTTTAAAGACAACTTTTCAACTTTAAAGTCTGCTCTATTTAAAATAGCTTCACAACGACCAAAGGCTTCTTTTGCTTTTTGTAAATTACGATCTTCAAATAAAGAATCACAGGGAGTAATATCTGTATTTTTTAAGTATTTCTCAGCCTCTCTAAAATTTTGAATTAAAGAATGATGTGCATCTTCGATCTCTTCATTCATAATCGCCTCTGAAGTTTTTTTATCAATCATCTTCTCCTCCAAAAATATTGATGAATGCTTCTCAAGATATCATGAATCAATACTCAATAAAAAAGCATAGAATATTAAGTCTATGCTTTTAGGATATCTATCAATAATGGGATATTTTATCGTAACGCTCTATGGGCGTTCGCCGGCATTTAATCGGCGTTCAATATCACTCAATACTTCCGGGAGATCAACCACCGTATCAATCACATAATGTGCGCCGGCATTAGAAAGCTTTTCAACAGCAACTTTTTTACGCTCATCAACTTCTGATTCCGACATATTTTTATACTCATCAAAAGTAGCGCCAAACTCATTTCCCGATACAGATATTCCCACAGTCCACATGCCAGCATTTAAACCTTCATGCATTCCCGCAACCGCATCGTCAACTTTCACGCAATTTGCCACATCCATCACGCCTAACTCAATCACATTTTTTAGCGCCATCCAAGGTCCTGGTCTTGAGCCGGCGGCAATTTCATCACTCGCAACAACACAATCCGGTTTATAACCATAACCTGCCGATGCCGGTACTAATGCCGCCATTACAGGCGTAGGGTAACCGGAACAAGATCCAATTTTGATACCCTGCTCTTTTAAGTTTGTTACAAGATCAACAACACCTTCCAAAGGTTCTGCAAAGTTTACAACTGCCTCAATCTGTAGTGGCATAAAAGTATCATAGATATCTTTGACTTCTTTCTCAGTTGGCTCAGTACCAAATTGTTCCACCCAACGAGCTTTGATAATCGGATCTTGTAGGAGAGTTCTAATATGATCGATCTTCCCGATTCCCATAGGACCGCGAGATTCAGCTAAGGAAATATCAAAATCATAAGCACTTTTAAAAGCATCTACAAAAATTTGGGTAGGTGCAAAAGAACCAAAATCTACTACTGTTCCCGCCCAATCAAAAATCACTGCTTCTACTTTTTTCATTCTTACTTCCTTATTACTATCTCATTAATGTCTATATTTAAGTGTGCCGTTTTCTAGAGAATAATTCGCTACTTTATAACGTATTATTCCTCTTAACGGATTTTTGTCTGCCATTAGAATAGACGTTAATTATTACAACGAAATGACAATAAAATATGAATTTTTCTAAAGTAAATTTTCGAATAGATTCTGAAATGAGATTGAGTACTTATGAATATTGTTTAATATTCCTTTTATCCTGTTTTGCTTTGATCTACTTTCTCTTTTTCCCATTTCCTCATTTTTCTCAAGACAAAGAAAAAGCCTCTAGTCCATTCGAACTAGAGGCTTCTCAAATTAAACCCTGGGGGTGACCTACTCTCACATGGGATCTCCCACACTACCATCGGCGCAGCTACGTTTCACTTCTGAGTTCGGGATGGGATCAGGTGGTACCATAGCGCT
>NZ_JBTXLY010000005.1:0-147987 GCF_054871845.1 Ignatzschineria sp. LJL83
GGGATTTTTCCACGACGATCATTTCCTTGTAAGGAACGCTTTCGATATGTTTTTTGGTTTCTGAGAAAAGAATATAACTTCCCACCATTCTTTTTGTCTTTGTAAACATAGAGATAAATGGACTCTACCGACCCCACATCTTGCCATCCTCGTAATTTTAAACGCCCATGAATTTGCTCAGGGGAATAGTACTTTTGTAATAGATACTTTACATATTCCCAGAAAAAGTTCCGTAATCGCCCTTGATTGCTAGCTTTTCTGTTAATTGCTAAATTGTTAGCTTTCTTTGGCCAATAGCTTTTTTTACCACGATTTCTACTAATCTCCCGATAAATAGTGCTTCTGTGGCGATTAAGTATTCTAGAAATTTGTGCAATAGAAATGTTGCTTTTCAGAAGTGCGGAAATTTGATACCTTTCTTCAAGGGTAAGATGTGAATAATGCGACATAATTCAACTCCGGGAAGGGATGGATAATGGAGCATTGTCACATCTTACTTCCGTTTCAGATAGTTAAAAAGTGTCGCACTTCATACTTGGATCTAAGATATATATCAAACGTGAAAGCCTTCTTTTAAGAAGGCTTTTTTCTTATGTCATCTGACATATTATCCTGAATGATTCATCACCATTTGGTATCAAATTGGCTATAAAATTTACTATAAATTAATATCACTACTCTAATGGAAATTTGTTAATGGAAATTAGTATGAATTAATCCTTTTTAGCCAAAAATGATGTCAAGCAATTGAGTAAATATTATAATATATTGAATTATTTAGAAAAAGTTAAATATGGGTTGTTTTAGTCAACTTCTAGAGTGTATAAAAACGATAAATTCTATAAGACTTAATCTTTCAGTCAAGGCTAATGGACGGGAATTTCCTATATTAAAATATTCATAAATCATCCATTTTAATGATGAAAAAATTTTATAAGATAGAGATAAATATACCGATTTTTATGGTTGTTATCTGAGCATCTTTATAGGTTTCTTGATACCGACAAATGATATGTTATTGATTATTTGATATTATATCCGGATGCACTTTTTATAAAGTGTCAAGAAAGCTAGAAACATGGGGTTTCTAGAAACATTATCCTAAGCTATTTAGATGGGTTGGGAAAGGACATAAAATTATTTATGGTGGCAACAAATATTAGAGGAAATTTGCCGAAAAAAGAATCCTCGGAAGAAAAATCGAAAGGCATCTTTTCTTCATTACATCTGCCTGTATTTATCAGTGCAAACATTATTATTTTTGGAATTATTGCGCTTGCTCTGCTGCATCCTGATGCGCCAGAGTTTTTTGCGAGCATGTTGAGTTGGATTACCCAAAATTTAGGATGGTATTACCTGCTTGCGGTTGGGGTTATTTTTATCTCTTTTGTATTTGTTGCGCTCAGTCGCTACGGTACAATCAAACTTGGTCCGGATCACTCAGAAGCGGCTTACAGTGATAAGAGTTGGTTTGCAATGCTGTTCTCAACAGGAATGGGTATTGGAATCATGTTCTTTGGTGTTGCAGAACCGCTATTGCATTATCTCAACCCACCTATTGGTGAGCCTGAAACCATTGAAGCTGCTAAAACAGCAATGAATATTACATTCTTCCATTGGGGATTACATGCTTGGTCTATTTACGGTATTGTTGGATTAATTCTTGCGTATTTTAGCTTTAGAATGAATTTACCATTAGCCGTAAGATCAGCACTATATCCCATGATTGGAAATCGCATTTATGGACGTTGGGGTGATGCGATTGATACATTTGCGGTTATTGGTACAGTATTCGGGGTTGCAACGACACTTGGGTTTGGTGTAATGCAAATTAATACGGGGTTAAACGTACTCTTCCCAAGTATTCCTGTAGCATCTTCTACTCAAATTATTCTCATTATTGTGACGACTGCCGGTGCAACTTTATCGGTAAGTATGGGATTAGATAAAGGGATTAAGATCTTATCCGAGCTGAATTTAATTCTAGCGTTTGCATTAGTATTGTTTGTATTCTTCTTTGGTGGAAAGGCATTATTCTTAATTGAAGCGATGATGCAAAATATTGGGTATTATTTTTCAGGATTCTTTGAAAGTACCTTTAATATGTTTAGCTACGAATCAGCCTCATCTCCGGTCGTACAGGAAAAAGTAGATAGCTGGCTGGGTGGTTGGACAATTGCTTATTGGGGTTGGTGGATTGCTTGGTCTCCATTTGTAGGAATGTTTATTGCGAAGATTTCACGTGGTAGAACCATTCGTAGCTTTGTAGGTGGCGTTCTCTTAATTCCTGCAGGATTTACATTCTTCTGGATGACAGTATTTGGTAACTCAGCCATTGATTTAATCGCGAATGACAATGTATTTGAATTAAAAGAAACGTTATTAGGAGAGGATGGGAGTTCAAAAGCACTCTTTGCATTTATTAGCCATTTCCCAGTTTCTGAAACAATTCAAAGCATTATTCCTGCAGAATGGATTCGTGGCACGATTTCACTATTTGCAGTGATTATGGTGGCGGTATTTTTTGTCACAAGTGCTGACTCAGGTGCACTTGTGATGGATATGCTTTCTAGTAAACCAGAAGTAGAAGTAACGCCATTATGGCAACGAATTTTCTGGGGATCTATTACCGGTGTAATTGCTGTAGTGCTTCTTTTAAATGGAGGATTAAGCTCTTTACAAGCGGTCTCTACCTTAACGGCATTACCCTTTAGCTTGGTCATATTGGTATCGATTTATGGATTGTTTAAAGCGCTTCATATGGACTTTGGGAAAACGGATATCCGAAGTAAAGCGAGTATGTATGTGCAACCAAGTACAAGAGATTCTGGTGGTTGGCAGAAGCGTTTACGTAACGTGAATATCTACCCACGCCGTGGCAACGTGATTAAGTTTATGGAGCTTGTTGTAATTCCTGCTTTTGAAAATGTAAAAGCGGAGCTTGAGAAGCAAGGTTTAACGGTATTAATTAATACAGAAACCGAAGGAGATATTTTCCTGGAAGTGGATCATGCGGATAATGCGGACTTTATTTATCGCGTAAAAGCAAAACATTATCTCAAACCAAGTTTTACTCTGTTAGATGAGGAATCTGCACAAGAAGATCAAAAATATTTCCGTGCGGAAGTCTACTTAGATGATGGAAGTAAAGGCTACGATATTATGGGCTACACCAAAGAGAACGTTATGAATGATATTGTTGACCAATATACAAGTCATCATTACTTCATTCAGAATTATGAAATGCGTTCAGATTATGAGTTTGGTTCAGATCCTAAAGATCCAGATGCGTAATAAAATGCAATAGATCTGTATCTATAAACAAAAAGCCCCGAGAAGATAATCTTTTCGGGACTTTTTTTATGTGAATTCTCAGCAAGAGTCATTTTAGGGATAGAGTAGATATTGGTTCTGTTTCTTTCTCAGAAGGTTCTCTGAATTTTTTCTAAAGATGCATGTACTAAATCTAAAATTTTATAGCTGAAATCTCCTTGTTCTGTAATTTTTCCACCATCAATTATCCGTTTTAATTCAGGCTTAGGATCTTCAAAGGTTGGAATAGGAAGATTAAGATATCGAGCGATAGCTTGATAATAGCTCTTCCGATTGGGATGCGTTGGGGTAACGATATTATAAATCTCGAAGAACTTGTCTATTTGAATCTTATCTAGCTGAATTTGTTCATGACGCATTACTAACGTTTGAATCGCACTTATTAAATCATCGATATGAAGTAAATTAATGGCGTTGAAAGGCGAGCGGATACTGTTTCTACCTTGTAGGCTAAAGATAGGATGACGACCATTGCCAATTAATCCTGCTAATCTTAGAATAGTGACGGGAGTTTTTCCATTTTTAAGGGTCTTTTCTGCGGATACAATTGCTTTTGCACTTGACGTCTTCGGCATTGTTGGTAATTCCTCATTAATAATACCGCTACTGTTGCCATATACAGAGGTTGAGCTTGTATAGTACAGATGTTTTGCTTGATACCGTTCTGCCATTAGCGTGATTTTAGCTATAAAGCTCTCATAATCTTGAATACCGATGGCTTGCTGTTCACTAGGATAAGCTTTTAAGAAAGGTGTCGGTGGAATAGTAATGATCACGACTCTTTGTTCAAAGATCTCCTTGAGCTCTGAAGAATTCATCTCATCATTCATAAATATAGGGCTAGAGAAACATTTCCACTCAAGAGTGCTGTCAATGTTGCTGTTAGCAGAATCTACTTGGAGATTATGTGATTTTTTTTGTATCTGGTTTGTTGCAATGACATCCCAATCATTTTCATAAAAGGTATGGCTAAGGGGTTTACCTAACCATCCTGCTCCAATAATCGATATTTTTTTCGTATTCATATTTTTATGTATAAAGCAAAATTAATTAAAAGGTAGTTAATATAGATCAGTAATAATAGGCTAACGCTGGGATAAATAATAATTTATGATTCATATTTGATATAGTCATTTAGGTCTATTGACATAACGGTGTAAATTAAAAATTATTTTGATATTTCTTTTACATTTATAGAATTTTTAGGCATTAACATTTTCCTCTAATGTGTTTTTTAGAGACATTTTCATGGAGAGTTTCAATGAAAGAGAGTCAGTTGATGAATCAGGAAGATCAGGCAAATGGTGCGACTAAATCTGGAGAATGGCGACATTTCATTCTATTGATGGTCATCATTCTACCAATATTAGCATTTTGTGCGATCGGGGCTTACGGATTATTTATTTGGATCATGCAGTTACTGTTTTGGGGTCCACCAACGTAATAAAATCAAAGTGATATCGGTTTAATAATGAATAAATACAATAGACATGGGGTTTGAGAGAATCTTCAAAAGGGATGTTAAATGATGAAATTATTTAAACGCATTAAAAGCGGGCTTTATAATCTGTTTTTAAGACCGAGTATGCGTATTGGGCTTGGAGTATTAGTAACGGGCGGCTTTATTGCCGGCATTATTTTCTGGAATAGTTTTGATGCGGGGCTGAAATATACAAACTCCGAAGCTTTCTGTACGAGCTGTCATACAATGGGCGATAACGTCTATCCAGAATTACAACAAACGGTGCATTACCGTAATAGAACAGGTGTCAGAGCGTATTGTGCCGATTGCCATGTTCCTCATAATTTTACCGATAAAATTGCGCGTAAGGTTCAAGCAAGCCGTGAAGTATGGTCACATCTCACAGGAAAAATCGGTACTCGTGAGAAATTCCTCGATAATCGCTTAGAGCTTGCGCAACACGAATGGGCACGAATGAGCGCGAATGGTTCTAAAGAGTGCCGAGCATGTCATGATTATGAGCATATGGCATTTGAAAAAATGGACATCATGGCAGAGATGGAAATGCGAGGGGCAGCTGCTCGAAATACAAGTTGTATCGAATGTCACAAAGGCATTGCCCATCAACTTCCCACCGTTCAAACCATTCATAATGAAGATTTAGATAAATTACTCTCCACGGCAAACAGAGAGAAAATTACAGTTAATGAAGAGTATTACAATGTTCTTCCTCAGCCGATCTATTTAGATGATTCACTATCAGAGCCGATTGGTTCATTAGAAGTGGCAACAGAAGTGAAAGTGGTAGAAACAAAAGGGAATGCCGAGAAAGTTGAGTATGAACTCTGGCGTAAAAATAAAGGTTATGGGCGCGTTCTCTATGGAGAATTTAGTCTTAATACTGTGAGTGCGATTTTAGAGAAAGAAGTTGCGCAAAATGGCGATTTTGAAGTCCTTGAAGTGAAAGAAGATCCATTAACAGGGCTTGAGTGGCAGAAAGTGAAGGGGACTGCATGGGTTGAGAAAGGCGGATTAACATCTGATATCGAACCGATTTGGGCAGTTGCCGAGGCAAGTTATACGAAGAGTTGTAGTACTTGTCATGTTCAGCCAGATACTGAGCACTACGATACCAATACATGGCCGGGATTATTTGCCGGTATGGTTGGATTTACCAATATGGATGAAAATACTTCCAAAGTTGTTTTGAAGTATTTACAGCTTCATTCGATGGATTTTGCACAATAGGAAAGGAGATCAGTGATGAGTCAGAAACATAATCATTCTCGCCGAGGTTTTTTAAAAACAGCATCATTATTAGCAGGCGGATCATTAATCACGCCAAGCCTCATGGCAGAAACATTATTGACAACCAAACAGCCTACAAGTGTTGATCCAAGCGAATTAGTCACATGGCGCGTTTCAGGTGCGCATTGGGGCGCGTTTAGAGCGAAAGTTGTGGGAAACCGCTTAGTGGAAGTGGAACCCTTTGAATATGATAAACATCCCACAAGAATCTTAGATTCCGTGCCGGGAATTGTCTACAGTCCGGCGCGTGTACGCTATCCTTTGGTGCGTTTAGATTGGTATAAAAACCGTGAAAATAGCGATCGTTCTCAACGTGGCGATAATCGTTTTATCCGCGTGAGTTGGGATGAAGCGTTAGATCTTCTCTATGACGAGCTTGAGCGTGTACAAACAACGTATGGTCCTTGGGCACTTCATACCGGTAACGTGGGTTGGCGCTCCGTTGGGCAAGTGCATAGCTGTGGAAATCACATGCTTAGAGCAATCGCAATGCATGGTAATAGCGTCGGAACCGTTGGAGATTATTCCACCGGTGCAGGACAAGTGATTCTTCCATATATCTTGGGTTCTACGGAGGTTTATTCTCAAGGAACGTCATGGGATATCATTCTCGATGAGAGTAAAGTGATCGTCGTTTGGGGAAATGATTTAATCAAAAACCTCCAAGTGGGCTGGAATACGGAAACGCATGAAGCATATGCTTATTTAGAGCAATTGAAAGAGAAGGTTGCTAATAAAGAGATTCGCGTAATCTGTATTGATCCCGTCAAAAATATGACGGCGAACTATTTGGAATGTGAGCATCTCTATGTGAATCCAATGACCGACTTAGCATTAATGCTTGGTATGGCGCATACACTTTGGAAAGAGAATCTCTATGATGTGGATTTCCTCGATACATATACGCTCGGATTTGATGAGTTTATCCCGTATGTAAAAGGCGAAACGGAAGACAAGGTGGAAAAAACACCAGAGTGGGCAGAGAAAATCACCGACGTTCCGGCGGATACCATTCGCCAATTAGCTCGAGATATGGCGAGCAATCGTACGCAAATGATGATTGGTTGGTCGATGCAACGTCAGCAACATGGGGAACAACCTTATTGGATGTCGGCGATCCTTGCGGCAATGCTTGGACAAATTGGGCTTCCCGGCGGTGGAATCAGTTATTCGCATCATTATAGTTCTGTGGGTGTTTCCTCATCCGGCGCTTCAATGCCGGGATCTTTCCCGCTCAATCTTGATTTTGGACGTGAGCCAAAATATAAGAGCACGGATTATAAAGGTTATGCGAACTTTATTCCGGTTTCCAGAGTGATTGATGCCATCATTGAGCCCGGCATTAAGATGAATTATAACGGCAATCAGATCAATCTGGCGCCGTATAAAATGGCAGTTTTCTCAGGCTGTAATCAGTGGCATCGTCAGCAAGATCATAACCGCATGAAACGTGCGTATCAGAATCTTGAAACGGTGATGGTTGTAGATTATAACTGGACGGCAACGTGCCGATTTGCCGATATTGTCTTGCCTGCATGTACAACTTATGAGCGCAACGATTTAGATATTTACGGCACTTATAGTAATCGCGGCATTATTGCGATGCATAAGCTCATCGATCCGCTCTATTATTCCAAAACAGATTTTGATATCTGGACGGAATTCAGTAAGCGCTTAGGTCGTGAAAAAGAGTATACGCAAGGCAAAAACGAGATGCAGTGGATCGAGAAGCTCTATATGGATTGTTATAATGAAAATCATCCAAAAGGCTTCTATATGCCATCTTTTAGAGAGTTCTGGCAGAAAGGCAGTGTCTTATTCCCAGATGGTAAACCGTGGGTTCGTCATGCGGCATTTAGAGAAGATCCGGAAGTGAATGCGCTGGGAACACCCTCAGGATTTATCGAAATCTATAGCCGTACGATTGCCAGCTATAACTATCCTGATTGTAAAGGACATCCGATTTGGATCGAGAAAGCAGAGCGTTCTCACGGCGGACCTAAATCAGATAAATTCCCGCTCTGGATGCAATCGGCGCATCCGGATAATCGCCTCCATTCTCAAGGATGTGAAGCGACAAAAATGCGAGAAACGTATGCCATTGCCGGCAGAGAACCTGTCTTTATCAGTCCTGAAGATGCCGCAAGTCGTGGCATTGAACACGGCGATTTAGTACGTGTCTTTAATGATCGTGGGCAACTTCTTGCCGGTGCGAATGTGAATAGTAACTTTGCGCCCGGCGTTGTACGAATCTTTGAAGGAGCTTGGTATTCACCGCTTGATCAAACGGTGGGTTCCATTGATACTTACGGTGACCCCAATACGCTGACGATTGATGTTGGAACTTCGATGTTATCTCAAGCAACGAGTGCGAATACATGTCAGGTGGAGATTGAGAAATTTATCGGTGAAGCGCCTGAACCTAACGGTTTTACAGGACCCATCACCGTAGATATCAACGGGAAAGCTGTTTCTGAAGTATAGTGTTTCAGCAGTATCGTTCACGCATACATTCTGTTAAATGATACTTATAAATAAGCGCTGATGATTCTAATATCAAGGAATATCAGCGCTTTATTAGTGAAATAACCATATTATTCATCGAATAAATATTGATCGTAAAGATAAAGATAGATAACCATGAATACCAACAAAATATTAGTTAATGAAACTGAACTTATCTCCACGCTTCGGATAGAAACTTATCAATGGCTCGCACAAACGTTTTCTCATGAGCTTGAAAAAGAGGCGGTTTCGCTCTATCAGGAAGGTGCTTTAAACACAATATTCTCTCTATTTGAGGAATTAGGCTTAACCAAGGAGGTCGCTCGCTTGAAGCAAGCGATTCAAGATTTCAAAAAGCTGGATAATCCTTGTTTAGAGCTAAAGGCTGATTTTGCATCTTGTTTCTTATTAGATGAAGCGAGCGCAATGCCGTATGCATCTCTCTACTTAGGGGATGATGGCATGATGTACGGGGAAGCAGAGCGTAAAATGCGAGAATTGCTTTCTCAAAGTGGTTTAGAAATTTTGGAAAGCTTTAAAGAACCTTCGGATCATTTAGCGATTTATCTAGCGCTTCTTCAAAAATGGTGCGAGCAGATTAAAAGAGATGCCGGCACAGAAACAGATATCGCATCTTTTCTGCAGAGCGAATATTTAGCACAAAAAAGTTTTATTGATGAGGGCTTACTCAGCTGGATTCCAGAATGGAATACCCGATTAAATGGCGATACGATCAATTGTTCAAGTGATTTCTATCCGGCATTAGGCGCTCTATTACAAGGATTTCTACTTGCCGATACAGCATTTCTAGAGCATCACTTGGAAGATTTTGCATCATAAGTCATGTGCTTTAATCAGAGTTTTTTAGGGGAAATCGGATACAAAAGGGCGTTGCTATCTGATTGATCGTCACGTATCCTTAGCTATAAATTTCTAGCGTTTTGTATAAAAATATGATGAATTTTAAAAATTTTATCGTATCTTGTTCATGCTTCTAGATTCATTGATTATTCTCAACGAGGAACATTATGCCAACAATTACATTGAACATTCCAGAAATCAGTTGTGGTCATTGCACATCGAGTATTGAGTCTGCATTAAAAGAACTTTCCGGCATTCAATCTGTGACAACAAGTATTGAGAATAAAACGGCAATTGTTGAGTTTGCTGAAGATCAAATTTCATTAGAAACGATCATTGAAGCGATTGATGATATTGGCTTTACGGCAACGGCAGAATAATTTCTATCAAGTTGAAATACATTTTAGAAGCATTCTGTAAAACCTCATAAAACACAATAAAAAAAGCAGTGAATGATCACTGCTTTTTTGTATATCTATATCTTCTTTATATGTCATCAGTTAGGATGATTACACATCTGTTTTTTGGTAGCCTTCAGTATCCATATCAACAATCTCTACGCTGATTTCTAGCGGTAAACTATGAGGATTTTGCGAGTTTGCCTGAACTGTTTTTGTAATGGCTTTAATAAGTGACTGTTTAATCTCGCCAGGTCTTCCCGGGAATACGCGTATAATAACAGCGATAAAAGGGCGAACTTGTTCTGTAATACCGATTAAACTTGCTTCAGGAATATAGAGACGGCTTTTAATATCTTCAGCTTTAAAAACACCGCTATCAACTAAGGTATGATGAAGCGCTAATAAAAATTTTTTTGTTTCTGGAATAAGTTGCTTCTCTGATGCTTCAATAATCAAGTGTGGCATAAAAACTCCTTTTTTATATTTTTCTATATCTTTCAATATGAATGTATATAGATCGATTAAATGTAATCGATCAAGTGCAATATTAAACTTCCTGTTTTAATGGAAATTACATTAAATCAGTAAAGCATCGCATTGAGAAGTAATATATTGATTATCATTGCCTTGAATTTTACGAATCATCTCATTTCGCTCACATTCCCACTTATTTGGCGGATATTTTTCATTCCACGCATTCATTAATTTCATTTCTCGGCTTGAAATATTGAGCTCATATCTGCCAGTCATATAGAGATATGTTCGTGCAATAACCCCTTTAATTTCATTTCTAGGTTGTACTTGGCGCTCTTTAAAATCAACCGCAAATTGGCATTGTCCATATTGATTAAAACGTTTGGTAAATTCCCCGAAACGAAAGTTAGAGCGATCGCCATTTACTTCCCCAATTGCCGGCTGTAAGTTATGCATATCGCCTTCCATCACATTAAATAGATCGCTGTAATCTGGCTGAGTTTTACAGTTATCTCTCCCACCTTTTTGCCAGCACTGAAGTTGGTTTCCAAACGCATATGCCGGCATGACATGTTCCCATTCAATACGATTCGCTCGTTCGGCATTTTTACGAATAGAGTAACCACATTTCGCAAGATCAGGCTCGCCGTGTCTGCCTTTAAACGTGAATTCACAATCGCAGTAGAATTCCTTTTGCTCCGGATTTTTTTGATAGATTTTAACAAGTTCAGTTTTTGCCTGATTAAAGGTTAATCCTTCAAGTTCTAATTCATTTTTTGATTTGTTCAACTCAAATTGAGTAAAGTAAGCGGAAGCCACTAATACAATAATTCCTAATCCCCAATAGAGCGGATTCTTCTTTTTAAAGAGTTCTTTTGCAATCTGATCTGCAACTTTCTGATTTTGATTTTTTCGTTTACGTGCCATTGCGCTGTTGATTTACCTTCATGATCTTTTATATTTCAAAGGCGCATTATACGGATATTGGATACTATTTGCAGAATAGCTGGAATGGAGTGCTAGTAGAACCTGAAGGGCTTTCTAGGGCTTCTCTGTTGAAAGTAGTTACGGAAATATTTCCAACAAAATATGCTAAAAATGGTTAAATCGGAACAGAAGATAAATCCACCTATTAACTTACTGTTATTTACAAGTTCTTTCTAAAAAAAATAATTGTTTGCATAAGTTCCGGATGTGGCTTAGTCTGAATATTGCCATCATGGTAAAGATAAGTAATAGATTTTAGGAGGATTTTATGAGTTATTCTGTAAAAGAGTTGCTTGCTCAAAAGCATATTACGATTAATCCTAACACTGAAAAAGAAGTTGAAGAACGCTGGGAAGCAATCCAAGAGTTACGTTCCCAAATAGATTCAGATAATTTAGCGGATGCGACAATCTGTTTAGTAAATACCGCAGGGAAAAACCACATAGAGTAATCGATTAGCGTTATCGCAATCCCAATTTCAATTCTAATTTAATCCCAATAACATTATTAATCATCACTGAAATATATCAGATATCTGCAGATATTCTTTATTTTGATGCAAAGTTATCAGCGACTAATATTTTTGACGTATTTTAGAGATATTAGGAGGATTTTATGAGTAATCCGATTCTATTTTTGCCTGTCAGTGAACTGGCAAATAAAATTCAGTCTCAAGAAATTACATCTGTTGAATTAACGAAACTTTTTTTAGATCACGCCCATGCGTTAAATCCTACTTTAAATGCCTATATCTCTTTTCGGGATGAAAAAGCATTAGAAGAAGCCGCTAAAATGGACGAAGAGATTCAAGCGGGTAAATACCGAGGTTTATTGCATGGGATTCCCATTGCGATTAAAGATAATATTTATATTGGCAATGAAGTCACCACAATGGCATCGAAATACCATGAGGATTTTATTTCAGAGGATGATGCTTCAGTTGTAGAAAACTTAAAAAATGCCGGAGCGGTGCTTCTTGGAAAGCTTAATATGCATGAATATGCGTGGGGAATTACGAATAACAGCCCGCACTTTGGTGCTGTGAAAAATCCTTGGAACTTAAGTAAAATCCCAGGAGGGTCTAGTGGAGGAACAGGCGCTGCTGTTTCAGCAGGAATGACGCCCGTTAGCCTTGGAACAGATACTGCCGGCTCAATTCGAATTCCGTCATCAGCTTGTGGCATTGTGGGTTTAAAACCGACTCATGGGCTTGTTCCTAAATATGGTTGTTTTCCACTTGCTTGGTCTTTAGATCATATTGGTCCTATGACTAAAAATGTAGAAGATGCAGCGATTCTGTTACAGGCAATTGCAGGATTTGATGCACGAGATCCTGTTTCAAAAAAAATTGAAAAGATCGATTATCTTGATGGCATTGATATGCCATTAAAAGGAAGAGTCATTGGTATAGAGGAGGATTATTTCTTTAAAGATATTGATGCGCCTATTGAAAAGCTCATTAGAGAATTGTTAGTAAAGTTAGAATCTGAAGGTGCCATTATCCAAAAAGTTAAAATTCCCGCACTTCGTTATTCTGAATATGTAGAGCTTGCAACAAGCTTATCAGAAGCAAGTACTATCCATTATGAGCAATTAAAGAAAGATCCTAATCATTATGGCGAAGATATTCGCATGTTATTCGAGTTGGGATTGTTGTTTGATTCAGTAGAGTACTTACAAGCACAACAACTCAGACATGAGCTGAAAGCAGAATTTACCAAAATTTTTGAAGAGGTTGATGTCTTACTCGCGCCGACACTGCCGTCATTACCGAATGATATTGGAAGCGATCTTGTCATGATTAATGGAAAAGAAGAGGATGTGTTAAATCATACAATTCGAATGACAGGACCTAGTAATTTAACAGGATTGCCAGCATTGAGTATGCCAATCGGTCTAGTCGATGGTTTACCGGTTGGATTACAAATTATAGGGAATGCATTCGATGAAAAAACAATTTTCAATGTCGCTAAAAATATTGAAAAGATTGTGAAATTTGAGAATATCCCTCCATTACTTCATCTGAATTGACTTTGATTTATAATCTAGAAGGATCCTTTATCAAACGTTATCAATAAGATATTGTAACGATTAATTTTCAAATAGCTGAGATCAATAAACTGAGGCTTTAAACAGCATAAAAGAGCTTAGAAAAAATAGGAAATATGCGGTATGTTAGGATTCGCTTTAATGAATTAAATATTACCATACTGCAATCAGCTATATTTTAAAGGTCTTTTCATGTCGTTAGCTTCAGTTTTTTTCGCCTATATTATTTCGGTTACTACTTTTTTGATCTTGCCGGGGCCTGTGAATCTTTTTGTGGTGAATGCAACGTTAAAGTATGGAACGAAAGGCACGATTTTTGCCATTATAGGATCGAATCTCGCATCATTAATCCTCATTGGAACAGCAGGATTCCTGATTGCCGGCGCGGACTTTATTAATCCTCTATTTTTGGATAGCTTAACGTTACTCGGTGGCTTATTTCTCCTTTATTACGGAATCATGCAAGTAAAGGAGCTTCTGATGAAGCGAGCTTGCGACGCGCAAGATGACATAAAGGATGTCTCAAAGTCTTCACACTCTTTTGAAATAAAAGCGCCCATTTCTTTAATCTCACAAGCTTTTGCGATTGGGATTTCTAATCCAAAAGATGTGATATTTTTTCTCGCTTTTTTCCCACCTTTTATTTTGCAGATGGGCTTTTCTATTCCTTACAGTTTACTGATTTTAACGCTTATTTGGACGGTATTAGATTATACGTTGCTATTCTCTTATGGCATGTTTACAAAGCGTTTCATTAAAGGACGATTTGAAAAGATTTTCACATTACTTTGCGGGCTGATTTTTTGTGGAATTGGAATATACGCAATCTATTTTGCGATCATGGCGCTATTTGAATAATCTCATGAATCATGATGTCATAGCGAGTTTAGAAATGAGTGACAATCATGTAACTTTTCTGAAATCATACAGAAAACACATAGAAATCAAATAAGAAATAAAATAAGATTAATATCAATATTTAGCACGGTTACGAAATAGGATAAATTATGAATTACGAAGTGGCAAAAACAATCATTGAAACTCGCGTAGAAGCTTCCCGCAATGATGTCGGGATTTTTGACTTATACAGCATGATTTTTGCTGATGATCTTCATGCCGTCATTAATATGATTGCGGAATTAGAACAAGGAAGTGAAGAAGAACGATTGAGCTGGGAGTATGCCTATCTATTAGGGCAAGCGATCGGTAATATTGATACTGCCGAATCAATTTTGCATTACTTTGGAAAAACCATGGGGGACAATGAAGATCAATTACGTAATGTCTTTTCTGCTATTGAAGCGAAAGTGATTAGCTTGCATCCTGTTTTCGAAGAATCTGAAGAATCGTAATTATAATTTGTAATTTATTAACGATAAATTAGGATTATGATCGCTTCAAACGCTAAAACCACAAGAAATTCGACTTGCCGGCACTAGGCTATTTGTACAAATGCAAACAGTCGCCGGCAATGTTTTAACGTTTCTTTGCAAGCCAAATAGAGCGCCCACCGCATGATTCATCTTCTAAGCGATAATTAATTAAACCAAAGCCGTGTTCAATGAGAAGTTCTCGATATTCTTCAGGATCAAGGCTTGAATGATAGAGCTCATAACCATTAAAGTCTCCAATCGCTTCGCCGTTACAATGACCGGTTGTAAAGAGCAGCGGCGCATCTTTATGCATGAATTCTGCAAATTTGGCAAACATCTTTCGCTGATCATCTCGTGTGAGATGAAAAAAACTATCCCAAGCAATGACTGCATCAAAGATCTCATCAGTTTGAAAGGTGCGCATATCTGCTAGTTCCCACGTTGATTTTGCCCATGTAGATTTTAGGAATGCTTTTTTTGCGAGTTTAATCAGAGGTTTCGAGCTATCCACGCCGGTAACAGAAAATCCTTGATGCAACAGATATTCCGCAATCGGTTTGCCGGCACCACAACCAAGATCTAAGATAGAACCTTCTGGTTTTATAAGTTTCATAAAACTTTGAAGCCAAGTTACTTCTATAAATTCCGATTGCTCTCGAAATTTTTGCCATACTTTGCCATAACGTTTATAAAGAATCGGGATACGCTCTGCTGATGGATGATCCATAACTTGCCTTTCAAAATTTGTGTGTAAGAAGCTTAAAATAGCATTCAAACAGGATAAAAAGATAATGAAAAAAGGTCTACGAAAAGTAGACCTTTAATGTAAGCATTCGGCGTATAAACCGCAACCTTTTGCCAATTTGTTATGAAAACTAAAGTTATCTTGCAGAACCTAAATTGAGATTATTATCTAAAAGTGATTCTTCATTGATTTGTTCATTTTTTTGAACGATTTTTTTAGACTTTATCGCTTCTTGTTGGTTAATGGTTTCTGTAATGATCTCTTTTTCTGAACTTTCTGTTAAATTCTTGTTTATATCCTTATTCAAATTTTGTGCAGAGAGCTTTTTTTGGAGAAAGCGATTATAGAGGTTATTGGCAATAATCATGCTACACACAATGGCAACGCCGGCAATTTCAAAAGGCTGAATCGTATGACCTTGAACCATACGGATGATGATGGTGGTGACAGGCGCCAAGTTAATAAATAATACGGCATTGATCGGAGTTAAGATTTGAACGCCTTTATTCCAACCAATCAGCGCGAATAATCCCGGCAATAGAATCATGAATAATAAATGGTATTTCACGGAAACGATTTCAGGAATCGTCGGCACTGCAATTTTCCCCATTAATGTGCCGGCAATTACGACGATCACTGTTGTCATCATGCCGTAAATAATAGAAAGTGTTGAGTAACGAAGCACGGACCATTTCGGTAAGCGAGAACCGCCAATTGTATAAAGCGCCCAGCCTAAAGCTGCTAAGAAGAGTAAGAAGAGCGGGAATAATCGTCCACCACCAAAAATGGTAGAGAAATCGCCATTTGTTACCACAAAGAGTACGCCAACAAATGCGACTAAAATTGTGCCTAATGTGAAATTACTGGGTCTTGCACGGTAATATGCCCACATCACCATTGCGGAAATAATCGGTACAGATGCTTCCATGATTGAAGCAATGAGAACGCCGGGATCGCCGAGCTGATCTTGTCCCACGAAAATAAGCAGGTTATAAACAGTAAAACCCATCGAGCCAAAAAACCAGATCATAAATGTATGACCTTCGGTTTTAAATGCCGATGCGCCTTCTTTGAAATAGAGAATAATCGCCAGTAAAATCGCAACCGGCAAATAGCGAAGTAGGGTGAAATAATATGGGCTGATCACTTTAAAGATTTCAGCCGCAACAGGGAACATCGCGCCCCAAGATGCACTTGCAATCATCAGCAGTAAGGCGCCATATAGAACATTTTGACGGCTAGCCATAATATCACTCCATATAAAAATCAGGTTAAATTTAAAAGCTTAGAAATTGGGTCATCTTTTACCGGCAAAGAAGAAATTTTTTAGTGTGAAACTTCTCTAAACATGCCTTTTCTGTGACGTTGCTATACTTTAATCCTGTTTATCTATCTTGTAAAACGATTAATAATATTAGTTGCGATCATTTTTAGTGATAGTTATAATGGCTTTCGTAAGATTTTCATAAAAGTAGATGAAGATGAAGATGAATCATCTATTCAATAGTGATTAAATATTATTGAGCACTAATTTTAAAATTAATCATAAAGAGATAATGAGGAGATTCAGATGAATGGACGAGATTTACGGATTTTTGTAAAAGTTGCCGAGCTGGGTTCTATTAGCCATGCGGCAAAAGAATTGAATTATGTGCAGTCAAATGTCAGTTCACGAATCCAAAAGCTAGAAGAAGATCTTCATGTATCGCTCTTTTTTAGAAGTAAACAGGGCATGCAATTAACGCCGGAAGGCAAAGTGCTGATTGATATTGCGTATAAGATTATTGAGCTTTCCGACAAAATGATACAAGTGGCTCGTTCCGGCGGTCAACCTGTTGGGAAACTCGAAATTGCTTCGGTTGAAACCGTGATTAAGCTTCCGCTCATTCTCTCTAAATTCAATAAAAACTATTCTGCGGTAGATTTACGCTTAGCCACCGGCGTTACAACCGAGCTTCGAGATAAGGTTTTGAATTATCAGCTCGATGGTGCATTTGTTACAAAAAGCCGTTTAACCAGTCATCCAGAACTCAAAGAAGTGGATGTGTTTGAGGAAAAACTCGTACTTATTGCCGATCATCATGCCGACGATATTATGACGCTTTTAGAAAGACCATTATTATCTTTCAGCGATGGTTGTGGTTATCGTGCGAAATTCCATGAATGGTTGAAATCGGTCGATTTCGAATTAACAAAAAATATGGAGCTTGGAACATTAGAAACTACTTTAGGAAGCGTGATTTCCGGCTTAGGAATCGCCTTTGTTCCATATTCAGCAGTTGCCCATTATGAGAAAACAGGCTTAATCCATTGCCATGAATTACCACCAGAATTTAGCGAAATTACCACCACATTCATCTATCGCGGCAATGAAGAAGTGAGCCCTGTATTACAAGCCTTTGTCGATACCATTGATCTTGCAAAAGATGACACAATTTCGCCGTTCTACCGGTTTTAATGCTAATTCAATCCCAATTTCAATATTTAATGCGTGAAAATTAACAATTCCCTTTCTTCGCTTGTCCCGGCGGGCAGAAATATTGGTTTGATTGGTTTTGTTTTTTGTGACCATTGTTATGAGTGTTTTTACTGGAATCGATGGTAATGCCATCAGCATCAATAATCATTCGGTTTGGTAAATTACTATGAACGGTACATGCGGATAAAACCGTAACGCCGGCAAAGATCAATGAGATTCTTAAAATTTTCATGATGGTTTTCTCTAAAAGAAAATAATAAAACGAATACAAATGCCGGATAAAGCCGGAGATTGAAAACGAATGAAAAGAGCGATCTACTATAAAAACCATAGCTAGATCGCTCTTTTTAAATGTATTGAATTTTGTGAATAACGATTATTGCTCTTCTTTATAGGCAACAGCCACCGCAGCGCTATACCCATTTTTAAGGTAGATGATGATTGCCACTAACAGCTGCGCAACTTCAATCATTGCGTGAAGAGCCGTTGCGCTATCGGCATTGATCGCTAATAAGTTTTCTAAAATGGTTTGGAAATCGGATGCTTGAAGATTTTTGTTTTGCGCAAAACTCTCTAAATCAAATTTGTCATTAATTAAACGAATAAAAAGATCATTGAGTTGATAACTAATGTTTGGGTTATCTTCTTTTGACAATGTAATAGTAATAATTCTGCTCACGGTTATCCTCGAATATATATCAAATTAAATATAAAGCGTCATATGGAATTCAAATGTTATTGCATTAAATTTCATATTATTTCAAATAGTTAAAAATCAATCTTGTCAATTTTTGTTATAAACAGCGTATCTATTTTCTCTCCGGAAATTTCCTTATAAATTCTTTGAAATAAGGCTTTATAAGTGCTTTTAAGAGATATTAATATTGTCTTATGATTGTACTACGTTCATACTTTTCCGGAAAGGGTTCATAATCATTTACATTTATGATAAGAAAGAATCGATAAATATCTCTTTGAATTGATGCTTATTATTTTCTAATAATGCGAGTGATTCTGGATATATTTAGATTGATAGATATAAAATTGAAGCCGAAATGGTTTATTTAATGAGATTCTTTTCAATAGATTATTTTCTATCCCTATTTCTTGATAGAATAACGACGGTTTATTGCAATCACTTTCTTATTATTAATACATTACAGGACTGAAATTCGTGGAAATCGTTATTGTTATAGTTGGATTATTACTGCTATTTAGCTCGATACGATTTATCTTTAGAGGCGTTGGTAAGATTTTCTTGTTCTTTATTGGGCTTGTGATGAAGCTCATCGTGATTGTGATTTTTATTATTGTCGCCGTACTGGCATTTGATTATTTTAAAGTGGGAAGTATTGATGGCATTAAGCTGCCGGCAATTTTTAATTCTATTAAAGCGCCTAAAGATACCGACACAGAGTAGTCGAAATTTTCAAAAACTTTAAAATCATCATCATTTTTTAAGCATAAAAAAGCACGTTTTGTATCGTATGATCGATAAGTACGATTGATAAAACGTGCTTTTTGTTCATGAAGAATGAAAGGTTCTGATGAATCGATTAGAGTTCTTTTTCTTCTTCTCGTGCTCTGATGATCTCATCAATCTCATCATGCCCAATTTCCGGCACGGGTTGTTTGAAGAACTTTGTAATGTAGAGCAGATACAAAATCCCAATTCCAAACCAGATTAAACCAATGGTCATTGCATGAATATCGAGATTAATCCAGAGCCACGTTGTTAAACACATGCCAATCAGTGGCAAAATGCCGTAAGAGATAATGCCGGTAAAATGGAAGTTTTCTCTTGTTTGCGTGAATAGATGGCTTTTAATCACACAAGCGTTCACTGCCGTAAACGCCACAAGCGCACCGAAGCTAATCATCGAAACCACTAAGTTGAGCGGAATGAAGAGTGCAATGAGCGAAAAGGAGGCGACGCAAATAAGCGCTAAATGCGGCGTGTGAAATTTCGGATGAAGCGTATAGAAAATCTTACGTGGTAAAACGCCTTCACGTCCCATTGCAAAGAGAATTCGAGAAACGCTCGTTTGCGATGTCATTGCCGATGCATAAACGCCGGTCAGATAGGTTGCAAGGAAGAGATCGCCCAATAGTTTTCCGCCAAATCCGCTATTTTCGCCCACTCGATTCATCACATCTAAACTTGCCGTATCTTGTTTGCTAATTTCGAAGAAATCTTGCCATTCGGGATATGCCACGTTTGCCGCAAAGGATACGAGTAAGAAGATCGTGCCGGCAATAATTACGGTCAACATAATGGCTCTTGGCAATGTCTTAGAAGCATTCTTCGTTTCTTCCGCCATCGTTGCAATGGCATCAAAGCCTAAGAACGCTAAGCAGAGAACCGCAGCGCCGGAGAATAGTCCTGCCATCTCATTTTTACTTGGATTCAGTGGTTCGAGCAGGTTTTCTGGGCTTAAATCTGCACCTTTAAAACTTAAGAAGAGAAATAATCCGATAAAAATCACTTGAAGCGCAATTAAAAAGAGATTAATCGGCGTCACTAATTTCACACCAATATAGTTCAGCGCTGTTACGGAAACTAACGCACCTAAAATAAAGCCCCAAGCCGGAATTGCCGGAAAAGCTTCGTGTAGATATAACCCTAAAACCACGTAATTGACGATGGGCAAAAAGAGATAATCTAAAATTTGTACCCAGCCAATGGAAAATCCGGTAATAGAACCAAAGGTTCTTTGTGTGTAAGAATATGCCGATCCTGAAAGGGGCAGAAATGTCGACATTCGGCAATAACTCAGCGCCGTAAAGAAGATCATGACTAGCGTGACAATATAAGTAATCGGTAAATGACCTTGGCTCAGAACAGTCACTTGACCGTAAGTGGTAAAGATTCCCAGCGGAACCATATAGGCAAGGCCAAATACAATCAAAATCGGGGTAGTTAAAACACGGTTCATTGCCGGATTGGTCATTATTATCATCTCCTAAAAGGAAGTTTCTTAAACTTCACTCATTATTGTTCGCATTATTCGTGCGCGGTTTTATATTATCAGTAACTAAAATAGTTCCTATCAATTTCAAAATGCTATCTTAGATCATTGCTCATATTTGGGATATAGCTTTACATTATTGGCTCTTTTGATTTTTAAATAAGCCGTAAAATGCGCCATTACAAGGGTTGTAAAAGGGTTATTGGTTAATATATGATCAATTGATATTCATTATCATTTAAGAAAATAATGGAAATTTACATTAATAACGTGTATTAAAAATTAATTTTTTCTTCAGAATTTTCTTCAAGTTTTAATTTAGTATTTATTTTTGAGTGATTTTTGTATTGTTTTTATATTTTTTAATTTAATGCTTCGTTTAAGATATCGCCTTATTTTCTTGAACTCTGTTTTATTTTAATGACTTATGATAGCTTCAAAAGCCGGTAACATTATATAATCTCTTTTCTCAATTTTGTTGTTTTGAGATATTTTTGAAAAGTATAGTGAGCTTTATTTTGAGTTTTATTAAAGCACGAGCGAGATTTTCGTATTACGTTTTTCAAAATCCGATAAAAATCCTTTATCTCTCATGGTTTTTCTATTTGTTTTCTCTATTTTCTGAGGCTTTATGAAAAAAATTCTTCTGATTACTTTCGGTTTAATGGCAACCGTCGGTTGTTCATCCACGCTTAAACCCGATGAGAATGTGCTATTTATTCCAAACGTTGCTTATGAAGTGAATGCGCGTGAA
This sequence comes from Ignatzschineria sp. LJL83, assembly GCF_054871845.1. Classification (NCBI taxonomy): domain Bacteria; kingdom Pseudomonadati; phylum Pseudomonadota; class Gammaproteobacteria; order Cardiobacteriales; family Ignatzschineriaceae; genus Ignatzschineria; species Ignatzschineria sp. LJL83. The sequence continues at coordinate 21,701 of NZ_JBTXLY010000005.1, forward strand.
ATCGCCGTAGAGATTGATGCTTGGGTATATGAGAAAGAACGTGGCAGAGGAATGACAACGGCATTGATGAAATATCTCGATGTGACAAAAACAGATCTTACGCCGGCGGAATATGATCGATTATATGAAATGACGCAATTATTTCGAGTGGATTCAGAACGAGGGAAAGAACTTCAGATCACACTTGCCGGCAAGGATTATGCATTACCGAAAACCGCGAGAACAGGGCGCACAAGTACGACGATTGAAGTAGAAATGGAGAATCCGAAAGATTCTAACCGTTTACAGAATAATAGTGTCATTTCCTTTCAGATGATTGATCCACGAAATGCTCAAGAAGATGGGAAAGATAATATCGAACAAGAAGCTGCTGAAAAAAATCTCATTACCGGCAAAGCCTATTTCTCGGCAAAGAGCGGTATTTCAATTATTTCCGATATTGATGACACGATCAAAGATTCCGATGTACTCGATACCAAAAACCTCCTGAAGCAGACATTTATAGAACCCTTTGTGGCAGTAGATTCGATGCGACATTGGTATCAGCGAATTGCGAAAAACAATAGGATTTCTTTCCATTATCTCTCTTCAAGCCCGATTCAACTCTATCCGGCACTTCAGGAATTTATGGATCAAGAACAATTCCCGAAAGGCAGTATTCATCTACGAGAATCCACCACTTGGCGTTCTGTGGTTCCGATGGGAAAAGCTTCTGAGAAGCATAAACGACAAAATATTGAAAAACTCTTAATGGTTTATCCTAATAGAACCTTTGTGCTCATCGGCGATTCGGGAGAGAAAGATCCGGAGATTTATGCCGAAATTATGAAAGATTACCCTTCGCAGATTCAATGTATCTTTATTCGTAATGTGACCGATGAAACGATGGATAATGAGCGTTTCAAAACCTTGTTTGCGAATATTGATTCCCAAAAATGGCATCTCTTTACCGAACCGAATCAGGTTCCGAATAAGATGCAAAAACAGTGCTTCCAATAAGATTCAATATAAAAAAGCCCACAATTCTTCATCAGATTTGTGGGCTTTTATAAATCAGCTTTAACCAAGCAATTCTAATCCTGAGAATAAACCTCTTTCCCGCCGATAAAGGTTTTTTTGATATTCACATTTTCAATATCTTCCGGCGCGCCTTTGAAAAGATCTCGATCTAAAATGATGTAATCCGCAAATTTCCCAGCTTCCAAAGAACCAACATATTCATCAGCTGCGATCATGTACGCCGCATCAATGGTTGCCGAGCGAAGCACTTCCGTTAAAGTCACGTTACGATCGGTATTTAAACGAGGATAACCGACATCGCCGATGCGCGTGAGAGCCACTTTGAAATCATACCATTCGTTCAGAGGATCAATCGGCCAATCGCTTCCAAATGCTACACGAATGCCGGCATCATAGAATTTTCCGGCAGGCTCTAAATGATCAAAACGCTCTTTTCCAACAATATTGAGTAACTCGTCGGCAAACTCTCTGCTATATCCCGCCCATTGGAACGAAAGGCAAGGAATGGCGCCTAAATCCTTAAAGCGCTTGTATTGATGCGGCGCTGTTAATTCATTATGCGCAAGGCTTGGGCGAATATCTTTGCCGGGGAGTTTTTCACGCATTGTTTCAATAGCATTGAGCGTTACTTCAATCGCACCATCTGCAACGGTGTGCATATGCGGATGAAAGCCTTTTGCACTCACTTCTGAAATCAGCGCCGTTAAAAGCTCATTGGGATAGTAGAGATAACCGTAATTATCGGAAGGTTGCCAATTCGGCGCGTCTTTCGTGCCGATATTTTTGCGATATGGCTGTAATAACGATGCCGTATTAATCGGCGATTGCATCACGCCATCGACGAAAAACTTCGCATGTTGAATAAAAATGCCGGGTTTTGTCTGCCAAGAAGCATCGCTATATTTCTGCGCGAATTCCATCATTTTTTCAACTGCCGGCGGAACGTCCGCAACCGTTGGTGCATTATCCGGTGTAATTTCACGGGCACCTAAAAGACGAATCGTTAAGCGATCTTCCTCTTTTAACGTGGTAAATGCATCAAACTGCAAAGGAAGCGCACGAGCATCCATCACGGTTGTCACGCCTTGGCTATTCAGAAGCTTCTGCACATCTTCGGCAACAACCACGGCACTTTTCGCATCTAATACCGGAATGCTATCAAACGCACGCATTGCCGGCGCATCTTCCATAATGCCGTTCAAAGTGCCATCTGGATAACGGCGAATCGTACCATCCGGCGGAACAAGTGTATTTTCATCAATGCCGAAAAGCTCTAACGCTCGGCTATTGGCCACTAATGTATGGCAATCGTTAGAGAAGAGAATCACAGGGCGCTTGGTATTAAGCGTATCTAAATCACGGCGCGTAATATCAGTGCCGAGCGGTAACACTTCCTGACGCAAAAAAGCACGCACTTGAAGCCAATCATTCTCGCCATGTTTCGTATCCTGATCGAGATAGTTCTGCACAAATTTCAAAGTGTCCGGAACTGTTAAGCTCGCATAATCAAGGTTACAGCCAGAAAGTTGTAATCCGCCCCAAAAAGGATGGAGATGAGAATCCACAATTCCCGGCATTAACATCTTGCCCTCAAGATCAATCACGTCACTTTCTGCATGTTGAAGCTTTAAAATCGCTTCATTAGAACCCACTTCCAGCACTTTTCCACCTGCAAAAGCAATCGCTTCGGCAATGGTATTTTCCGCATCCGATGTGAAAATCGTGCCATTCATATAAATTTTTTCCGCTAACGTTACCGCCATTAGATTCTCCTTTGGAATAACAATTGTTTTAGTTTACAGCCCCTTGTTTAATACTTTTGACTTCAATAATGATCTGCATTGTAAAGGGAAGAATCTATTTTTACTAACCTTTTTTCTAATCCTTTTTCTTAATATTTTTTGAAACTTTTTTGAATAATTTATAATGATTTTTATGGTAGTTTTTAGAATGGATTATAGAATAAAAACATTATCAAACTTTAAGCAAACGCGCTTCTTCCTCGTGCTTAAACGGAGAATAATCCGAAGATAGCGTATGATAGATCTCCGCATCAAAAAGCATGCGGATATCTCGTAATAAATGATCAAACAATAGGTGGTTTTAATGAGTTTAGGTAGTTTTGTGAAATCAATTCAAAATATTATGCGTGGCGATAGCGGAATTAATGGCGATGCGCAACGTATAGAACAGATGACTTGGATGATTTTCTTAAAAATCTATGGCAGTAAAGAGGAAAACTGGGCATTTACAGATCCTACTTACCAATCCATTATTCCTGATGAATTAAAATGGCAAAATTGGGCAAAAGATCGTAAAGATGGCAAGGCGCTTACTGGCGAAGCTTTATTAGATTTTGTGAACCAAACCCTATTTCCAACACTTAAAAATCTGCCGGTAGATATTAATACGCCGATGAAGCAGTTGATTGTGAAAAATATCTTTGAAGATGCGAACCAATATATGAAAGATGGGATCTTATTGCGCCAAGTGATCAATCTTATCGATGATATTGATTTTGATGAATATGATGATAAACATGCTTTTGGTGAGATTTATGAAACCATCTTAAAAAGCTTACAAAGTGCCGGTAATGCCGGTGAGTTTTATACGCCACGCGCCGTGACGGATTTTATGGTGGAAATATTACAGCCAAAACTCGGTGAAAGAGTGGCGGATTTCGCCTGTGGAACGGGCGGATTTTTAACTTCTACGTTAAAAGTCTTAGATCGCCAAGTGGAAACGGTGGAAGATCGAGAGCTATTTCAAAAAAGCTTATTTGGCATTGAGAAAAAGCCTTTACCGCATATGCTCGGCGTTACAAATCTATTACTTCATGATTTGGATAATCCGATGCTAGTTCATGGCAATGGTTTAGAGGGAAATGTTCGAGAATATAAGCCGGAAGATCGTTTTGATATTGTGATTATGAATCCTCCTTACGGCGGTAAAGAGAGCGATTTCGTTAAAAACAACTTCCCGAAAGAGCTACAAAGCGGTGAAACTGCCGATCTTTTCATGTCTGTTGCGATGTATCGTTTAAAGCACCTTTCTGAAGGTGGCGGTCGTTGTGCGATTATTATTCCCGATGGTTTTCTCTTCGGTGCAGATAGCGCAAAGACAGCCATTAAGAAGAAACTCATTACAGACTTTAACTTGCACACTATTGTGCGTTTACCCAATAGCGTATTTGCGCCATATACTTCGATTACAACGAATATTCTCTTTTTCGATAACAGCAAGAAAACAGAAGATGTGTGGTTTTATCGTTTTGATATGCCGGAAGGTTATAAAAACTTCTCTAAAACTCGTCCGATGAAGTTTGAGCATTTTGAGAAATGTATTGCATGGTGGAATCAACGTGAAGTGATTGCGGATGTGGAAACAGAAACCTTCAAAGCGCAAAAGTTTAGTAAAGAATCCATTGTTGCTAATGGCTTTAACTTGGATTTATGCGGATATCCAAGCCTTGAAGAAGAAGTATTAAGCCCAGAAGAAACCATTCGGGATTATCATCAAAAACGCACCACTTTAAATGCGCGTATTGATAAAGCGGTTACAGATATCGCCCACTTTATCGGGATTGATTTAGATGAAGAGGTGCAAGAATGAGTTCAGTATTAATCGCTGATAGATTAAAAGCCTCTATCTTGCAATCGGCAATTGAAGGAAAACTTACAAAGCAATTGCCGGAAGATGGCGATGCAAGAGAACTGCTTGCCGAAATCGAAGCGGAAAAAGCCCGATTAGTAGAAGAGAAAATAATCCGTAAAGAGAAACCCTTGGCGGCAATCACAGAAGAAGAGATTCCTTTCGAGATTCCTGAAAATTGGGTTTGGGTAAGAATGAAAGACTTATGTTTACTTATAACTGATGGCGCGCATCATACTCCTAAATATATAGAAAGTGGGGTACCATTCTTATCAGTAAAAAATATAACGAAGGGTTTTTTAGATTTAGAACAAACAAAATTTATTTCCCAAGAAGAACATGAACAGCTTATAAAAAGATGTCATCCTGAAAAAGGGGATATACTTTTATCCAAAATTGGTACGACAGGTGTTCCTCTAGTAATTGAAACAGATATTGAGTTTAGTATTTTTGTCAGTTTAGCATTATTAAAAATTCCTAAAGAAGTTTGTAATTATTTTTTATGCTTAATGATTCAAACGCCTTTAGCACAGCAACAAGCTAAAGCAGGAACTAAAGGTGTAGGAAATAAGAATTGGGTTTTACGAGATATATCCAATATGATTATTCCTCTTCCTCCACTTTCAGAACAACAAAGAATTGTAGAAGCCATCGAAATCGCTTTAGCAAAGGTAGATTCGCTGAAAGAGGATGAAATGAAGCTTTATGAGATTCAGAAGAATTTCCCCAATAAGCTTCGTGCATCTCTATTGCAATCGGCAATTGAAGGGAAACTCACAAAGCAATTGTCGGAAGATGGCGATGCAAGAGAACTGCTTGCCGAAATCGAAGCAGAGAAAGCCCGATTAGTAGAAGAGAAAATCATTCGCAAAGAGAAACCATTACCGGCAATCACAGAAGAAGAAATTCCTTTCGAGATTCCTGAAAATTGGGTTTGGGTGAGATTAGGAGAAATTACCTATAATCGAGGACAAAAAACTCCAACAAATCAATTCACGTATATTGATATATCTTCAATAAATAATAAGAAACAGATTCTAGGAGAGGATTTAGCGATTTTGGAAGCTAAAGCTGCGCCATCAAGAGCTAGAAAAATTGTTCAGAAAGGGGATGTTATCTATTCTACCGTACGCCCATATTTGTTGAATACTTGCATTATTGATAAGGAAATTATCCCTGAACCAATAGTTAGTACCGGCTTTGCAGTTCTATCAACGCCTTTTCTTGTGATGAATCAATTTTTATTATATTTTCTAATATCACCTTTTTTTAATTCGTATGCCAATGACAATGAGAATGCAAAAGGTGTTGCATATCCAGCAATAAATGATCAGAAATTTAGACAGGGTTTAGTGCCTTTACCTCCACTTGCAGAACAACATCGAATTGTTGCGGAGCTTGAGAAGGTTTTAGGGAAGGTTGAGCAGTTGAATGAGCTAACGCAATAAACAACAAGCGATAGGCTAATCATGATTATTGAAGAGAATGATGATTGTTAAAAATTGCTTGCCTGATTCCAATAGTGATTTAAATAGAGTTTTTAACGTTTAATGGTCATGCTCACGCTAATGCCGGAAGCGCCGAAAGATTCGATTTCATCATTATAATAAAGATCAAACCCGCACTGAAATCTTGGTGCGGGTTTTTATTTGTATCGAAATATCGAAATAACGTTTTTTGAATTTGAAAATTTGAAATCTGAAAAATAATCAAAATCTCAGTTTAAAGCAATTTAAGGTTCTAACAATTCTAAAGAAATTCTCAAAGGAACAAATATTGCCGGTATTAACTTTTCAGAAGCATATAAGATTTGAATCATCAAAAATCTGCTGATATTGGATTATTGAGAACTCTGATATGAAGCTCAAAGTTCACAACTTGCATATTTGTATCTTCTTGCTGGCGCGGGATATTGAGAAGCATGCAAGCATTCGACCCAGCGATGAATCAGCTTTTGTTATATCACAAGGTTATGAAAATCGGATTTTTAAAATCAGGTCTTCAAAACTTAAAACCTGATTTCGTGAATTCTCAGAATTCATCCATAAACCTTAATCTCAATCATTCTATTGCGCGTAATTTTCTGTCGCATATAGTGCATTTTGTAATCCCATCACCGCTTGTAAATACTCTTCGTTTCCGCCGAACATTTTTGCGATTTTAATCGGGCTACCAATCAGATCAAACGGATTATTATTGAGAACGCTGACATCTTCTAAAGGCGCAATTCCTTCATTCATATATTTATCAAGTAGTGCCGATAACACTTTTTGGCACACTTCATCATATTGATAGAGATAATTGCGCTTTTTAACGCCGTTCACTCGTTCCGCTCTTGTTAAAGGTTTTTTATCGTAAGCAATATGCATGATGAGGTCAAAAGGATCATAATCTTTATTGCCGGAAGCTTTCTCTAAAAGCTCTAAAGAAATGCCTTGATCTTCAAGCTCCTTAATAATCGCTTGTTTTTTCTCGGCAGAATTCCATGCTTGAAGGAAATCATTCAACGTTGCATATTCATCTAAGATATTGCGCTTGGTAAAATCTTGCAGATCTTCTGTAATTAACTTCCCATCAGAATCTAAGGTTTGATAGCGCTCATTGATAATCTTTACTTCAACATCACGAACACGAATTTTGTTAGAAATCGGAAATTCAGGTTCGCCGGTAATATCAGGATAATCCTCATCATCTTCCCAATCATCGCCATCGAAATCATCTCCATCAATGATCGGCTCTTCCGGATCTTCGTTCCCTTCGCCGGGAATAATAGGTTCTTCAATAATCACAATCGGTTCGCCATCAAACTCCTCATCTGAAAAGAGGCGAGTGACATTCTTAAAATCCATAATGGTGAAGAACCATTTTTTATGATCCGTATTTAAGCGAGTTCCACGACCAATAATCTGTTTAAATTCAGTCATGGATTGAATATTACTATCTAACACAATGAGCTTACAGGTTTTGCAGTTCACGCCGGTTGTTAGCAGTTTAGAAGTAGTAACGATTGTGGGATAAGGTTCATGGACATTAATAAAATCATCTAAGCGTTTTTTACCTTCTTTGTTATCGCCGGTAATTTGCATAATGTAATCAGGATGATCTTTAACGATATCGCTATTTTCATTCACCATCGCTTGGCGCATTCGCTCTGCATGATCGATATCAACACAGAAGATAATCGTTTTGCTATCTCTACCATTCTCTTTTAACCATTGCGTAACACGCTTGGCAACGAGCTCTGTTCTTTCATCAATAATGAGCGTTTTATCAAAGTCTTTCTGATCATATTCTCGATCTTCTACGAAATTGCCATGAATATCTTTTTTACCTTTTTCCGGTCGCCATCCTTCCACATCTCGATCCATGCTGATACGAAGGACTTTATAAGGCGCAAGGAATCCATCTTCAATCCCTTGCTTTAAAGAATAGGTGTAAATCGGTTCGCCAAAGTAGGTAATATTGCTCACATCTTTCGATTCTTTCGGCGTTGCCGTTAAACCGATTTGCACCGCTGAACTAAAGTAATTGATCACTTGTCGCCATTGAGATTCTTCTTTTGCGCTTCCACGATGACATTCATCCACAATAATGAGATCAAAAAATTCAGGCTGAAATTGTCTAAATGCTTCCTCGCCATTTTCGCCGGCAAGTTGCTGATATAAACTCATATAAATTTCATAAGAGCTATCTAATTTTCCGCCTTGAACTTTGGTAATCACTTTTTCAAAGGGCTTGAAATCATCAGTGATGGTTTGATCAATTAAGATATTGCGATCTGCTAAATATAACACTTTCATATTGGGCTTTGTTTTCTTCAAGCGCCAAATAATCTGGAATGCCGTATAGGTTTTTCCCGTTCCTGTTGCCATGACTAAAAGAATACGCTTTTGACCTTTTGCAACGGCTTCAATCGTTCTATCAATGGCAATTCGTTGATAATATCGAGGTGTCATATTCTTTGTGATAGGATCGACGAAGTAGGGTTCTTCAATCATCTTTTCTTCTTCCGGCGTGAGATTTTTATCTTTCACATAGCGATTCCAAAGCGCTTCCTGTGTTGGGAATTGATCTAAGGGTAATTCTCGCTCAATGCCGGTTAGCATATCTCGCTCGATGAATCCTTGTCCGTTACTAGAATAGGCAAAAGGTACATCTAAAATCGTTGCATACTCAATGGCTTGTTGCAGACCGCTTTCAAGAGATTTATCAATACTTTTTGCTTCAACAATCGCAAGCGGCGTTTCCATATTTTTACTTAATAAGAGATAATCTGCCTTTTTCGCTTTACCTCTTTTTCTACGGTTTCCACGTACTAAAACTTGTCCATCTGTAAAATAACGTTCCATACGAATATATTTCTCTTCCCAGCCAGCTTGCTTAACAATCGCAGGAGAAATAAAGCGAAATTTAGTATCTTCTTCCGTATATTTAGTCATATTACCTATAAGCCTTTATCTAGCTTTAGAGCTAGTTTTATTTTTAAAATAGTAAGTTCGTTATTGAACCGATTTTCTTGATTATTTTAAGTAATATAACGAATATTTATATTTATTCATATCCGAATTCGCATTCTTTCTTAGGATGAGATATCTATTTATGGGAAAAGCACTTAAAATATTTATAAATCCTATAAGACATCTATAAAACATCTCCATATTTAATAGATATTTAATCCGTATTTACTGATGATTATTTAGGATAAATCCTCTTTTTATAAAGCATCATTCAAAATATCTTTCAGCACTTTCCCAAACACCTCCGGCATCTCTTCCGGCAATAGATGATCGGCATTTGGAATGATTTGTACTGTTTTATTCAGAGAGTTGGCGGCATTTTTTGAACTTAGCTGAAAGATTCCTCTAGAGTTTTCTCCCACCAAAATGGTAATTGGTACGGATTGATCAATTGCTAATAAGTCTTTTTGCGAGATCGCTTTTGGCTCTTTCTGCGTTAAGAGCTTTTGTAAGCTTTGCGCGTTATCTTGTTTGATGATTTGGATCGATTCCGCTTGCTCTGAAAGCGAATATGGCGCATTTTTACATGCCGAGATAAAGTGATCCATCGCTTTTTCCGGCTGATTACGGCGATAAGCTTTAATGATCAGACTCATCATTTTAGTAAGATCTTGCGTGAAGAGCGCTTGATCTTCTTCCGTCATGCCGTAACTTGGCACGATGAGTTCATAGAGCGTTAAGGATATAAACAATTCCGGATTTTCTTGCGCAGCTAAGAGCGCAACATGGCAAGCGTATGACCATGCGACAACTTTAAATTTTCGATTGGGCGTTTGATCTTGTTGATTGAGCGCCTTACAAAATGCCGAGAGTTCTTCTGCATGAATTGCCGTATCAAAGAGCGTTTCAGAATCTTCGGAATCTTTTTTTTCATCATTATTCTCGCTGAAACCTGATTGCGTGAGCGACACCGTTTTCATCCTAGGAAATTGATCCAGATAAGGAATCCACGTTCTGCCATCGCCTAAGATGCCATGAAGGAAGAGTAAGCAATCTTCGTTGTGATCTGATTCTTCGGCATCATTGGAATAGTAAATAAGGGTTTTCGGCGCTGATGCTTCTGAAAGTTGTATTTGAATCGTGTGCGGATTTGAGTTCGCTGAATGAGTCATTTTCATGATCCTTAAATCTTAAATGTATGGATAAGAAGAGCTGATACATGGCGGGAGAGAATTTCTGCACTCTTTTATCAATCTTGCGCCCGCATTTGAAGAGAAAGCTTCTTTTTAGTATTAACAGTATTAGCGATATTGAGTGATCACACAATTATGCGATCACTACATTCTGAAATCTGTAATGATTTATTCGTTAATAAATTACAAATTTTTCTTTAGATCTTTCATCGACTAAAGTACAAAATCTGCAAAATCTTCTCGTTGTAAGAGCGATACAACGGCATTTGTGAGCTGGGAGAGTTCTTCTTGAGATGTTACAAATGGAGGCATGATGTAGACGAGTTTATTAAAGGGGCGAATCCACACGCCGTTTTCGACAAAGTATTGTTGAATTTTCGCTTGGTTTACCGGCTTTTTCAGTTCTACCACGCCGATTGCGCCTAAAACTCGGACATCTTCAATCTCAGGATGATTCTGCAACGGTGTTAAAAGCTCTTCTTTTAACTGCGCTTCAATGCGCGCGACATTCTCTTGCCATTGGCCATTATCAAGTAACGATAAACTGGCGTTAGCAGCGGCGCAGGCAAGGGGATTTCCCATAAAGGTTGGGCCGTGCATAAAGCATTTCGCATCGCCGTTACTAATGGTTTCGGCAACGTGCCTTGTGGTTAATACCGCCGAGAGCGTTAAGTAACCGCCGGTAAGCGCTTTTCCCAGACAGAGAATATCGGGTTCAATGCCGGCATGTTCGGAGGCAAAGAATTTTCCGGTACGCCCAAAACCTGTGGCGATTTCATCTAAGATCAGCAGTACGCCGGTTTCATCGCAAAGTTCACGGAGTACTTTCAGATAATTGGGATGATAAAAGCGCATGCCGCCGGCGCCTTGCACAATGGGTTCGGCAATCACGACAAAGAGCTCTTCATGATGTTCCTTGAAAAGCGCACGAAGATTATCCGCCGCCGAATCTTCCCAAGGTTCATCAAAGCCAATTGTGAACGTATCTGCAAAAAGATGATTTGGAAGATAATCGCCATAGAGAGAATGCATCGAATTTGCCGGATCACATACCGCCATTGCGCCAAACGTATCGCCGTGATACGCATGCGAGAGAGAGAGCACGCGATGACGTTTTTTCAGTTCGCCGTTATTCCCATTATCTGACGTTTCTCCACTTTCTCCTTTTGCATGCCAATATTGAAACGCCATTTTCAGTGCCACTTCCACCGCAACAGAGCCTGAATCTGCCAAAAACACACATTCGAGCTTTTCCGGTGTGAGTTCAATCAGCTTTTGCACAAGATCAATCGCCGGCTGATGGGTTAATCCGCCAAACATCACATGCGATACTTTCGATAATTGCGTTTGAATCGCTTCATTCATCACAGGATGATTATAACCATGCAACACCGCCCACCAAGAAGACATGCCATCTACTAATTCTTGCCCATTTTCTAACTGGAGCATCACGCCATTAGCAGATTTCAGGGGATAACAGGGAAGCGGTTCGCTCATTGAGGTATAAGGATGCCAAATATGCTTTGTATCAAATTCTAAATCAATAGTGCTCATGATCTCGTATCTTCTCTTAAATCTTTTGGGTTATGTCGGTTTATTTTATTAGTGATCTATTCGTAAAATATTGTCAGGTTTTTGGGGATTGCTACCTGTAATATTTTTGAATAGTTCTTGAATAGATCAATTCTTAATAGGCAAAGAATTGCTCTATGGTACTATAAATCCCGCATGAGTAGTGCTGATATGCCGGCAATATAGGATTCTCAGAGCAGATAAAATCATGGTTTTAGATGTAAATAATTGTTTAATTTATGCTGATTAGTGGATGCATTCATTACCAAAAATCTGAAAAGGACATATGGGCTTTTAACCTAAAGTGACGAAATGCACAAAATCTTAATGGCAATACCTCAATGACAACTATAAGAAACTAGAAAGGATCAGATAGATTCAATGACGTGGAATAATAGAATCAAAGAAGCGATTGATATGCAGAGAGAGAAAGATCGTTTTCGTAAGCGAATAGTATGTGGCGTTACAGATACGCCAGTAACGATTCGTGTGAAAGATGAAAAAGCTACGGAAGATACGGAAACGATAAAAGTTCAGGAATTCCTAAATTTCTCTTCGAATGATTACTTAGGATTAGCGCATCATCCTTCTATGATTGCCGCATCAATAAAGGGCGCGCAGCAATATGGCGTTGGCAGTGGCGGTTCTCCGCACGTTACGGGATATAGTGAACCTTTAGCGGAACTTGAAGCAAAGCTTGCCGATTGGCTCGGATATGATCGAGCGATTGTTTATCCTTCCGGATTTACGGCAAATCAAGCCGTCATTAAATTACTGATGGCGCGTGAAGATGTCATGATTGCCGATCGGTTATCTCATGCTTCACTATTAGAAGCGGCAATGCTATCACCGGCGAGATTGTATCGCTTTAAACATAATGATATTGAATCTCTCCAGAGCTATTTAGACAAACCACTTCCTGAAAACGCCGGCCGTTTAGTGATTACGGAAGGGATTTTCAGTATGGATGGCGATCAAGCGCCATTGGCAGAGATTGCGAAAGTCCTAAAGGGCAACAGTAGTAATGATAAGGATCATGAGAATACACTCCTGATGGTCGATGATGCACACGGCATTGGCATTATCGGTGAAAAAGGTCGAGGAACTTGTGATTCTGCCGGCATTCATCCAGATATTCTCATTGTGACATTTGGTAAAGCCTTTGGTTGTAGCGGTGCAGCAGTGCTTCTTTCTCGGGAACTTGCGGAATACTTTGTGCAATTTTCAAAACCGTTGATTTATAGTACGGCAATTCCACCTGTACAAGCTGTGACTTTATTGGAAGCGATTAATCTCATTGAATCACTTGAAGGCGATGAACGCCGGAAACGTTTACAAGAGAATATTCATTATTTCAAAGCGGAAATGGCAAAAACGTTACAAGGGTTAGAGAAGAATTTACAAGAAGCGATTGCTAACGAATCTTCTCATCACGCTTCATTACCTTCATTACCTTCATTACCATATCTTCTCGATTCAGATAGCCCGATTCAGCCTTTAGTGATTGGGGAAGATCAAATGGCAATGGATATTTCAGCGTTACTGCGAGCGCAAGGGATTTGGGTATCCGCCATTCGTCCGCCAACCGTTCCTCCAAATACGGCAAGGTTACGAATGACAATTACGGCAGAACATACTACCGAAATGATTGATCAGCTAATTACCGCACTTGAAAAGGCGATGAATCATTATTATTTTGACTTAGCGCCAAAGAACTTAGATTTAAAAGATTTAGAGATTTAGTAACAATACGCGACGAATGGCAATGAATGACCAGTGAATAACGAAATGAATGAAACAAATAATGAAAACATCATGAGTTCGATCTCGGCGAGAGATATTAAGGCAGATGGGATGAAAGCATCTCATGAAGAGCTAGTTAGGAATGCTGATATAGATACAGATCCTGATTTAGATAACTATGCGTATCGTAAAGATCTAGCAGATTTAGCGGAGGATTCTTTGAATGTTGTCGCAAAGCCTGTGATTAAAGCAAAGTTCGGACAAAATGCCGGCATTTATGATTCCGTTGCCGTCGTTCAACGCCGAATTGCAGATCGCTTAGTAGAATATGTACTAGAACATATCATTCAACATACGATTCGAAATACAGAAGAATCAACCGTAGATAGAACACAAACAACGGCTCAAACCGATAACGCACTTAATGCACTTCATACAACATTTACAGTATTAGATGCCGGCGCAGGAACGGGATATGTAGGAGAAGCATTTGCAAAACGTTATCAAGCTTTGAAAATGGAAATATCGCAAATGGAAGCATCTTCACAATCAGTTGTAGATTTAGAAGATTCCTCGGCATTTCCGAGCTTACATCTTGCGGCATTAGATCTTTCCGCAGAAATGTTGGAAGTGGCAAAGGCGCGTAATGTCTATCAGGCTTATACAAAAGGCGATATCGAACAGCTTCCATTTGAAGATCATCAGTTTGATCTGGTATTAAGTAGCCTTGCGATTCAATGGTGTCATTCTTTGGAAAATGCCATTGCGGAATTGGTGCGCGTTTCGAAAGTTCAACAAAATTCTATGTCAAAAAATACGGCAAAAAATACTGCAAAAAATGTTCTGATTGCCACCATTGTAGAAGGCACTCTGAGAGAGCTTTCAGATGCGTTTCGGCAAATTGATAATGATTCGCATATTTTAGAATTTGTAACGAAAGCGCAATTAGAAGAAACGATCAAAAAATACCAAGGAAAGATTCATTTTTATGAGGAAGTTGTGACATTTCCTAATCTAAAATCGCTATTTCAAAGCCTTAAAAATATCGGTGCAACGGCAATTCCCAATCGCCGTAAAGGCTTATTAGGCAGAGAAAGTTACCGGCGTTTAGAGCAATATTTTCAAGATTTAGGCGCGTATCAACTCACTTATGAAGTTGCGATTATTGAAATATAACGGAGATATAAAACGTATTTATTTTTTTATATATCAAACATCATTATTTCAGAATCGTATAGTTGGAAATACTAAAAGGCTTCAATATTGCTGGCGCGTGATATTTAAAAGCATGCAAACATTCGATCCAGCGATGAATCAGCCTATATTCTACAATGACACTGTGTTAAACATTAAAACATCAAAGGACAAAAAATGGCGGACAGTAAAACTCCGACAAAAACATGGTTTGTGACCGGCACGGATACCGAGATTGGTAAAACCTTTGCCACAACGAGATTACTCACGGCACTAAACCAAGCGAAAATGCCGGCAAATGGTTATAAACCTGTGGCTTCCGGCGCTGAAATGACGGAGATCGGTTTGAAAAACCCGGATGCTTATCAGCATCTTTTAGCCTCTTTTGATGATTTAAGCTATGAAGAAGTGAATCCATACTTTTTCGAAGCGGAAGAAGCCCCGCACATTTTGGCAGATGAAGCCGGCATTGCCATTGAATTTGCCAAAATGACGGAAGGATTACGGCATTTAGAAGCCATTCACGAAAATATTGCCGGAAATATTTGTAAAAATGTCGCTCTTAATAGTGCGCGTGGAATAGAAAGTGAAAAGAACAATAGCGAAAAGGCAGGGCAATCAAAACCTCGCATTACCTTAGTAGAAGGCGCCGGCGGTTGGTATACGCCGTTAAGCTTCACGCAGAGTTACAGCGATTGGGTTGTTGAGAATCAGTTGCCGGTCATTGTTGTTGTTGGCTTAAAGCTCGGCGTGATTAATCATGCGCGTTTAACCTTTGATGCCATTGAAAATGCCGGTTTGAAAGTTACAGGTTGGATTGCGAACCATCTTTCCGATTCTAAAAGTCTTCAAAACTATATCGCCGGCATTCAAGCATTCACAGATATCCCGATGATCGGCGAAATCCCGTATCAAGCAGAATTAGATGATGAGCGGATTATGTTTGATTTATCGGTGTTTGAGAAGTAAATCGAAATAAGCGAATCTGAATGAGCAATAAAAAAGGGATAAGTGCTTATTTATCCCTTTTTTTTAGACTTGAACCGAATTCATTCTCATCAACGAAAAGTTAAACCTCAAACTGATCCCAAGCTTCGATGAGTTCGGGATTATATTTCCGGAGAGCTTTGAGATAATCATCTAACAATGGATCTTCCACCGGCTGATCGATGCGTTTACTCGTAATTTGTGCATAGGGCGTTAAGAGTAGCGGATGGGTTAATTCTGGGTTTTGTAAGCCGAATTGTTCCCGTAAACGTAAAACCGCTAATATTTCCACAGGATAGACGGCTTCAAAAGGCGATGTAAACTCATAATTGCCGGAATCAAACTCTCTCTGCGTCATGCCGATTCGCTCAATATGCAGATCGCACACTTCATTTAAAATCTCGGAAAACTTTTCAACATCTTCTTCTCGCCAATGATTCGCATATTTCATCCATGCAGGATCTTGAAGAAGGGCAAACCTTTCTAAATCAGGAGCGGAAAGATGCCATAAATCATTGAAAATCGTCATTGCCATTGCTGAATAACGGAGGGATTCAGTCATATAATTTGTGTAACCGTTTGTAACGATATTTCCTGTCTCTAAATCATTTATCATAAACCGATAAAATTTTTGAGCGAGATTTGGTAGACCTACAGAAAGCGCTGTAAATACAGTGTGATTAATACTATCTATATCAATCTTTGCAGGACTAGAAAATTTTTGAATTGTAAACAATCTTGTTACTAATCTAAATATATAATTTTCTACTCCTTTTCGCATCATTCTAAGGGATGCTGTCATATCACCTTTTTCCATATGAATCAGAGAATTTGCATAATTAAAAATAGCTATTTCTCCAAGAGTTGATGATGCTAATGTGGATTTCTCACCTGTTTCAATGTAGAGCAATAGATCATCTTTATTCATCCTATCTTCCTCAACCGAGGATATTATATCTTCAGACCATTTCTGTACTTGCGATAAAGACTTATCTAGCTTTTTATATTTTTTCATTAGGGCGCTTCCATTAATCTTTTGAAGTATATTTTTCGGTATTTTCAAATATATTAACATGTTGAAAATATAATCAATCACAAGGTGTTGCTTAAAATCATGTGCAATGACTTTATTTCATATCAATCTGAAATATCAGTCTGATTTTAGATTCGTTCTTAACTTCATGTTTTTCAGTAGAAATGAAAAAAGCCAAGAATAGGTTGTTTCCTGATTCTTGGCTTTTGATTGGAATCAATTTTGCTATTAGAGATTACAATAACGGCGGAATTGTTTTAGTAATCGGCACTTCAATCACGGTTGGTACATTTTTCGAGAATGCTTCTTTACAGGCTTTCTGAATATCTGCCACATTATCTAATCGAAGCCCGATACAGCCATAACCTTTTGCTAAAGAAACAATATCTAAGCCAGGTAAATCTAATCCCGGCACGTTTGGCGTATTTTCAAGTTCTGCGAAGGATTTTAAAATCGCATATTCTTCATTTCGTGGAATGATGTAGAGAATCGGCAAGTTGTGTTGCGCCGCTGTCCATAAGCCTTGAATGGAATATTGCATTGCGCCATCGCCGATAATTGCAACAACAGGGCGATGGGTATTCTCATCTTTCTGCGCAAGGGCGATTCCGACGCTTGCCGGCAAGTTCCAACCTAAGCTTCCACTCGCAAAGGTGTAGAAAGTATCCGGTGTATTAATCGGCCAAGCGGTATGAAGTTCTGCTAAGTTTGAGGCAGATTCTTCGACTAAAATGACATTCTCCGGCATCGCTTCTCGAACTGCTGTAAAGAGTTGTAACGGCGATAAAATACCATCAACGGAAGGAGGTTCACTTGCCGCAGGATGTGGCGCCATTCCGTGCGGTTGTTTTGTAATTGTGGGTGCTTCGCTTCTCGCATTCACGAGCTCTGTTAATGCTTCCACCGCTAAAACAGCATCCGATAACAAACTATCACCCACCGGCGCTCGGCTTGATTCGGATGGATCTTCAGTAATATGAAGCAGGCGCAAACCTTCCGGCAAATATTCTCCGGCAACATAAGGATAATAGCGGAATACCGGCGCACCGATAATAATCGCTAAATCATGACCTTCTAATTTTTTCGATAACGGCTCAATGGCAAAGGGTAAACCACCGGCATATAACGGATGAGATTCTGGAAAAGGCGTAATTTCTGTCGCAGGCGCTGAATAGACAGGAATGTTGAGCTTTTCAGCGAGCTTGATTCCTTGCTCCCAACCTTGACCACGAGGAATCGCCGCACCATAAATCAATGCCGGATTTTTTGCTCTATTAAGCGCTTCGGCAAACTCTTTAAGGCGAAGAGGATCAGGTCCAATACGAGTTGCCACAGAACGAACCACAGCGCTTTCAGTTGCCGGCTTATCCCAATCATCTAACGGTATAGATAAAAATACAGGTCCCGCAGGCGGCTGCATTGCCGTTGCATAAGCGCGCATAAAGGCTGCCGGCACATCTTCAGCACGAACAGGCTCATAAGCCCATTTTACCCAAGGGCGAGGAAGCATTGAAGGCTCCACGTTTGTAAGCCACGGTTCCATTAAGAGCATTTCACGAGTTTGGTTGCCGGCAGTAATAATGAGCGGTGTTTTGTTTTGAAATGCCGTTAAGATATTGCTCATGGCATTACTTAAACCGGCAGAAGTATGAACATTCACAAGTGCCGGCTTTCTTGTCGCTTGCGCATAACCATCGGCAGCCCCGACGGCGGATGCTTCTTGAATCGTTTGGATATAGCGGAAATCTTCCGGAAAATCTTTAAGGAAAGTTTCTTCTGTGGAGCCTGGGTTACCGAAAACGGTGGTAATGCCTAGTTCACGAAGAAGTTCAAAGGTCACATCTCTGATGGTTTTTGACATATTTAATTCTCCTTAATCATGAATATTTAGAAGCCAGATTTTAGACGCATTTTCTGTCTTCTATCTCTCTTTAATACTACAAAACAAGATTATTATTTACAAAAGTTTATTTTTCTGCGAAGTTATTAAAAGTATAAAAATATATGCTTATCAGACAGTTACTTTTTTAAGTAAGTGATGGTTTCTTGATTCTGATTCTGATTTTTAAAAAGGTTTGAATACATATGAAAATAAAATTATTAGCATTGGCATCTTTCACGCTGTTAAGCGTTCTGCCGATGGGTTTTGCCGGAGATTTTGGTGTTAAATCCCTTGTGAAAGTTCCAAAAATAGATGCTTCTATCGGCGAATATGCATACTTAAGAGATCGATTACCGCAAGATACAATTGCTTATGTGCGTCTTGCCAATCCTGTGAGCCAATTTTTTAGTCCTAAAAATCGCACTAACGATGAAGCTCTGACAGAAAAAGTATCGATCAATGCACTCAAAGAGTATCGAGAAGTCATCGGCAATGAAGTTGTGCTTCGAGAGCGGATTCAGAGTTTAGGTCTGAATTTCAGCGAAGAGAATTTAAATACCATTACGCTTGGCGCTTCGTTACTCTATAAAGTGCTCAATGGCCCCATTGAAGTTGCCGCTTTAAGTGAAGATGGAACGTATTCTCTTTTAGCAAAAGGTTTAATCTCTATTCCGGTGAATATCGCCTCTATTGAAGCATTGAACAGCATTTTGCAAGATGATTTCTTCTCACAAATGAAAGAGCCTTTACAATTTAATAAAGAGGGATTTGCGGCAACTGAAAATGCCGTATTCTATTTTGCACCTAAAACGAAAAGAATTATGGTTAAAGTCGGCTTAAATCCCGGAAGCTTTGAGGATTTCAAAAAAGAGATTCAGGCATTAAAGGTACAAAAAAATCATGAAATGTATGCCTTTGAAAATCAAATTGATCTCACTGGGCAAAATAATTTCCTATGGATGGATTTACGCAATAAATCGGGATTAATAGAAGCTGCCGGCGCTTCTCATCCCATCTATCCTTATGCAAAAGAGATTAATGGCTTTGCGATGGGAGATGGTACAAATGACATCAAGCAAGGACAGATGAAGTTTGTGATCCAAGCGGATACCGAGAAGCTTTTAGGCATTAATCCAAAAGCCCATAATGATTTCTCATTTAAAACTGTCGGAACGCCAAAAGGTGCTGTTTTACTGCCAACGCCAACAGAAGCGACGGTTCATAGAATGATTGAGCTCTATCTCATTGGTAAAATTAAACCTTCATTTGCTAGTGAATATTCTCCATCTTATATTGTTCAACAGCGAAACGAGATTTATTCTGAATTTACCGAAAAATGGCAAGAAAAGGTTGGATTTAGCTTCACTGAAATGATGAATCTATTGGGTCCGAATATGACGATCTATTACGATGATATCGGTGCTCATACCGTCATCTCGATTCGCGATAAGAAGAAGTTTTATCAATGGTTAGAAGCGAAGAATAGTGAAGGCGTTTTAAGTTATAAAAAGCATCAAAAAATGCATCATCTGTCGATTCAAAATCCGCTGTTAAAGATGGTTCAGCAGGAAGATATATTGAATAATGACGAAGTGGTTTCCGCAGTGATTGCTTACCCATTTGTGAATGAGATGCTTGCTAGTTCTTATGGCGTGAGAATGTTAGATTTGAATTTCCATTTTTATTGGAGCGATGAAGAGGACTATATTCGCATTAGCCAGTTGCCACAAATTGTTGAAGAAGAGCAAAAATTTGGGAAAGAGAAATTTAGTCAATGGCTGACGAAAAAACAGGGGATTAATAGCGAAAATATCTTATTAGCGGCAACGATGGATTGGAAAAATGTTGATCGCAATTGGTATTACAATTATCTCCAAGTGTTACAAAATAATGCGGATGTTTTAGGCACAAAATTTGATGTTGCGAAAATGCCAAGAGCCGATCAGCTTGGATTTGCAGATTCTTCGAGAATCGGATTTCAAGTTTCCGCAGATCAAGAGTTTCTGAGCATTTCACTAGATTATGGATCAGAAGCTGGGTTTCTAAATTCTATTTCAATGCCGGTTTTGGGCTCTGCTGTTATAGAATCTCTTATAAAGTCTAGCTACCGATATTAATCATCAAACAGAATCACATCGAAAAGAACCAGAAGGATCAGAATTGTTGAAATGATGAACTTCTCATAAAAAAACGCCTAGTTAATCATTACTAGGCGTTTTTTATATCTCTTTTTTTCTGATTTTTACGGGCAATATTGTCGTTATATTTTTCTCAAGAATTTAACCGCAACAAGAGCTCTTTTTTTCGACATTGCTATTTGCCGGCGTTACGGCATATTTTCGATCTTCTTTTTTGCAATTGCAGTTCTTGCAAGTACAAGTTCCCGGAGGGCAATCGCACATCACTTCTTCTACGGCAAAGGCTTCTTTGGCCGTTAATGCTTTTTGGATATTGGCTAAATCTTCATGAGATAAGGGATTGTTTTGAATGAATTCTACAATCTTATTTCCGATTTTTCTCGAGCAGATATGCTCTGCAATATTGGGCTTGGTTCTAGAGCGATCGCCTTCGGCAATGGTGGGGAAATAGACATTATATCGTCCACGTTTGCGCACGCCTACAGCGCCTTTTCGCACTAATCTCGACAGCATCACTTGGATGGTATTAGGCTGTAATTCACCAGAATCACTTAAAATAGAAATGACTTCTTGACTCGTCGCTTGATTTTGCGACCATAGAACTTGCATAATCGTGAATTCAGCTTGTGAAATGGTAGTAGAGGTCATATTTTCCTTTATTTTCTTTAAATTACTTAAAGTGATAAATTTACAAGATAATTATAAACTAATTTTCAAGCTGTAAGGGCTTTTCTCTTTACTTAGGGTCTATTATGACAGTTAAATCATTCCTACACATTCTAACGGCAGACAATCAATCCTTGCCCATGTATCAAAAAATTAAAGAGCATATTTTAGATAATATCGCGAATAATGTGTGGAAACCTAATCAAAAGTTACCTTCCGAAAATGAAATTTCAGCTATCTTAAATATCAGCAGAATGACGGTAAATCGTGCTTTTAAAGAGCTCACGGAAGAAGGGTATCTATTTCGAGAAAAGGGCGCCGGCACTTTTGTGGCAGAGCCTTTCCAGTTAGTGCCATTTTTTGAGTTGATGCCTATTTCTCAAGAGCTTGCAATCGAAGGAAATCCTTACGCTTGTCAGATTTTACAATTAGGGAAAGTGACTAAAAACGCGCTTACGGATGATGAAATATATGATGACATTGGTCAGAGCTTTCAATATAGCGAAATTATCTATTACAGTAATCGTGCGCCCATTCAATATGAAAAGCGTTATGTGGTCGAATCATTTGCGCCGCAATATTTACTGCAAAATTTCGAGCGTCACTGCTCAACGTTATATCTACAAAGCTTATCGCCTATTTTGACTCAAAAGCATACGTTAGAAGCGGTCGTGCCCGATCAGAATTTACGTCAAATTCTAGAAATAGGGAAGAGTGATGCCTGTTTCAAAGTCACTGAAAAGTTGTTGATGAAAGACAAAATCGTCTCTGTTGCCGAGCAATATTATCCTGCTTCAAGGTACCAGTTGCACAGTAAAATTTAGAAGATTCAGTCATCCCAAAAACATTAAAAATGCTCTCAATTCTTTAGGTTACATGGCTAATCTAAAGAATTTTTCATTTGCGTTGGAAATAATTTTCATCAAAAAACTTTATTATTATTTCCAATATCGTTAGACTATACCCATTCTTAATTAACCTGTATATACAACTATACTCACTTATCTTGTATATACATCTTATAAAATAAAGGCATTGTATGATTGATATTGCATTACTGACAGCTGTATTCATCGTGGGATTTAATGGCTCACTGCATTGTGTGGGCATGTGTGGACCGATTATCGGCATTTTAGGCATGAATACGGATGCCAATACCCACAAGAAAAAAATTGGTTCTGCGATCTGTTATAACTTAGGGCGAATCACAACCTACGTTTTGCTCGGCTTTGTTGCGATGCTGTTAAGTATTGCCATGAATGATCTCAAACCACTACAACTCATCGTGCGTTACTTTGCCGGCATTGTGATGTTATTTGTGGCATTACAATTGATGGGATTCCCGCAGTTTTTAGCCTTTATTGAAAAGCCTTTAGGAAAATTATCTCGTCCCATTTCTCAATTAACCCGTAAATTCTTCCCGATTAAAACATTATTTGGTGCCTATACCGCAGGACTTGCTTGGGGATTATTACCTTGCGGAATGGTGTATATGGCATTTGCGATGAGCTTGGGTGCTGAAAGCTTATTTGGTGCGCCGTTAGTGATGCTCTTTTTTGGCTTAGGAACATTACCCATGATGTTAACGCTGAGCATTTCAGGAAACTTCTTCGGCAGTCTTTTCTCTTCTAAAGGCGCTCGCAAAATTGCCGGCATCTTAGTGCTATTAATGACGATCTACTACATGGGATCAATGATTATGAGCGATTTAGGCAAAGGTGGACATGGGGATCACGGAGCACATGGAAATATGGATCACTCTTCAATGAATCATGAGGGCATGGATCACTCCACAATGAACCACGAAGCGATGGATCATTCCACAATGAACCACGAAGAAATGGATCATTCCTCAATGAATCACGAAGCTATGGATCATTCTTCAATGAACCATGAGGCAATGGATCATTCCTCAATGAACCACGAAACGATGGATCATTCCTCAATGAACCACAAAGGTATGGATCACTCTTCAATGAATCACGAAGCAATGGATCATTCCACAATGAACCACGGAGGAGAGCATTCATCAGAAACACATCACTAACAAAATAGCTAATTAGAGAAGTCGTAAAAATAAAAATAAGAAAAATCATAAATTTAAGGATGAATTATGAAACGAACAGCGCTATATGCCGCGGTAGTCATGATGATATTACCGCAGGCTTTTGCTGAACAATTTGTGAATAGAATGGAATCTCAAGAGGAAAAAGAAGCATTAGATGATATTCAAGTGATCGCGAAAATATCCAATCAACCGAATGTGCAGATCATTAATCCAAAAGAAGCCATGCAACCCATGCCGGCACAAGATGGTGCTGAATTATTAAGACTCATTCCAAATCTGAGTGTTGCCAGAAAAGGAGGCGGGGGCGGAGAGCCGATATTTAGAGGATTAGGTGGTTCACGTTTAAGAATCTTAAGTAATGATCATCAAATATTAGGAGGTTGTGGCGGTCGAATGGATCCGCCGACGGCATATATTTATCCTGAATCCTATGATGAAGTGATGTTTATTAAAGGTCCGCAATCGGTGCAATATGGACCTGGAAATATTGGCGGTGTTGCTCGATTTATTCGAAATGATCGCCGGTTTGATGAATTAACAACACAATTTTCAGGGTCACTATTAGGAGGATCATACGATCGTATTGAATCTTATGCCGATGCCGTGATTGGCAATCAATGGGGCTGGATACACGCAAATGCCACTTATAATAGATCGCACGATTATAAAGATGGCGCCGGCGATAAAATTCATTCTCAATATAAAAGACAGAGCCAAACCATAGAATTAGGCTTCACGCCGACAGCGGATACTTTGATAGAGATCGGATATGATCGAAGCCGTGGCCATACGGCATATGCAGATCGAGGAATGGATGGCAGTAAGTTTGATCGAGATAGTTGGCGTTTTAAAGCAAAACAAGAAAATATCACCGATTGGCTGACGAATCTTCAATTTGAATATAGCCATAATAAAATTGATCATGTAATGGATAACTTTAGTTATCGGGAAGTGATTCCAGATGCAAAGGGCGAGAGAAATTATGCCGTAAGTAATCCTGCTCGCACAACACAATCTGCAAAGCTTTTCGCAGAGCTCTCTTTTGCCAATACGGAAACCGTTGTGGGCGTTGATTGGATGGATGATCGGCATAAATTAAGAATGACCGGCATGAAATCTGATTTTAACGAAGTGCTGAATTATCAAAATATGCCTTATAACCCGAATCAAAAATTTAACAATTTAGGTTTCTTTGTGGAATCTTCGTGGTTTATGAATAATGATCAAAAAATTGTTGCCGGATATCGACATGATCGAAATAAAGCACAATATTATCCCGATACTGGTAGAAGTTCTAAGATTTCGGAAGATCTTCACACTAGACGCAATACACTGAACTCGGCATTTATTCGTTATGAACATTCCATTGATGATTGGATGCTTCATGCGGGATACGGTATGGCACAACGAGCTCCTGATTTTTGGGAAAGAAGTAAAATCGATGGCGAATTTGTTAAAAAAGAGACGAACCACGAGTTAGATTTCGGATTTATTTATCAAAATGATCAAATCGCGATCTCAACAACATTTTTTGCCAGCCAAATTAAAAACTATATTTTAATCGATCGAGGAGCCTCTCGAAATGTGGATGCCAATCGCTATGGTGCAGAAGCGCAAATCCAATGGAACATTACGCCTAATTGGAATTTGAGCAGTAGTTTGGCATATACTTACGGCAAAAATACGACGGATGATATTCCCCTTGCGCAAATTGCACCGCTAGAATGGAATAATAGTCTTAATTGGCATAATGAGAGATTTAGTGCCGGCATTGTCTGGCGAGTGGTGAATTCTCAGCATCGTTATGCGAAAGAGCAAGGAAATATCTTCGGCACAGATAAAGGACCTGGCGCAGGTTTTGGCGTGGTATCTTTAAATGCTTCATGGAAAGTGCAAGATGACATCACGGTAATTGCCGGCGCGGATAATATTTTTAACAAAAATTATTCAGAATTTGTGAGTCGATCAGCCACAGAAATCTATCCTTATGAGCTTGAAAATAAATATCGAGTGAATGAGCCAGGAAGACGACTTTGGCTGAGAATGAATATTGATTTGTAAATCGAAAAACCTTAATTGTGAAGCGATATGGCATTTTCATTTATGCTGAAAATTTCTAATATTTTGATATTACTATTCGTTCTTTGGGGACATTGGGAGATATTTCATTGGAAAATATCTCCCTTTTCTCATGCTAATCCCAATGAGCCTGTCAAGATTGCCGATACCGTTTTAGAAGTTTCAATGATTAATCTTTCTAATATACAAAGTAATATTGCCGAACCGCCGGTAATCACGAAACAGCCTGCTGTTATCGCCGTGGATTCATTAACGGCTAATCAGGTAAAAGAAGAACCGGTGAAAGAAGATCCTCCGAAAGAGGAGGTTTCTGAATCCATTATAAAACCTCAAGACAGTGTAATTCCAAAACCAGCAGACGTTTCTAAAACGGTTTCTGCTTCGAATAATGGTGCGCAAAATAATCAAAATCCACAGAACAGAAACATCAACGGCAATCGCCGTAATGCCAATAATGCTAGTCGCAATGCCAACAATAATGCGAGTCAGAATACTCGTGAAGGTGCTCAGAAATCTTCACAATTTATGCCACCTTCTCATCAAGGTATTGAGCTTGGAAATAAAAAACCGAAATATCCCGAACTCTCTCTACGCCGTAAAGAAGAGGGAAAAGTGACATTATTAGCCCATGTTTTGCCTTCAGGAAAAGCTGAATATGTGCGGATTTATAAGAGTAGCGGATATTCTCGTTTAGATGATTCTGCCTTAAAAGCGACACAAAAATATCAATATCAGCCGGCAATCAAAGATGGGCAGAAAGTCAGTTATGATTATATTTTCACGGTAACGTTTAAAATCCAATAAAGCAGCGTAAAACTGAAGAAAAGCGATAACTTCAGAATTTGATTGTAGATAAAGCGTTCAGTGATTCATTTTATGAGCGCCGAGCATTGCTAATCTCAATGAGTGCCATATAATCTAACGAATACTTTTTTCGACACTTATATAAGATAAAAATCTATGATTGATTTAGCGTTATTAGCAGCCGTATTCATTGTGGGATTTAATGGTTCCTTACATTGCGTGGGAATGTGTGGCCCAATTATCGGCATTTTAGGCATGAATACAGAAGCCAATACGCACAAGAAAAAGATCGGCGCTGCAATCTGTTATAACTTAGGACGAATTACGACGTATGTGTTTCTCGGCGTGATCGCAATGGGATTGAGTATTGCCATGAATGATCTCAAACCGCTACAACTTGTGATTCGCTACTTTGCCGGCATTGTGATGTTGTTTGTCGCATTGCAATTGATGGGATTCCCGCAGTTTTTAGGATTTATTGAAAAGCCATTAGGGAAATTAGCTCGACCCATTTCCCAATTAACCCGCAAAGTTTTTCCCATTAAAACGCTCTTTGGCGCCTATACTGCCGGGCTTGCGTGGGGATTATTACCGTGCGGAATGGTATATATGGCATTTGCGATGAGCTTGGGTGCTGAAAGTCTGTTTGGTGCGCCGTTAGTCATGCTCTTTTTCGGTTTAGGAACATTGCCGATGATGTTAACGTTGAGCATCTCCGGCAACTTCTTTGGTAGCCTTTTCTCATCAAAAGGTGCTCGCAGAATTGCCGGAATTTTAGTCTTAATCATGACGGTGTTTTATATGGGCTCGATGATTATGAGTGATTTAGGCAAGGGCGGACACGGAAGTCACGGAAGTCACGGAGCGCACGGCGATCATGGGAATCACGAGAATCACGAAGTTACGGATCATTCTTCAATGAACCACGAAGGCATGGATCACGCTTCCATGAATCATGGTGAGATCGATCATTCCACAATGGATCATTCAGAAGTTCATCATTCAGCCAATGATCATACGGATATTCAAGAAGTAAATCATGAAGAACATCAAGAAACACATACAGCTCATTAATAGGTGCATATTATAATTGTGTAAGATTTTAATATTAAAATTTATCTCCATTTTTTTGAAAACCTGAAAAATGAAATTTCATTAGGAAGATAAATTATTATTCTAATTGTTATCCCTCATATTCTTTATTTGTTAGTATGCTTTTTCATTTACTATAATTTACACTGAGAGAGATATGAAAAAAATTATTGGGGTTGCACTTATAGGCTTAATTCTTGCCGCTTGCGGAGATCGTGATGAGAATTACTTCTTTGAAAATCAAGATAAAGCGAAAGCGCATTTAAAATCTTGTGAAGAAAAGCTGATGAATGCGTTAGAAAATGGCGATGATAAGAAATACAACGAAATTAATAATGATGCGGAATGTGTAGCGGCAGATTCTGCGCTTAAAAAGCAACGTCAATTAGATTGGAAGAAAGAGCAGGAACAGCGTCAATTAGAATTGAAGAAAGCGCAAGAGGAACGCGAACTACAAAGAAAACTTGCTGAAGAGAAAAAATTACAAGATATTGCCGATGCTAAAGCTCTGATTATAGCTGATCACCAAGATAAATCGTGGGAAAAACGTATCTCTGAATACCTCAAAAATGATTGCTACAACAGCTGGGGAAATACTACTCCGGAATGTACTGCATGGAAAGAGTTTTATGAGGAAACTGTAACTGAAGGTAAAGCTCAACTGACAGCCTTAGATTTTGCGGATTTAAAAACAAAAGCAAATGAATACTGTAAGTTAGATCAAAGAAGTGGTTCAAGCTGTGCAGTATGGCAAGAAGCTTTAGCTGACAAAGGTTCATCGGAATTAGAAAATGCCGATATCTATACAATCGAAGCACGTAAAGAAGAGTTTTGCTCTGATGATATTAGAAATTTAAATGTTTGTAATAGAAGTTGGGGAGATGCTTGGAGAGCACGAAATGATGAGCTTATTAAATTCTATACCGATAATGATGCGGAATTTATCACAACTTATAACCAATGTACGGATCGTGTACAAGAAGTTGAAGCACAAGGTCTTAAATATGGCGAGAAATATCGAGCATTAGAAGCAATCAGAGATCTCGCGCCATGTTCACAAGTTGCTAATTCTTATAGAAATAGAGGAATGGGTTATTCACCATTTCAAGTGAAAATAGCGGAATAAGCATTATAATCACATTAATGAATTGAAAATATGTGGTTTATGAAATCTCCTGAAGGGTACTTTAGGGGATTTTTTTATGACTTGAATTTCTAAGCTATTCACAAACCATTTCCCCAATATTTATTATTTTCGGATTCATTTTAAAACTGAAGACATCAATCTAGATCAATGATAAGAATTTATAATCAACGGAATGTATTATAAAGTCTATTATTAATGAATGATTCTGACAATGAGCTTAGAAAATAATATGAAAAATACTTATAGAATATTCCTCCCCAAAATTAAAATTGCGATATTAATACTCCTTTCGGGGTTTATTCTTATGTCATGCGATGCGGAAACGAAAGATAGACCTGCTGAATGCTCATGGTATGAAGAAGTAGATGGTGAATTTAAACTTATTAAAAAAGAAGAGTGTGAAAAAAAACCGATCCATAAAGTCATTAATCATTATCAAATTATTGACGGGAGCTATTATTTTGAAAATAGATTTACGAGTAATTATTCATGTGGTTCTTTTAAATATTGTGATGCGCAATACGCCACTTACTATAAAATCACAGATGATTTAACTTTGAGAGTTCTAGAATACAACTATTCTAAAGATCAGAGCAGTGCATACTATCACGGTTTAAAAATTGTAGGATCAGACCCAAACACCTTTGAAATCATTAATGAAATATATTCTAAAGATAAAGATCATCTCTTTTTTAAAAATAAACAAATAACTAATGCTGATTTAGCTTCATTTGAAATGATCGAATCTGATTATCATAGTTATAGCAAAGACAAGAATCATGTTTACTTTAAAGATAAAATTATCGAAGAAGCAGATCCGGATTCCTTTATTGTCCAACAAAACCGTCCATATAATACGTTATGGAATTATGATAAAAATCACTTTTTTTACATCAATAAAAAAATCCCTTTATTAGATACTAAAAAAACACGTGAAGTCATCACAAGCCCAAGAAATACAACCTTATATACAGATGATCAAAATATCGTTCTTGCAACTTATATACGTCATCCTAGAAATAATCCAAATTACCCAGATACTAAAGAGAAGTGTTCATCATCGAGCATCTTTGAACAAGACTGTATTCATAATTACGAAGAATATGAAAACCTTATTTCTCAACAAGATATCGTCATTTATCCTGATATTGATAATAATCAGAACGATGATATTTTAGGAATTAAATACCTAAACAATATTGCATTTCCGATTCAAAATTTTACGGACTTATCCTTTACCGATGGTGATAAAAACCTAGTGTATTTTGATTTAGAAGATCGTTTGATATTTGATGATCGTTTTAAAGGGCAAACCATAAAGCGACTTCCTCTCATTTACGATATATCATCTCCTCATCAAATTAATATTAATCGTGAAGCAAGTGAAAAGTCTCAAAAATATGGAGGTATTGAGTTTTTTGAAGATGATGAATCTATCTATTTTATGGCGGTAACGAATTATTCAAAAGAGGTACATCAGATTGGCAAGATTCTTCAGAAGAATGATCTTCCCATATATAACTTGCGTATTGATTCTAATAATCAATATATTATTCAGGGAAATCAATTATACCGTGTGAATTTTGATACCTATTTAGAAAAGGGAGAAGAGCCACTTAAAATCCTTTCACTGGAAATAGATGGCATCTTAAAGGGTGTTTTTAAGGGGCATAGTGCGGATCTAAAATTTGTAGATGATAGCGGTATCATTGATGCTCGAACCTTAACAAGAACATTTCCAAAGAATGAATTTGGAACTTTACGATTATCCAATAAAACAAATTCCAAAGGCATTATCTTTGAAAATGACCACTATTTCTTTCTTCTATATCACGATATAGAAGACAACCGAAGAGATTCTAGCTTCCAAATTCATAAAGAAGATGTCACAGTTCATTATCTTTCTGGCTGGGGAGGAGATTTATCAAGATCCATCAATATCGAATTTTTAGAATATTTGGGTCTTGATGTGCAAAAAGTAAAAGATCGAGCGAATCAGTAGCATTTTATTAAAAAATATCTTGTCTTTAATCCCTAAGGCTGATGTTTCTCTAGGGTATTTCTGAATTCATTATATAAATATCTCTCTTCATTTACATTTAGTTAGCCATGATTTCCTGAGAAGTATCGTTTTCACTAACGTTCAAGAGTTGTTGATTACAACAAATTTTGTGTGCTTCATCGTTAAAAATTTAGTTTACTGCATGGGATTAATCGCTACAATGCAGAATCGTTATAAATAATATAAGGGGGATTTTATGGGACTATTTAAAGAAACTGCATCGATGGGACATGAGAAAATTCTATTCGCGCAAGATGAAAAAACGAATCTTAAAGCCATCATTGCCGTACATTCAACGGTGCTTGGCCCGGCATTAGGTGGAATGCGAATTTGGAACTACCAAAATGAAGAAGAAGCGCTTAATGATGTGATTCGTCTTTCTTACGGAATGACCCTTAAAAATGCTGCTGCAGGACTACCTTTAGGTGGCGGGAAAATGGTGGTTATTGGCGATGCATCACAATTAAAAAGCGAAGAATTTTTTGCGGCATGCGCTCGATTTGTGAATACTTTTCATGGGCAATATTATACGGCTGAAGACGTGAATACGACAACAGATGATATCGATGCAATGAAGCGTTACACAGATTTTGTGGTAGGAACCTCGGATAGTAGTTCTGATCCTTCTCCTTACACGGCGAAAGGGGTTTTAAATGGCATAAAAGCTGCTGCAAAAGTGAAATTCGGATCAGATTCCTTGGATGGAAAAGTAGTTGCAGTACAAGGTCTTGGAAATGTCGGTTATCGATTATGTGAGCTTTTACATCAAGAAGGCGCTTCGTTATTAGTATATGATTATGATGCTCAAAAAATAGATCGTGCAGTTACGGCATTTGCTGCAACTGCCGTTAGTCCAGCGGAAATCCTCACGAGCGAATGTGATATTCTCGCGCCGTGTGCTTTAGGTGCAGTCATTACTTCAGAGATTATCGATCAGCTTAAATGCGCGATTATCGCAGGATCTGCCAATAATATTTTGGCAAACTCAGAAGCCG
Organism: Ignatzschineria sp. LJL83; assembly: GCF_054871845.1. NCBI lineage: Bacteria > Pseudomonadati > Pseudomonadota > Gammaproteobacteria > Cardiobacteriales > Ignatzschineriaceae > Ignatzschineria > Ignatzschineria sp. LJL83. Next base: position 53,484 of record NZ_JBTXLY010000005.1, read on the forward strand.
GTGATCTTTTAGATCAAAAAGGGATTCTATATACGCCTGATTACATTATTAATGCCGGCGGCGTTATTAATTGTGGTGCAGATATTGTCGGTAATCACAATGAAGAATATATCTGGAAAAAGATTGATGATATTTATGATACAACCATGCAAATTTTCGCATTAGCTGATGAGAAGAAAATTCCAACTTATCAAGCAGCGGATCAATTTGCTTTAGGGATTATTGAGAATAAAAAGTCACGTTAACAAAAGAATTTATCTAACATTTAAAACCTCCTAAGAAGCTTAGTTGTTTAGTTTCTTAGGAGGTTTTATCGTTCTCATGTTTGAAAAGTTGCCGGCAATGCTCTTCTCTGAAGCATTAAGAGTAAAAATGACTATCCACTTCAAGATGGCGATAAAAAACATCAAATTGCTGATTGTGATAGGATTTTACGATATATAACATATCATTGTAATGATATTAAAGAGAGTATTTAGGGGGATGCTTGGAAGACATCTAAACTCTAAAGAGACGTTTATTAACGGTGTATTGAAACATATGATGGACATAGTAAAAAAGCAAAGGAAAAATATAATGAAAAAAGGAATTATAATTTTAATTTTTATCATTACTAGCTTATTTGCAGTTACTAGAGGAGAGATTAATTTAATGGATCGGGATAATAAAGATGTTGTCGTAAGTTATTTTGCGGGCTTTAAGTTTAATTATATGTATTGTACTTTTAATATTAACGGGCTTCTTTTAGGAGATTCTCTATCAAAGCAAGGGGATTGGCAACCGAGCAATATTATGTGGACAGAGGATATTGGTGGGCTGTTTCAAGAGGGAGAAAATCTTATTGAGATGGAGGGAATTCAGATGCCAAAAACTCCTCAAGATGGTTCAGATCCTTATTGCGAGATTTCGATTACTGCCAGTGCAGAGAATATAATAACGGGGAAGACAAGTGGTAAAGAGGTGACACACTTACGTATCTCTTATGATGCAGAAGGGAATTTTACCGTGGCAGATAGCCGAAAATTTCCTACTCCATCAGTCACAAATGAAGCGAATATGGTGGAGTTAGATCGAAGAGTACTTAATAATGAGGAGCTTAATAAAGATGTCTTAGCTAGTCGTACGCTTTATATCTATCATCCTCATAGAATATTTTCTTGGACAGAGGCAAAACCTTTTGAGGCAACTCCAGAAAATATTGATCGCCTCTGGTCCGCGTATAAAGAGATGGAAGATGCGATGGTACGTCAAGATGAGGCTAAATTAAAGAAGATATTTTTAACTGCAGCAAAAGAGACAGATCAATATCATGGTTATGAGGGAGAAGAATCCCAAAGATGGGAATGGATATTAAAATGGTTTAAAGAAAATTGGGCCCAATATAATGGACATCGACCAGCACCAATCGATAAGTCTCGATATAATTTGCAAATTGCAAATCATGGTAAATTATTTCGTTTGGTGGATAAAGGATCTTTTTTAGCAGCTCCTTTAATTTATAAGACTATAGGGGAGTCCTCACGTTTTTATAACTTTTACTTTACAGAAGTAGATGGAGTGATTCGACCGGCAGTTCTGCCTTAGAATTAAGGTAGCAAAAACATTTAGGATTAATTGTATTAATTCCTTATTTTGATTTTAAAGATGGATTAGTTGTTGTGTAAACCTATGGAAAATGAACAGTTTTAAGACTTATTGTCATCAGTGCAGATACAGGAGAGATTCTGGACGAAGAGTATCTTTATGCCGTGTATTAGGAATAGCAATAGGAGACATTGCATGGTAGGTAATTTTAAGTTTGTTTTGTTAAGTTTGATCTTTGTATCATTCAATATTATTTTTGCTGAGGAGAAAGAATATCTGATAACACAAGATAACTTTGAGGGATTGCTCCAAAGAGCCGGTTATGCTCATTTAAATAAAGAGCAAATGGAACAGGCATATATTGACTTTAAAAATAATACCAGAGAAAGAAATCTCGCTGAAACCCGTAAGAGAGAAGCTTTTGACAAGCAATATGATGTTACAACTATTAATATTCCTGGATCTAGCTATAGATACAAAGAAGTTTATGACAAATTAGATGGTTATATTTTTAAAAAAGAAACTTATTTATCAAGAATTCGTTTACATATAGAAACCTACAATAAAGCGGGAGAGATCATTGATAAACAAGAGTCAGAAATAACAACAGCACCTTTTGGTATTGATGAATTAATCACTTTAGTAAAGGACAGATATCAAGTAGATCTTGAAGTTTTTGAGGATCCTATGTTGAGCTACGATACAATTTGGGGATCAGTAGAAACTAATATTTTAGTGCCTGGTTTCCCACTTATTCAGGATGAAGAAAGAGGTCCTGTTTATACCGTAACTATCTATTATCCATCGCCTTCAAGGTTTAGAACTATCCGTATTAGTGCTATTACAGGTCAAATTTTAAGTGACGTACAGAAATAATACGTGATGAATTTTTAAATAGATTTAAACCATACAACTAAAGCTATATTGTGAAACCAAAACCTCTAATCAAGCTGATTTACTAAATGAAACTATATGGAATAGGGATTTATGAACTTTAACTACATATAGATATCTTTTAACATAATATATAGAATCAGACATTATTCATATATTAGAATTGATGATTCATTTCCGAGGATAATCCCTATTCCCAACTTATTTCATCGTGATTTTTGCTTTTAAATCGCTTTGAATCATTCAAGTAATTTTTATATAAAAATATCCGCTTCAGGCTATGTAAGGATTTAGACTGAATTTTATCTTCCATGAACTCAACTTAGAGATTCAGATTTTCAATCAAAATTAGTACTAACGGATTTTGGTTGGATATTATTATTAAAATAATTTTTCCAAAAAGAATGTAAAAAGAAAGCATTATCAATGACAAAAATATTCTAGAGATTTATAGATATTCAAAGATCCTTTTGTTGATGCTAAATTTTATAAAATCGCTCCTACTTAAGTCCTATTTTATAGTGACTATAGTTTACCCAAGCTCATTAAATCTCACTTTTATTGCATTCCGCATGTTGCATGCAACTCTTTCTTGTGTTAAAAATAACACACGATTAAACGAATTTTAACTATGTATTTAAGGGGAGCGAAACTTAACTATTTATGAATCCATGAAAACTGTTCTAGTAGATCTGAATCATCCCAGTTTTCTCGGCTTCCTGATTCTTGGCTAACTAATAGACGAGCGGTATTAATAATATGGCGCTCCATCTCTTTACCCGCCGCATCAGGATCTTTGTTTAAAATAGCTTCATGAAGTGCTTTATGATCTTCAAAAGCTTCCATACAAGAACGAGAATGTGGAATGGTACTAGGTCCTGTTAAAAGAACCGTATTTCGGGTGTTATCAATAATGACAGACGCCCTTTCAACTGCGGCAATTTTAAGAAGCTCTGAATGGTAATCCTTATCGGCATTAAGCGTAGCTTTGGCATCATCTGCTTCCGCAGCCTTTAAGAAACTATTATAAGCTTTTTCAAGAACCTTAATATCAGCATCTGTACGGATCATGGCAACTTTACGAATAAGTGGTACTTCAAGCATTAAACGAATTTGGAATGATTCTAAGAGATCTTTCAAGGAAGTCGGCAAAATACGAATTCCGCGATTTCTTTCAATACGAACAAGCCCAATATTTTCTAATTGCTGTGCTGCTTCACGAATCGGAGTACGAGAAGCCCCTACCCATTCGCCAATTTCAGTTGCTGAATATAGTTTTCCAGGTTCTAACACATTGTTAAGGATCGCTTCGCGTAACAGTTCAAACGCTTGATCTGAGAGACTTTCAATTTTTTTTAGTTTTTTCATATTCAAGTATCTTTAATAAGGAGATAAATGTGTCAACCGTCAACTATGCAGTGATCGGAGGAGGAATTAACGGATTATCCGTTGCTAGACAACTTCTCATTGATTATCCCGAGGCTAATGTAACTCTGTTTGAAAAAGAGGCAGAAGTCGCACAACATCAAACAAGTCATAACTCTGGCGTTGTCCATGCAGGATTATATTATGCAAAGGGTAGCCTAAAAGCAAGACTATGTCGTCGTGGCGTTGAACTTGTTAGAAATTATTGTGCGGATAATAATCTTCCCTATGATCAATGCGGAAAAGTCGTTGTTGCATTAAACGAAGTTGAAGAAGAACGCTTGAAAAAACTCTATCAAATCGCATTAGACAACGAAGTGCCTAACGTTAAAATGCTCTATGGCGAAGAGATCAAAACGGTTGAGCCAAACTGCATTGGCGTTGCGGCACTTCATTCTCCGGAAACAGCCATTGTAAGCTACGAAAAAATTGCAAAACGTATCGCTGAAGAGATTAAAGAACGTGGCGGTAAAATTGAGCTCAATAGTGCTGTAGAATCCATTAAAAATGAAGCAGATGGCAAGATTACAATCACATTAAATGGTGGGAAAGTTTACCCACAAAAATTTGATTTCGCAGTAAGCTGTGCAGGATTACAATCAGACCGTTTAGCAAGAAACTCCGGCGATGTTGATACACCGAAAATTGTCCCTTTCTTTGGTCAATACTTTGTGTTAGACGATGAATTTACACACGATGTAAAAGGCTTAATCTATCCTGTTCCAGATCCTAAATACCCATTCTTAGGTGTTCACTTCACAAAACGTATTGATGGAAAAATGACGATTGGTCCTAATGCGTTCTTATCAAAAGCACGTGAAAACTACGATGGTAAAGGCTTTAATTGGAAAGATATCCGTGAATTTATCTTCTATCCTGGTTTCTGGCGCTTTGCATTCCGTAATATTCCTGCGGCAATGCGCGAATCTAAAACGGTATTTAGCCAAGATAACTTCATCAAAGAATCGACAAAATACGTTCCAACGCTTTCCAATATGACCGTAAAACCGGCAACTCGTGGTATTCGTGCGCAAGCGATGAATCCAGATGGTACGCTTGTAGATGACTTTGTGATTCGCCGTGACGGCAACATTACACATATCCGTAATGCGCCATCACCAGGTGCGACTTCTTCACTTGCGATCGGTGAATATATCGTGCGTGAAGTAATGCAAGGTAAAGCAGACGTTTAGTAATCAGCTTAGTAACCTGAAAAGATCAAAAAAGAGACCCATATCAATATGATTGGATCTCTTTTTTTATTGATGGGTATGAAATTGCTAATTAATATTAAATTCCAATTGTAAAACAGAGGCTGATTCATCGCTGGGTCGAATGTTTGCATGCTTCTGAATATCCCGCGCCAGCAATAAGAATCCTTTTTAGAATTTTAAATCCGGAACATTCTATATTGCCGGCATACAATCGATGAATATATACCGGCATTTTTCTCCGTAACACTTCAATTTTGAATAAGAATTTAGCTTTTAAGCTATTGAACTATTGATCGGTTTTAGAATAAAAATAATTATCTTTCTATTCTATTTCAACGTAATGACTGATCAAGCATGATCATTACACGGATTTGGAATCACCTATCTTCCCTGCTTGCTTCTGCCAGAATGATGCGTAAATGCCGTTATTTTGAATGAGTTCTTGATGATTTCCCATTTCGACAATTTCGCCTTTGTCCATCACAATCAAACGATCCATCTCGGCAATGGTGGATAATCGGTGGGCGATTGCGATGACGGTTTTTCCTTCCATTAGCATTTCGAGGTTTTCCTGAATAACGGCTTCTGATTCTGAATCTAATGCCGAAGTAGCTTCATCTAGAATTAGAATTGGCGCATTCTTTAGAAGCACTCTGGCAATGGCAATGCGTTGTCTTTGTCCACCAGAGAGTTTTACGCCACTTTCACCAACTAATGCATCTAAACCTCTATTGCCGTAATGATCTACAAGTTCTCGCACGAATTCATCGGCTTTTGTTTTCTTTAAAGCGTTAAAGAGCATTTCATCCGTTGCGTAATGATTGCCGTAGAGTAGATTATCTCGTACAGAACGATGAAAAAGTGTCGGTTCTTGCGTAACTACGCCGATATTTTCTCGTAAACTATCTTGGGTAATGCCGGTAATATTCTGCCCATCAATCATGATTTCGCCGGCATTAATATCATATAACCGAAGCAATATTTGTGTCAGAGTTGTTTTACCGGCGCCGGAAGGACCGACTAAACCGATCTTTTCGCCCGCATGAATATGGAGATTGAGCTGATGATAAATGGGTTTATCAGCGTGATAATTAAAGACAACATCTTTAAAAATCACTTCGCCCTTCACTTCTTTCATTTTTCCGGCATTTGGCTGATCTTCAATTTCTCTCGGTTTTGCAATGACTTTAATCCCATCTTGCACGCTGCCGATATCTTCAAAGATATGGCTAATCACTCGCATCACCCAGCTCGACATCGTATTAATGCGAATCACTAAACTGATGGTAAATGCAATGGCGCCGGCGCTAATGAGAGATTGTCCCCATAAATAGAGTGACAAAATGACAATACTCGCAATCAACAAGCTATTAATCATCATTAACGAAAAATCCATGCCGGTGGAAAGCTTTGTCGAATAGAGTGCCGCTTCTGTTTGCGCTTTCATCACGGCTTTGGCATCTGCTTCATCTTTTTCGCTATGAGAGAAAAGCTTGAGCGTTGTGATATTGCTGTAACTATCGACAATATGCCCCATGAGTTTTGAGCGTACTTTTGCTGATTTATGAGAACGATCCCGAGTTCTCGGCAAGAAATAACTTAATAAAAGAATATACGCAATAATCCATAAAATAATGGGAAGTGCGAGCCAGATATTCACTTCGAAAAACAGCACAACCGTTGTAATGGCGTAAATCACCACTTGCCACATGGAATCAGTAGACATAATGACAGAGTTACGAATCGCTTGCCCTGTATTCATAATACGGCTTGCAATGCCGCCGGATAAACTATTATGGAAAAAATTGATGCTCTGCTTTAACACATAACGATGCTGTTGCCAGCGGATCATGGAAGTGAAATTGGTGGTGAGCGCTTGGTTAATGAGAAGTTTATGAAGCAGTGATGTGATCGGCCGAAAAAGCATGATAATCACAAGCATCCAAATTAATTGCCCTTGGTAATTCTGCCAAAGCTGTGAAGCCGAATCACTCGCTTCTGCCATATCAATGATTTTACCAATATAGCTAAAAAGCGCGATTTCTAAGATGGAAACAAAAAAACCGGTGACGAGTAAACCGGCAAAGACCCATTTAACCTGTTTTACATAATGCCAATAAAAGGCAAACAGTGTTGTTGGAGGCGCGGTATCAGGATGATCTTTAAAAGGATTAATGAGAGATTCAAATAACTTCACTATTTTCATGGATGCTCTTTTGTGCTTTTTTCATATTGCTCAGAGTATATTAGTCTACTTTAGGTGAGAGTTATTATCAATTGAGATCTCTTAATAATAACAATCATGAATAAAATCACTCTGGAGACAAGTCAACTTCAGCTACTCTAGTTATTTAAACGGGGATCTGAGCCAAATCGATTACGGCCATATGTTCCTGCTAAACTCATCATCAGCAGAAAAATAAAAAATCCTATTCCGGGGATGAAAGTGACAAAGTACCAAAGACCACTTTTATCCGCATCATGTAATCTTCTGACAGAAATTGAAATAGTAGGAATGTAGAGTATTGCTAAATAGATAAGATAACCAAAACTAACTATGCCCATGACAAAATTACCCATCGCGGACATTTCTGGCTCACCCCACACATTCGGGCTTGTCGTTAATGGTCCTGTGATTAGAATCACGCTCATAACTGCAATAAAAATTAATAGATTGACTAAAAAGAAGTACCAAAATTCTCTTCGGCATGCTCTTCCTGAAAAGTTGGCATAGTTTTTGATTGCTTTTAAATACCACTTCAACATATATTCACCATTCATGACTGTTAAATATGAGTGGTGAATATATCACAAAGCATTTGTTTTTATGAGCAACAATATGAAACAAATAATATTATTATCAGGTTGTTATCAAAAATCATCCCAAAAGTAGATTTGTATTTAATTGATCTTAGACTCAATAAAAGCGCCACCTAAACAAATCTCACCATCATAAAAAACGATGGATTGTCCTGGTGTAATGGCTCTTTGTGGATCTTCAAAATCGACACGAATACGATTGTTTTCAATGAGTGTTACAGAGCATTTTACATCTTTTTGGCGATAACGGATTTTGGCAGTTAAACGTGGGTTTATGTCATCCCAATCGATGGGATTGATCTCATGAAGTTCTCTTGCAATAAGCCCTTTACCATAAAGTTCTTTTTGATCACCCTGTACTACAATCAGTTTATTGTTCTTCAGATCTTTATCTGCGACAAACCAAGGCTCACCATTAGAGTCTTTACGACCACCAATGCCCAATCCTTGACGCTGACCAATTGTATAGAATGCAAGACCTTTATGCTTCGCAACTACTTCACCATTAGGTAACACCATATCTCCTGGCTCTGTAGGCAGATATTGCATAATGAAATCTGTAAAATCACGCTCGCCAATAAAACAGATGCCGGTAGAATCTTTTTTATCAAAAGTAATGAGTTTATTATCGAGTGCAATTTGACGTACTTCTGATTTCTCATAATCTCCAATAGGAAATAATGTATTAATCAGTTGCTGTTGATTTAAAAGATAGAGGAAATAACTCTGATCTTTATTATCATCGATCCCTTTTAAGAGGTAGGCTTTACCATCTTTTCGAGCAACTTTTGTATAATGCCCTGTTGCTAAATAATCAGCGCCTAATTCTTCGGCATAATTTAAGAACGCCTTAAACTTAATCTCTTTATTACAAAGCACATCGGGGTTTGGTGTTAAACCATCTTTTAATGTATCCAAAAAGTAGTCGAATACCTGTTCTTTGTAATTTTTAGCAAAGTTTACTTTATGAAGCGGAATGCCGAGCGTTTCACAAACAGCTTCTGCATCTTTAAGATCATCTTCAGCTGTACAATAGCCTTGATCAAATTCTTCTTCCCAGTTTTTCATGAAAACGCCATGCACATCAGCGCCTCTCTCTTTTAAAAGAAACGCCGCAACAGATGAGTCTACTCCGCCACTCATTCCAACGATGACACGTTTACCTTTAATATCTTCCATGCTCTTTAACATCCTTCACTAAATTAAATTTAGAGTATTATAAATTGTAAAACCTAAAACCTCAAAACAGTTCATGCATTGAGGTTTTAGGTTATTATTTTTTGCTAATTTAATAGTCTTTTAATCATGCCTTTAAAAGTGCAATCTCAAAAGCTTGAATTACTTCTCTTGCACCTGGTTGAGTTCTACAAAATCTCGTAAAATCAAAAGTCCTTCATCTAAAATAAGATCAGTTTCACTCTCTTTGAGAAGCTTAGTATATGAGCCATCTTCATTGCGGAACTCTTCTAAAGTTAAAGGTTCGTATTCATACAATACTCGCATACGATTTTGTAACTCAAGATTTTCAGCTTCTTCTTCTTTTAACTTTTCTTTACGAGTTTCAAGATTCAGGCTCATTTCATTGATCTTCCAAAGCTCTAAGGTTTTATCCGTCTGTTTTTGATGGATTTGATGCTTTTCACTCTCTTCAAAACGTTTGTTACTATTCTCTTGTAACTGCGCAATGCTTGGCGGAATAACGATTGTTGTCGCATCATAATCTGGCGCTGATTGAATGGTATCCCAAGACATCACGTACATCTCTTTTGCTTCGCCAATTTCTGATGGATCATAAATACTTGGCAACTCGATATCTGGCACAACCCCTTTTTCTTGTGTTGTTTCTCCATTGGCACGATAGAATTTTGCGATAGTAACTTTGGATTGCCCAGGCTTTGTTGATTTTGCCAAAATACGGCTTAAATCAATCATCGTTTGCACTGTTCCTTTTCCAAAACTCGTTGATCCTGCAATGATTGCACGACCTTGATCTTGCATGCTGCCGGCAAAAATCTCACTAGCAGACGCACTTAAACGGTCAATTAATACCACCATAGGACCTGAATAAATGAGGTCTTCTTGCGTACTGCCTTGCGCATCAATATTGCCATCAAAGCCTTTTGTTTGAACGACTGTTTTATCTTTCCCAATAAAAAGCGCCGATAAATCGATCACCTCTGAAAGAGATCCACCGCCGTTACCTCGAAGGTCAATAACCAATCCATCGATATTATCGTCATTCACAAGCGGTAAGAGCAATTGTTTCACATCACGTGTCGTACTTTTAAAGTCTTCAACGCCTTGTTTGCTTCCCTCAAAATCACTATAAAATGCCGGCAATGTAATAACGCCTAGTTTATATTCTTGTTCGCCATTGGTAGATGGGAGCGTCACAAGTTTTGATTTTGCTTCTTGTTCTTCAAGTTTTACGGTATCGCGGACAATTTTAACAATCTTTTCCGCGCCCTTACCTTTGTTGCCAATCATTTGTAGACGAACAATCGTGCCTTTTTCGCCACGAACCATTTCCACCACTTTATCTAGACGCATTCCGACGATATCTACAAACTCGCCATCCTCGCCTTGCGCAACGCCGATAATTTCATCGCCAATTTGGACTTGTCCGGTTTGATCCGCAGGACCTCCCGTCACAACTTCAACGATTTTTACAGAATCATCATCTTGTCTTAGCACCGTTCCAATACCTTGCAGAGATAAGCTCATGCTGATATTAAACTGCTCCATCTGTTTTGCTGAATAGTAGCCAGAGTGCGGATCGAATGCTAACGATACGGTATTCATGATTAAACTGAATAACTCGCCTTCTTCCATATCGTGAATACGTTTATTGCGGGTGTGATAACGTTTTTTGAGCTTCTCTTTTGCTTCTTCTAATGTCAGTTCTTCATCCGTTACTAAGAGATTAATCAGCTCATTTTGCAAGCGATCTTTCCAAAGTGCTCGCATCTCCGTTTTGTTTTTCGGATAGGATTCTTCCTTTCTTTGGATAATGATATTTTTATCAATCTCAAAGTTATACTCTTCTTCAAGCAGTGTATCGACGAGTGCATATTGCTCATCCATTCTCTGCAGTAGTAGCTGGTACATGGCATATGGCACATCTAACTTTGAACGTTTGATATAATCATCAAACTTAAAACGAGAAGCTTCAAATTGATCAATATCTGATTGCAAAAGGAATACTTTTTGAGGATCTAATGCTTTTAAATAGAGTGTATAGATACGCTCGGAAAGCGCATTATCTATCGGTAAACGATCATAATGATATTGCGCTAATATTGCAGAGTGTGCGGAGTTAATGAGTTGATCATTATACGTTGGCGCACCAATAACCGTTGATTGAGGTAGGCTACTTGTAGTAGTTGCAATCGATAAAGAGCCCCAAACAATTGAAGAGGCAATCAATGCACTACTAATAATTTTGGAAAAACGACTCTTAATAAACACTTTATCTACTTTCTCTTTTAACATTGCGCTCTCTATATCCATTTTTGATTTTGATTAGTACGCTATTTTTAAATAACCCTAAAAACTTTTTTAGTATATCGAAATAAACACCATTTGCCTGCTTATTTCTCTTTTTATATCCCAATTTTTATGTAAAAACGCTTCATTAATCTAGGTAGCTATAAGCCTTAAAAAGGCTATATTAAATTTTTAGCTATAAAAAAGAAGAAGCTAGAGTAAAAATACCCTAGCTATCATAACTATAATGGCGTTTATTGTTAATGGTAAATGAGAGGTAATATTTACCATTTACGAAACTATAAATAAATTCATAAATAGTACTTACAAATCACTCTCACTATTAATTCTACTGAAAGATATTATGAGTAATGCTTCGCTTCAAAATCTTTCATAAAGTTTGTAAGCGCAATCACGCCTTCAATCGGCATTGCATTGTAAATACTCGCACGCATACCGCCCACGCTACGATGACCTTTAAGATTAATGAGCTTATGCTCTTCTGCTTCTTTTAAGAAGAGAGAATCTAAAGTTGGATCTGCTAATGTAAATGGAATCGTCATATTAGAACGGGCATCTACATGAATGGGGTTACGGTATAAGCGGCTATTATCAATTGTGCTATAGAGCAAGAATGCTTTCTTGTGATTCAATTTCTCCATCTCTTCTAAGCCACCTTTCTTTTTAAGCTCTTCAAGAACAAGGCTCATAAGATAGATTGCAAATGTTGGAGGCGTATTGAGCATTGAATCATTCGCTGCTTGAAGCGTGTAGTTAAGTGCATCTGGTACAAATGGAGATGCATTGCCGAGAAGATCTTCACGAACGATGACAAGCGTTAAACCCGCAGGGCCAATATTTTTCTGTGCGCCGGCATAAATAAGACCATATTGGCTCACATCAATACGCTTTGAAAGAATATTAGAACTCATATCCGCAACAACTGGAATTGGGCAGTTTTTAATATCGTAGAAAAACTCAACGCCGTTAATGGTTTCATTCGAGCAGAGATGTAGATATGCACTCTCAGGATTGACATTAATATTATTCTTGTTAGGAACATCAATATATCCTTCTTCTTTTCCGCTATAGATGATGTTTGAAACAGCGTAGCGACTGCCTTCTTTTGCAGCTTTTTTAGACCAAACACCTGTTTCTAAATAATCTACTGTTGTTTTTCCATCACCGACACGATTACCAAGAAGATTTAAAGGGATTAAACCAAATTGCGCTAAACCGCCACCTTGAAGAAATAAAACCTTATAATTAACAGGAATATCTAATAGTTCGCGAAGATTTGCTTCACACTCTTTTGCAAGCGCAACAAATTCTTTCCCTCTATGGGAAACTTCCATTACAGAAGCGCCTTGTTTCTGCCAATCAAGAAGTTCATCTTGTGCTTTTTTGAGCACGTTTAGGGGCATTGTTGCAGGTCCTGCGCAGAAATTATAAGTCTCTCTCACGGCTTTAATCCTTTTCCTTAGAAAAATCATTGAAAATAACTGTAAATAAGCGGGGTTTATATTACTACGATCGTGTGGAATTTTCATGCTTTCTACAATAAATATCCTAACGTCAAATTATATTCATAAAGTCTCCCTCATTTCTGCTAAGATAGTTCGTTTGAAAGAGATTAATTAGGTTAAAAACCAAAAGGGATTAGCGTCATGTCTTCTATTATAGATACTCAAATGTCACATTTAGTGCCAATGGTTGTAGAACAAACGGGTCGCGGTGAGCGCTCTTATGATATTTACTCTCGCCTTCTAAAAGAACGAATTATTTTTATGGTCGGTCAAGTGGAAGACCACATGGCAAACCTCATTGTTGCGCAAATGCTCTTTTTGGAAGCTGAAGATCCTAATAAAGATATTCATCTTTATATTAATTCTCCTGGTGGTTCTGTGACTGCCGGTATGTCAATTTATGACACCATGCAATTTATCAAACCTGATGTATCTACTATGTGCTTAGGTCAAGCATGCAGTATGGGCGCATTTTTACTAACTGCCGGCGCTGAAGGTAAGCGTTTTGCCCTTCCTAATGCAAGAGTGATGATTCATCAACCTTTGGGTGGCTATCAAGGTCAGGCATCTGATATTGAAATTCATACAAGAGAAATGCTTAAAATTAAGAAGCAATTAAACACGCTTCTTGCACAACACACCCACAAAACAGTGAAACAAATTGAAAAAGATACAGATCGCGATAACTTCATGAGCGCTGAAGAAGCGGTGAAGTATGGCTTGATCGATCAGGTTGTAACCAAGCGTTAATCTCTAAGAAAAATAAGGGTTAATAAAACAACTCCTAAAATAGGAAATGCTTTATCCCTTATCCTTTATTGTTTCTATCAATAATCTATCAATGAAAGTAGCCATCAGATTGCCATTCATGTTTGATTTTACAATCTAGCTATTTAATAAAACGACTCGGAGTAGATTCACAATATGAGTAACAAAACAGACAAACCAACGAAAAGTGTAGAATGCTCTTTTTGCGGAAAAGATCAAAGCGAAGCGGAACGCCTTATCTCTGGAAATGGTGTTTATATCTGTAAAGAATGTATTGAACTCTGTAATAATCTAGTATTGGAAGATGTAAAAGCAGATATCGAAGCTGAATCTGAAAGCCTTCCAACTCCTAAAGAGATCTATGAAGACCTTGATCAATATGTTATTGGTCAATCACATGCTAAACGTACATTAAGCGTTGCGGTTTATAATCACTACAAACGTTTAAATAGTGAAGCTTTTAGTGACAACAATGAGATTGAGCTTAGTAAAAGTAATATCCTTCTCATTGGTCCTACTGGTTCTGGTAAAACTCTACTTGCTGAAACATTAGCACGAAGCCTTAATGTGCCATTTGCCATTGCAGATGCAACGACATTAACAGAAGCGGGTTATGTGGGCGAAGATGTTGAAAATATTGTCCTTCGTCTTCTTCAAAACTGTGATTTTGATGTGGAAAGTGCGGAATCCGGCATTATTTATGTTGATGAAATTGATAAAATCTCTCGCCGTAGCGAAAATCCTTCTATTACGAGAGATGTTTCCGGAGAAGGGGTTCAACAAGCGCTTCTTAAAATTATCGAAGGCACGACCGCATCTGTTTCTCCAAGTGGTGGCAGAAAGCATCCTAATGCAGAACTTATCGAAGTGAATACTCGTAATATTCTCTTTATCTGTGGCGGTGCTTTCTCCGGCCTTGAAAAAATCGTGCAACAACGTCAATCAAAAGGCGGTATTGGTTTTGGTGCAGATGTAAAAACAACGGATCAAGAAAAAAATCTTTCTGAGCTGTTTGCGCAAGTGGAAGCAGAAGATTTAGCAAAATATGGCTTAATTCCAGAATTTATTGGTCGTTTGCCGGTCATTACAACCCTTGAAGAGCTTGATGAATCAGCACTTGTTAATATCTTAACAGAACCTAAAAATGCCATTACGAAACAGTTTTCCTACCTTTTTGAAATGGAAGGTGTAGAACTTGAGTTTACGGAAGATTCATTAAAAGCAATTGCGCAAGAAGCATTAAAGCGTAAGACAGGTGCTCGTGGTTTAAGAAGTATTATTGAGCATCTTCTTTTAGACACGATGTTTGAGCTCCCTTCTTTAGACAACGTCCAAAAAGTAATCGTTCACGCAAATTGTGTGACGGAAAAAGTCGCTCCTGAAATTATTTACGCAGAAGAGATGATGGCAACTAACGCATAATGAGCGTTAGTTGTTTTCGTTTCTAAGTATAAATTTACACTTATTAAAACATAAAAGGCGAGAAGAATCTCTTCATAGTTATGGCTGATCACTTACAATCCCCACCTCCAATCTCGATGCGTTTTCGAGGCTTTCTACCAGTTGTAATAGACGTTGAAACGGGAGGCGTAAATCCAAAAACTGATGCATTATTAGAAATTGCAGCAGTTGTTGTTGATATGGATGCCGATGGTATTTTAACAACCGCTGAATCAGTTTCTGCACATGTTGAACCTGAGAAAGGATTACTACTAAACCCTGAATCGATGAAGATTAATGGAATTAAAGTCGATAATCCTTTTCGTTTTGCGATTTCTGAAAAAGAAGCATTGAAGAAAATTTTCAATGTAGTCAGACAAGCGCTGAAAGACAAAGGATGTACCAGAGCGATTTTAGTTGGCCACAATGCGCACTTTGACTTAGGATTTTTAAATGCCGCGATCGAAAGAACTGGCATTAAAAACTCCCCTTTCCATCCTTTTTCAGTGATTGATACTGTGAGCCTTGCTGGACTTGTGTATGGGCAAACGGTATTAGCAAGAGCCATTATGGCCGCCGGCATCGATTGGGATCATGGTAAAGCACATTCCGCTCTATATGACACCGAAAAAACGGCGGAATTATTTTGCAATATTGTAAACATTTGGCAAGAGAAAGTAGGCTTTAATTTAGAGCTTTTTCAAGCAAATGATGATCCAATAGATGCACGCTAATCATTAGGAATAATCTTTAAAACATCGTGATATAAGAGAGTTTGTATGGATAAATTACAGAGCCGTCTACAGCATAATCTTGAATTGTTAGGCAAACACCAAGCAAAAATAGCAGATGTCAACATCGGCTTAGAACGAGAAACTTTAAGGATTAATCCTGAAACAGGACATCTGAGCGATCAAGATCATCCTGAGTCTATAGGATCTGCTTTAACACATAAACATATCACGACAGATTTTGCAGAATGTATGCTGGAGTTTGTCACAAGTCCACATAGTAGCCCTGATAAAGCTTTAGAAGAACTTCGTTCTATTCAAAAGTTTACTTTGAATAAATTAAACAATGAGATCTTCTGGCCAAATTCCATGCCGCCGGCAATTGATTCTGAAGATGAGATTGTGATTGGAAAATATGGCTCATCCAATGATGCGAGAATGAAATCTCTCTATCGCAAAGGCTTAAGCGTTCGTTATGGAAAGATGATGCAGGTTATTTCCGGCATTCATTATAACTTCTCACTGGAAGATCATGTTTTTAAAGCGTTCCAAGATGGAATAAATAACAATGATACGTTGTCTGCTTTTAAAACAGATCGCTATCTCCATGCTTGCCGAAATGTATCACGTTATGGTTTTGTGATTCCCTATTTTTTAGGCGCTTCTCCTGTGATGGACAAGAGCTTTTTAGCAGGAAAAGAGAATCCTTTTTCATCCTTAAATGATGAAGATAGCTATTTGCCGGAAGGAGAATCCTTGCGCTTATCAGATATCGGATATGGCAACAATAAATGCCATTTTGATGTCTCATTTAATAGCATCCAAGAATTCACCAAAAATATTCAATTTGCTATCTCAACGCCTTGCAACATTTTCTCGCAAATTCCCGTACAAGAAAATGGGATCTACAATCAAATCAATAATCACATTCTGCAAATTGAGAATGAATATTATGCAAGTATTCGTCCGAAGCAAATTATGCAAAAAGGCGAAAACTTCTTAACGGCGCTCAATAAACGCGGGATTGAATATATTGAATTGAGATCGGTGGATATTAATCCCCTCATTGCCGAAGGTATTGATATTGATTCCATGCGATTTATTCAGCTCTTTTTAACAGCGTCAGTTTTAACAGATGCCGAGAATCTCTCTCAAAAAGAGTATGAACATAATCAAAAAAACCTTAAAATCGTTGCAAAATCTGGGCTCGATTTAGATCAAAGTTTTACGGTTGAAGGTGAAGAATCCACGCTTAAAGAAGCCTTATTATCAGCACTTCACTGGCTTGATCCTATTGCGAAAATCTTGGGAAGCCCGTATGAGAAATCATTAAGCCTTATGAAAGATCGTGTGAGTCATCCGGAATTATTGCCGGCATCAGAAGTCTTAAAAGCGCTTAAAACAAGCAATCAAACCTATCAATCCTTCTTTTTAGCAAAAGCGAAAACGTTATATAGCTCTGAATATTCTGCATTAGATTCATCGAATCAGGCAGCTTTAGAATCACTTACAGAGCAATCTTTAGCAAAAAGAGATGAGATCGAGGCAGCACCGCAAATTCCTTTTGCAGAATATCTAGAAAATTACTTTAAATTCTGATATTTTATCTTCTTTTTAAAATTACCGAGGTAAATTACCCGTGACTTCTCACGTTTCTATAGGTTCTCCAACGCTCTATGTAGTATTTGGAATAGTAGTATCCATCATGATCTTAATTGATATGTTTGCTTTAAAAACAAGCGGAGATCATAAAGTTAGCGCTAAAGAGGCCCTTATTTGGACAATGATCTGGGTATCCGTTGCCCTACTCTTTGACCTTGGTCTTTGGGCATACATTAAATATATGATGCCAGCGGAAAATATTCCGGCAGAATTCGTCAATAATAGCGCTTATGCCATTGATAAATCGCTAGAGTTTTTAACAGGTTATGTCGTTGAAAAATCCCTTTCTATTGATAATATCTTCATCTTCTTGCTAATTTTCAGCTACTTTAAAGTTCCAAACATCTATCAGCGCCGAGTGCTGGTATATGGTGTATTAGCTGCGGTATTACTCAGAGTTGTGATGGTTCTGATTGGTAGTTACCTCATTTCAAAATTTGAGTGGATTCTCTATCTCTTTGGGGCATTCCTTCTCTTTACCGGAATTAAGATGTGTTTTGGTAGTGATGAAGAAGCGGATCTTAGTAAAAATAAAATCGTTTTACTCACGAAGAAATTTTTCAAAACAACCGATGATTATCACAAAGAACATTTCTTTATTTTGAAAGATGGCATCAAATATGCAACGCCGCTTTTCTTAGTATTAGTGCTCATCACCATCTCAGATATTATCTTTGCCGTAGATTCTGTGCCGGCAGTATTTGCTATTACGAAAGATCCATTTATTGTTATGACATCAAATGTCCTTGCGATTCTTGGACTTAGAGCCATGTATTTTTTACTTGCAGATATGGCGGAAAGATTCCATCTGTTACAATACGGTTTGGCGATTATTTTGATCTTTATCGGAATCAAAATGTTAGTGCTTTATTTTGATTATCACTTCCCAACTGCACTATCTCTTAGTGTCATTTTAGGAACCTTAGTGGGATCAATTGTACTATCACTCGTTTTCCCCAGAACAGAAAAAGTCTCTTAGTTTGATAAGTCTCGTTTTCTAACGGGACTTTTTTAATTCTCTTTGCATAAAGGACGCAACATGTTAGAGAAAATATTTCAATTAAAAGCTCACGGCACGACAGTTCGTACAGAAGTGCTTGCCGGCTTTACGACATTCTTAACGATGTCATACATCATTTTCGTAAACCCTTATCTTCTTTCAATGACAGGCATGGATTATGGCTCAATCTTCATGGCAACCTGTATTGCAGCAGCAATTGGAACCGTTGTGATGGCTTTTGTTGCCAACTATCCTGTCGGTTTAGCGCCGGGAATGGGTTTAAACGCTTTCTTTGCATTCACGATTGCAGCACCGATCTCCGCAGGTGGATTTGGGTATACTTGGCAAGAAGCATTGGGTGCCGTCTTTGTATCGGGTGTAATCTTCTTCATCTTAACGGCAACAGGATTACGCTCGTGGATCATTGCCGGCATTCCGAAATCTTTAAGAGCAGCTATTGGTGCCGGAATCGGTCTTTTTCTTGCGTTCATCGGTCTTTCGAATCCTGATGTTGGCATCATTAAAGCCAGTGATGCAACACTTGTAACGCTTGGTGATCTCTCATCTCCAGGCGCGCTTTATGCGATTTTAGGCTTCTTCTTAATTGTAGTACTTGATAACTTCAAAGTTCGCGGCGCCATCTTAATCAGTATTTTGGCAGTTTCTATTTTAAGTGCGATTTTAGGTCATAACGAATTTGTGGGTGTTGTTTCTGCGCCACCTTCACTGGCACCGACTTTCTTCCAATTAAGTTTTGAAAAAGTATTAAGCGGAAGCTTCATTCAAATTTTAATCGCGCTTGTGTTAGTAGAATTATTTGATGCGACCGGCGTGTTGATGAGCGTTGCCAAACGTGGTGGGTTACTCAATGAAGAGAAAGTTCCCAATGCAAAAAATCGCTTCAACAGAGCGCTATTTGCAGATAGTACAGCGATTCTTTCAGGAAGCTTATTAGGAACGAGTTCAGTCACAGCATATGTCGAGAGTAACTCCGGCGTACAAGCTGGCGGAAGAACAGGTTTAACGGCGCTTGCCATTGCATTTTGTTTTGTTTTAGCGATCTTCTTCTCTCCTCTTGCGAAATCCATTCCGGCATACGCCACAGCGCCGGCATTAGTCTATATTGCAGGCTTGATGCTTCGTGAATTAACGGAAGTGAATTGGGATTCGCCAACAGATTGTATTCCAGCAGCACTTTTAGTGTTAGGCATTCCCTTCACATATTCCATTGCCGAAGGTTTTGCGTTTGGATTTATCAGTTACGTTGCACTTAAAATGGGAACCTTGAAATTTAAGGATATCCATCCGGCAACCTATATTGTAGCGGCACTATTTTTACTTAAATTTGCATATTTTTAGAAGATAATGCTTTAAAAATTGTAATATAGCGCCATATTATCTCATCAAGTTAATATGGCGCTTTTGCATTGAAATAAGGAGAACTGAAGAGCATCTATGAATCAATTTTTAACGGCAACCCACCGATTTTTCTTTAGCAGTGATTTTGCAATGGGCGTAAAAATGGCGCTAGGGATTTTCCTACCTGTCATTATTCTCTATTGCTTTGACATTCCTTTGCCGATTTTAATGATTGCCGGTTACGGTAGTTTAACCATGTCGATTGCCGATCAGACGGGAACGCTGAAACATATGCGTAACGAAATGCTCGGAACTTTTGTCGCTATTGTACTCATTACCCTGCTCTTTATCTTTCAGCCCGAAGGATTACACCTTCTTAAAATCCTCTCACTTTCTGCTGTTACCTTTGTAGTCGCATTTATTTATGCCTTTAGAGCAAAATTTATCGCACTTGGGTTTATTGTCAGTTTTACGGCGTTACTCGCGGCATCAAATACTGCAACAACCCCATTAAACTATCTAGGTTATTTCTGCTTTGGCGCGCTGTTTTACTTCGCATTTAGCATGATTGTGACGAAGATTTTTCACATATATATTATTCGGCAAAATCTTTCCGGCATCTATTTTCTGTTATCACGTTATTTAAAAGCGCTATCAAAATGTTATCGTCAAAATGTCGATATTGAGAAAGAGTTTAAAAACTTTATTAACTCGCAAACAGATCTACTTGAAGAACTGCAAGTTATGAGAGACCTCTTATTTCGCTTAGATTATGAGAAAGATCATCGTTTAAATCAGATGGTCAATGAACTCTTACTCTTAATTGAAACTCGAGAAATTGCGACCATTCCTCTGCAAGATTTTATCGTCATTCGAGAAGTTTATCCGAACAGTGATCTGCAAATTTTCTTCCGTGATAGCTTCTCTAAAGCCGGCAATAACCTCGAAGAGATGGGAATGTATTCGCTTCGTGCCGGCGATATGCTCAAAAGATTAGGCTTTAAAGCAGAACTTCGTGCGCTTGAGTATGAATTAGAGCTTTTACGCCGAAAAGATCTTGAAGGTGCGGAGCTTGAAGGCTATCAAATTGTTGCCAACCATTTCCGAAAAGTTTGGTCGCTTTCCCGAAATTTAGAGCGCATTCGTTCATTTTTAGTGGATGATGTGGAATTGGAAGGAACTTATCCGAAACACAAGTTAAAGAAATTCCTCTCTCATTCCTATTGGAGTAATGATTTTTTAACGAGTAATTTAACCTTACAATCGCCGGTCATGCGCTTTGCGATTCGATCATCGTTAGCCATGTTTTTTGCACTGACTTTAGTCAGCTCCACAGATCTTCTCTCACATGGCTTCTGGATCGCCTTTACGCTTTTAAGTTTAATGAGACCAGGATTTAGCCTAACGAAAGAGAGAAGCCGAAATCGTATTATTGGCACGATTATTGGTTGTATTATTGGAGGATTTTTAATCTCCATAGAGCTTCCAACACTTGGACTTCTTTCCATATTATTTGCATCGGTCATTTTAAATAACGGATTAATTAGAGTACATAATCCTCTGAGTGTTACTTTCACGACAGTATATGTTTTGATATTACTCTATATCAGTAAAGACCTGACTGCCATGCAAGGGTTTTCCGTATCACTTGAAAGAATTATCGATACAATTCTAGCAGCACTGATTGCGCTCGGATTTAGTCATATTTTACCAAGTTGGGAAAAAGTGAACTTACCAAAACTTGCCGAAAAAGCTCGGGAAGATCTCTATAAAGTCATGTTAGAAATTGAAGATTGGAAAATTATTCAAAATGATATTGATGGTGATGCAAGTCTGAAGCTTGCACTTCGAACGGCGCAAGCTTCCATTGTTTCTCTCTCAAATTCCTTGGAGAGAATGAAAGATGAACCTTTAAAACGCCGGCAACATAATATCTCTGAGATCAATGATGAGCTCATTGAGATGCAATCTATTTTCTCGCAACTATCATATCTCGCAATGTTAATTGAAAAACTAGATCTACTTCAGGTGGAAGAATTTAATGAGATATTTCAATTAGTGAAATTGAGAATGAATCCTGAAACTTTTAAAGATCGCTCGGATATTCCAAGATTTATGATGTTAGAGCTAAAACCACTCATTTGGCTCGTAGAACCAAAATAATTTGGCTTTTATCCTATAAAAACCGTAAGATGGCAAAAGGTTTATCATTTTTTTAAGGCTCAATGTAATGTACCAATTTCTAGGCGAATATGAATTGAAGGTCGATACGAAAAATCGTGTCGCGCTTCCTTCCGTCCTTAGAAAACAGCTAAGCGACGATATGAATCATTTCGTCATTAGCCGAGCTCTTGATAAATGCCTTAATTTCTATCCTATTGATGCTTGGCGAGAAGTGGAAGCAGAGCTTAATAAGCTCAATCCTTTTGTGAAAAAAGAGCGAGATTTTGCAAGGTTTGTGCGAGGCGGTGCTACGGAAGTGATTTTAGATTCTCAAGGGAGAATGGTACTTCCCAAACGTTTAATGGGATATGCCAGCATCAGCTCTGATCTGATTTTATTAGGGAATGGAAATCTCTTTGAAATGTGGGATTTGGCGACTTATGAAGAGATGCTCGCGATTGATCCTGAAGATTTCTCACTATTGGCGGAAGAAGTGATGAGATTTGAAGAAGAGGAAGCTCCGATTTTAGATCCCTCCATTGTGGTACCTCTTGCAAGAAGCTAATTGGAACAAAGAATGTTACGTATAGGTCTTATTGATTCCGGCATTGGCGGTTTCTCCATTTTAAATGCATTTCTCTCATATAAAACACCAATCGATGCAGAATTTCTCTATATCGCAGATTCAGGGCATCTTCCTTATGGCTTAAAAAGCGATGCCTATATTCATGAAAGAATGCGCACTTTAACGGCATTTTTAATCACGAAAAAAATTGATGCATTAGTGATTGCTTGCAATACGGCAACTGCCGTAAGCGCAAAAAAATTAAGAGCAGAATTCCCAAATATCATTTTAATTGGCACGGAACCTGCGATTAAGCCGGCAACACTTGCGACAAAAACTGGGCATATTGCCGTAGCAGCCACACAATCCACTTTAAATAGTGATCGTTTAAATGGCTTAATTACACGCTTTGCACAAAACTGTACGGTTCATAAGATCATCGGAACATCATGGGTTGAATTGGTAGAATCTCAAAAAATTACCCCATCTTCTAATATTTCCATACTCTCTGAAACGCTACAAGTTTTTAATGATCATCCTATTGATCAACTTGTATTGGGCTGTACCCACTTCCCTTTTTTAGCACCGGCATTAGATCAATTATTATCATCAGATGTCGCTATTATTGATCCTGCTAGCTCTATCGTTCAAGAATGTTATCATCAACTTTCGCTTAAATTTCCTCAATTACCAAAAAATGGTAATGGGATGAATACCTCTGCACTACAGTTATTTACAACAGGTTCATTAGAAGAGTTCTCGCAACAGTCCTCGTTACTTTTAAAAGATCATCAGCAACTTATTATGAATAAAATCAATGCTTAAAGATCGTTTATTTTTGTGATAAAATTGTGAACAGTTTATTTTATAAACTTATATAAAGAATTTTATATAAAGAGTTTATATGAATTTTATAGCAATTTACGATTGCTTCTTAAATGTAGAATCTAGTCTTGAAATTTTGGTTTTGAGCTTAGATAAGAAATCAGGGTATATCTCAAATGAAGCATTTTTTAAAAAGATCATTGATTATCAGCACTATTTTTATTTTAGCAGCATGCGGACAATCTGAACAAACCATACAAGCAACGAATCAGTTATTTACCATCAATGTCAGTTCTGATTATCAAGATGTCATGGCTCAACGTGACTTTATTGCAAGTGATCGTCTCGAAGGAACGCCGGTAGAAAATATTATTTTGCTTCAAGCCAAACAAGGCAATCTTGAAGGGGATCTACTCTATGCTGTTAGCCTGGATCTTCCGGAAGGCGTGACGATTTCATTAGACCAGTTTAAAGAAGTCATGAATACGCAAATGGATCTAATCCCAGATGTTTTAGACTTCAAAGTTTCCCCGGTAGCGGATAGTGATACGCAAATCACATATGTTGCGGAAACTGTTGATCAAGATAAACCTTATTTTGAATATTGCCGAATTGCCGTTGAATCTAGCATTACTACTATTTGTATTGGTACCCGAAATGATCACGAAGGTGCTCAAAAGGCGATTGATAGTGTTCAATTCTAAAGTAGAGATAATGAATCTTACAACTTAATCTGCTGGGTTTAATCTTCTTAGTTAGACTTAGAAGATTAAAAGATTCATAAAACCATTATTTCTATAATAACAATAGGTTGATTCCAAAAAAGAGTGTGTTCAAACGCTCTTTTTTCATATCTTCTAGATTTTGAGATATAAACAGCAAACTACAACCAAAATATCCACCTACAAGTGCCTATTTTTCATACTCAAATAGCAGTGTATTAACGGCGAAAGAACAGCTTATTACATCTGATAAATGATACACTCCGTAATAGTACAAATAACAGCAAATTATTCATTATTTCTGTCAAGATCTATTTCATCATGCAATTGATGATAGAACATGGCAGATCTTAAAATAGGGATACTTATGTCACTCTCTTATCAAACAGATCATCAAATTTATCGTTTAGATTATCAAGCGCCGCATTTTAAAGTTCATAATTATGAATTAGTCATCATGTTAGATGAGCAAAAAACGGAAATCACCGGCACGTTTGAGATTACATTTCCGGAAGAACTTTCAGCACCTTTTGAAATAAAACTCAATGGTTCTGATAACTTAATCCTTGAAAGTATCGCTATTGATGGTATACAACTAGATCCATCAGAATTTGTCTTTGATAAAGAAGATATTATGCTCATTCTTCCAAAGCATACGAATCAAATTACGATTAAAAACTATATTAATCCTAGCGAAAATAGTGAATTGAGCGGGATTTATCTCTCTAATAAAATGTTCTTTAGTGATTGTGAACCGCAAGGTTTTCGCAATATTACCTATTTCTTTGATCGTCCTGATGTGATGACTAATTATCGGGTGAAACTCATTGCGGAAAATACATTCCCGACGCTGTTATCAAATGGCAATCTTATTGAAGAAGGAATTTTTGATGAAACGCATCATTATGCCATTTGGGAAGATCCATTTTTAAAACCCACTTACCTGTTTGCCATTGTTGCCGGCGATTTAGCATTTATTGAAGATGAACATATTCGCCCAGACGGCTCACCGGTAAGACTGCGAGTATATGCCGATCAAAAAGATATTGATCGTTGCTACTTTGCGCTTGAATCTCTGAAAAAAGCCATGGTATGGGATGAAGAACGCTTTGGCTTAGTGTGTGATTTAGATTATTACAACTTAGTCGCTGTCGATGATTTTAATAGTGGTGCGATGGAAAATAAAGGGCTCAATCTCTTTAATACAAGCTGTATCTTAGCAACACCAGAAACGGCAACGGATGCAGACTTTAACTTCATCGAGGCGGTTGTTGGTCATGAATATTTCCATAACTGGACAGGTAACCGTATCACTTGCCAAGATTGGTTTAATCTCTCCCTGAAAGAAGGTTTAACGGTTTTTCGTGAACAAGAGTTTATTGCAAAAGAACAACATCCCGGCATTCGTAGAATTGAAGATGTGAACTTCCTAAGAACCTATCAATTCCCCTCGGATCAAGGACCTCTCTCTCATTCCGTTCGCCCAGATGTTGTTGGTTCTATTGAAAATCTTTACACTACTACAACCTATGAAAAAGGTGCTGAAATTATTCGCTTATATCAAACAATTCTGGGGAAAGACGGTTTTGATCGAGGATTTCAACGTTATATTCAGGAATTTGATGGAAAAGCCGCAACTATTGAAGATTTCTACAATGTGATGCAAGCAGAAAACCCTCGTCTGTTTGATAATTTCCCACTTTGGTATAGCCAAAAAGGCACACCGATTTTAAAAGTAACAAGTGAATATCATCCTGACAAGAAAGAACTTAGATTGTCATTTATGCAATATTGCTATGATCCTGTTACCAAAGCAGAACAAGTACCTCTCGTCATTCCAATTAACTATGCAATGTTTTCATCATCAGGCGAAATGCTGTTAGAAGAGACATTTACCCTAACGACACATCAACAATGTTTAGTATTCCATAACATTGAAGAAATGCCGGTAATTTCATTTTTGAGAGAGTTTTCAGCACCTGTTGTATTGGATTATCACTATTTGCTCGCCGATCTGAAAACACTCATTACATACGAAACTGATTACTTTGCAAAATGGGAAGCCTTACAAAATCTCATTATTAAAGTTGCTTTTTCAAAGGAGCTAACTGCTGAGCAAAGAGCAGAAGTCATTGGAGATGCGTTTGAACCCTTACTTACATTTGCCTATGAAGATCCAGCATTTTGTGCACAGCTTTTAACGCTTGCTGATGATGGTTACTATTTAGGTCTTATGGAAACTGAAGATATTCTTTCCTTTAGACGTATTCGAGAAACCATCGAAACCTATCTTGCAACACGCTTTAAAGATGAATGGCTTAAGTTATATCATCATTTCCAAGAAGACAATGTGCATGCTCGAGCGATTAAAAACATCGCCCTCCAATTTCTTTCTTTTTTACCAGAATTCCATGATCTTGTAACATCACAATATTATGAATCTAGTAATA
The DNA here is from genome assembly GCF_054871845.1 of Ignatzschineria sp. LJL83. Classification (NCBI taxonomy): domain Bacteria; kingdom Pseudomonadati; phylum Pseudomonadota; class Gammaproteobacteria; order Cardiobacteriales; family Ignatzschineriaceae; genus Ignatzschineria; species Ignatzschineria sp. LJL83. Next base: position 80,118 of record NZ_JBTXLY010000005.1, read on the forward strand.
TGACGGATATTAGTTGGGCATTAAAATATGCAGTTTGGCAGAATATTGCAGAAAAAGAGACAATGCTTGACGATTTCTATGAGAAATATCAAGATTACCCAACGCTTATCGATCGTTGGTTTGGCTTACAAGAACGTAATCCTCATTTAACGCTTGAAAGTTTAGATCATATTGTTCATCATCCGGCATTTAGTCGTAACAACCCTAATCGTGCGAGAGCGATTGTGGGTGCAATTGGTAAAAACAGAGTGGCTTTAGCAACCATCGGTGCTCCGCTATATCAGTGGATTGCCAATGAAATCTTAGCCATTGATAAAATTAACTCAATTACCGCAGCAAGATTAGTAACACCTTTTACAAAAGTGGCTCGCTTGCCGGAGCCTTTACAGTCAGAAGTATTAGAAATAATCTCTCAAATGATAAAAACACCCGATATTTCTCATAACTTATCAGATCAGTTAAAAAGGATTATTCAATGAATCAATTACCCTTAACAGATATTATTACCAATCGTCGCACAATTCATCACTTTAAGAATGAGGCTGTTCCAAAAGAGTTTATCGAAAAAGCGCTGAAACTCACGGTATTTTCTCCTAATCATCGTCATACGCAACCTTGTCAGTTTTATCTCATAGGATCTGAGTCTAAAGCAAGATTCTTACAGTATGCGGAACAAGCATTTTCAGATCGAGATCCCCAATCAGCGGCAACGAAACTCAATCGCTGGAAATCTATTCCGGGCTGGGTTTTAGCAACTCGAAAAATCGCATCTGATGAAAAAACAGCTCATGAAGATTATGCGACTTTAAGTATTGCGCTGTATATCATGATGCAGTCATTAGCAGATGATGGTATCGGTTCGAAATGGTCGACAGGATCACTTATTTTTGCAGAAGAAGTATACAAGCTCTTTAATATTGATCCTAAAAAGGAAGCTATTGAGGGCTTATTTTGGTACGGATATCCAGATAAGACGCCCTTACCTTTCCCGAAACCTTGCTATACAGATTTTGTAACAGAGTTAGATTAAGAATGATTCAACATGAAAAGAGAGTTCCTACTTTAGGGAACTTAAAAGAAAATCAAGCCTTAGAAATTGTCTTAGGCTTTGATTTTGGCACTAAAAATCTCGGGATCGCTGTTGGTAATCTTTTAACTGAAACAGCACAACCTGTCACTATTTTAAAAGTCACCAATAATCAACCACAATGGGAAGATATTCAAAAGCTTTTAGATGAATGGCAACCGGATGCTTTTATTGTGGGAATTCCTTATACCCAAGATGGCACTGAAACAGAGCACTTGAAAATTATTCGTAAATTCATGAACCGACTTCATGGTCGTTTTGGCTTACCTGTCTTTGAAGTGGATGAATCTCATTCCTCTGCCCAAAGTGAAGCGTTTATTAAGCCTTCACAAAAAGGAAAAAAAGGGATGTTAGATGCAATTTCGGCAGCCATTATTGTCGAAAGATGGTTGCAGAATAATTTAATAGGTTAACTGCTTGTTACTATATAAATCTTAAGCTATCCTCAAAATGTATTATTTTTGAGGATTTATTTAAAATGCGTTTATTATTCAAATTTATTAATCGTTTTAGCCTTGTGCAACAAATATTATTAGGCCTTATTTTAGGGGTTATTGTCGGTTTTTTATTCCCGGAAAATATTGCGCTATCGGTAGGAATTGCCGGTCAATTTTTCATCGGTGCGTTAAAGGCTATCGCCCCCATTCTGATATTTACACTGATTATTGCCGCAATCTCTAACTATCAAAAGCATGATAGTGGCGGAACGATGAAAAAAGTCCTTTTACTGTATGTATGTGGAACATTTTTAGCGGCATTAGTTGCAGTCACTATCAGCTTTATTCATCCGATATCTGTCCCTTTAGATATTCCACCTGCTGAAGCAAGAGGTCCTGCGGATATTACAGAAGTTTTAAGAACCTTATTCATGAATATGGTCGATAATCCTGTAAGTGCTTTAGTGAATGCGAACTATATAGGATTAATCTCTTGGGGTGTTTTATTTGGCTTCGCCCTTAGAAATACTCGTGAATCCACACGTAATCTATTTCAGGATTTTGCAGAGCTCGTCACGAGCGTGATTAAGAAAGTCATTCTCATTGCTCCTATTGGTGTTTTTGGACTAGTATCAGTCACTATTGCAGAAACAGGTTTTGAAGGTATTAAGGCTTATTTGGAATTAGTCGTTGTGTTATTGATTGCCATGGCAATTGTTGCATTTATTGTGAATCCTCTTCTCGTATTTTTGATGATTCGCAAAAATCCTTACCCATTAGTATTTCAATGTTTAAAAGAGAGTGGTATTACTGCTTTCTTTACTCGAAGCTCAGCCGCTAACATTCCTGTAAATATTGAACTCAGTCGTAAACTTGGAATTCGTGAAGAGATTTATGCCGTATCTATTCCGCTTGGCGCAACCATTAATATGGCGGGCGCTGCTGTAACAATCACTATTTTCACATTGGCAGCCGTGCACACATTAGGAATTGAAGTAGATTTTCTTTCTGCACTTCTCTTAAGCCTATTTGCAACGATTGGCGCTTGCGGTGCTTCTGGAGTTGCTGGAGGATCATTACTTCTTATTCCTCTAGCCTGTGCCCTTTTTAATATTGATAATGATATTGCAATGCAACTTGTTGTGATAGGTTATGTCGTAGGAGTCATACAGGATTCAGCAGAAACAGGTCTAAACTCCTCGACAGATGTACTATTTACAGCGGCAGCTGATTTTTCTACCACCCAAGTAGATCCTTCTTTAAATACATCATCAAAAGATAGTTAACATCGGAAAGTGCCTTTAAAAATAATGGATAGAAAAAGCCAAACAACTGTTTGGCTTTTTCATTGACTGCTGACCCACTAAATAACTTCCAGCTGATCATGCATATCCTCAAAGACTGGATAAAATATTCAATTTTAATTACTGCTCCTTAAGTTTCTGATCTTCTTCTCCACGATGAATTAACCATTTTATAAAGGTTTTCGAACGCTGGCTCATTACTTTATTTTTGGAATACAAGAGATTTAAAGGCCTTGTTGCTAAAGGAAAATCTTCTAACACAGGAATTAACTCACCTGTTTGAATATATTTGATTGCTAAATAATATGGCAGTACAGAAATTCCTTTACCCGCTAAAGTATATGCCAAAGTCATCTCCGAATCTGTTACTGCTATATTATGATTGATGCGGATATATTTTAAGTTTTTATTTTTTAAAAACACCCATGGATAAGTTCTCCCTGTACTTATGGAGAAATGGTTAATAGCTGTATGACGCTCCAATTCCTCTAGTGTGGTAGGAGTTCCATGTGCATTTAAATAATCAGGTGATGCACAACAGATAAAATGCACATCATCCAATACATGACATACTAAGTCCTGATTTGAACCATCCCCTGATGGATTAGAGATATCTCCTACTTGAAGCATAAAATCGATAGCAGATTCATTAAAATCAGCGTGGTAGCTATGTGTTCCTAGTAATATTTCAATATTAGGGTACTTTTCTTGAAAACTAGTAATAAGGGGTAATAAGAAACCTCTCGCTATTGCAGGAGTTGTATCTATTCGAACCCTTCCAACAGGCCCTTGAAAAGGTAATTTTAATTGATCTTCCATTAGCTCTATTCTCTCAAGGATATCAACCACATGATGAAAGTATAAACTGCCTTCTGGAGTCAATTTAACGCTTCTAGTTGTACGGTTAAATAGTTTAACATCTAAAGATTCTTCGAGTTGAGTGATCGCTTGACTGATCGCTGGTCTAGTAATCTCAAGTTCTTCAGCTGCTTTACTAAAGCTATAATGCTCGGCAACCGATCTGAAAATTCTCATTAATCGTACACTCATCATATTCCTTAAAAAAATATCTTTAATTATAGGAGGCTACAAACAATTAACATTTGTTACTATTAGTTGATAATATTTACTAATTGATGTAATATTGGTATAATTGTTAATAACTATATTATTAATTTAATTCGATATTTTTATTATTACATAAATAATAATTATTTACCTATTTCACATGCTATTTTTGATTAAACTAGGTAAAAACCATTCTGTAATCCACAGTTTTTGATGATTTTTTATAAAGTAGGACCGTCGAGCAATGATAGCGATCTGTTTTTCTGAATATTCTTTTGCAAGATGAACGGGTAAATGGTTCTCTGAAAATAATGCATACTTGAATGAAGAGCGTTTTAAAGGATTTGTAGAAGAAAATAGAGATCTTCCCAAAGAATTAGTGCCGCAATGAAGGTATTCCTTCCAGATATCTGAAGTTAGGTCACAAATACTTTCTGCATATACTACAGCTTTACCTGACAGTTGAAGCTCTACTTTTCGGCAATATGCGATATTCTTCTCGCTATCGCAAATCGTATAATCAATTGTATCTTCTAAAGAGATGAGATTTACTGAAAAATTAGGATCCATCTGCTCTAAGCCGACTGTTAATGAATCTATTTCTAATAAATGAGAGATATTCTGAAAAATTAATGTATTTGGTTCGCCTATCATGGCAAATAACTGCTCTAAAGAATACCAGTTAGGAATCGATAAGTTTTCTAATTTCATTATATGTTTTAATTTATTGTTTACGACCACATAGGATTTCAAAGAGAAACCTATCAGATCAGTTATGTTAGTCATTCAAAAAAGAAAGCCTCGCTAACTTATATAGTATAACGAGGCTAATACTCAAAAATATTTAAGTAACTCTCAAAGAGAGTTTAAACATACTCATTAATAGTATGAATTTACTTACAGTTCTTTACCTACTTCATTACCAATTAAACCACCAAATGCAGCGCCAATACCTGTTCCGAGTACTTTCCCATCTGTTAATGCGGCACCCGCAACAGCTCCTGCACCAACACCTACTACTGTTCCTTTTTCTTGAGAATCCATATTATTCCAAGTAGAACATGCTGTGATCATTGTAACTACAGCGATGAGAGAAGTTATTTTTAAAATTGATTTCATCTAGCTTAACCCTTTCTTTACAATTAAAAATCTATTAATGAATAATATCACAAGAAAACAAAAAGAGATGCCTATTAGCATCTCTTTTATTATTAAATATTTTATTGTAAATCTAAATCAAGTTACATCTACTTGTGTTCAGCAATCATTTGACGAAGAACATAATGTAAGATACCACCTGATTTGAAGTAATCTACTTCATTAAGCGTATCAATACGGCAAAGAACCGTGAAGTTTACAACTGTACCATCTGCTTTCTTCGCAGATACTTCAATGTCTTGACCTGGCTTGATGCTGTCATCAAAGTTGATTGTAAATGCTTCTTCGCCTGTTAAACCAAGGCTTTCTGCATTTTGACCATCTTTGTACTGAAGCGCAAGGATTCCCATACCGATTAAGTTCGAACGGTGAATTCTTTCATAGCTTTCAGCAATTACAGCTTTAACGCCTAAAAGATTTGGTCCTTTTGCAGCCCAGTCACGGCTTGAGCCTGATCCGTACTCTTTACCTGCTAATACGATTAATGGCGTATTCTCTGCTTCATAACGCATTGCTGCATCATAAATCGGCATTGTTTCGCCTGTAGGAATATGCTTCGTATATCCGCCTTCAACGTCCGTTAACATTTTGTTACGAATACGAATATTCGCAAATGTACCGCGGATCATCACTTGGTGGTTACCACGACGTGAACCGTAAGAGTTGAAGTCTTTAGGTGTTACACCTTTTTCTTGAAGATAAAGACCCGCCGGCGCACCCGCCATAATTACACCTGCAGGTGAAATATGGTCAGTTGTGATTGAATCACCGAAGTATGCTAATACGTTTGCATTTTCGATAGATTTAAGCGATTGAATTGGCTTGTCAATATTTTCAAAATATGGAGGATGTTGAACGTATGTCGATTGATCATTCCATTGGAATGTTTCAGTTTGCGCAACATCAAGGCCTTGCCAGTGAGCATCACCGTCAAATACGCCATCATATCCTTTACGGAACATTGAACCATCCACTTTCGCAACTGCATCTGCAATTTCTTGGTTAGAAGGCCAAATATCTTTTAAGAATACATCATTACCATCTTTATCTTTTGCAATGGGATCTTTCGCAATATCAATACGCGTTGTTCCCGCAAGTGCAAATGCAACAACTAATGGAGGTGAAGCAATCCAGTTCGTTTTGATTTGTGGATGGATACGACCTTCAAAGTTACGGTTACCTGAAATAACAGCAGCCATTGTGAAGTCGTTTGCATCAATTGCTTCACCAACTTCTTTGATTAATGGACCTGAGTTACCGATACATGCAGTACAACCATATCCTGTTAAGTTGAAGCCAACTTCATCAAGATATTTCGTTAAACCTGCTTTCTCAAGGTATTCGCTTACAACTTTTGATCCCGGAGCAAGTGAAGTTTTCACCCATGGTTTACGTGTTAAACCAAGTTTTGCAGCTTTTTCAGCCACTAAACCTGCCGCCATCATCACGCTTGGGTTTGAAGTATTTGTACATGACGTAATTGCCGCAAATACTACATCACCTTGATGCAATGTTTCTTCTTTATCGTTAAGATAGATATCCGCTGTTTTTGTGATGTCATCGTTGCTATCAGCTACGAATTTATCAAATGCATCTTTAAGACCTGGTAAAGTTACACGATCTTGTGGACGTTTTGGACCTGACATACTTGGAACTACTGAACCAAGATCAAGTTCTAAAGTATCTGTAAATACTGGCTCATCGCCATCATTACCCCAGAAACCTTGCTCTTTCGCATACGCTTCAGTACGAGCGATTACTTCAGGATCACGGCCAGTTAAACGCATGTAATCAAGTGTAATATCATCTACTGGGAAGAAACCAACCGTTGCACCGTATTCTGGCGCCATGTTAGAAATTGTCGCACGGTCTGCAAGTGGAAGATCTTTCAATCCATCACCGTAGTACTCAACGAATTTACCAACAACCCCTTTTTGACGAAGCATTTCAACAATTGTTAATACTAAGTCAGTTGCTGTAACGCCTTCTTGAAGTTTACCTGTTAATTTAAAACCAACAACTTCAGGAATGACCATTGAGATTGGCTGACCTAAGATCGCAGCTTCCGCTTCGATACCACCCACGCCCCAAGCAAGTACTGAAAGACCATTCACCATTGGTGTATGTGAGTCAGTTCCTACGCAAGTATCCGGCATGATCCATGTTTTACCATCTTTTTGGTTTGTCCAAGCAACTTGTGATAAGAATTCTAAGTTTACTTGGTGACAGATACCAGTTCCTGGTGGTACAACGCGGAAGTTATCAAATGCATTTTGACCCCATTTAAGGAATTCATAACGTTCACCGTTACGCTCCATTTCGAGCTTCACGTTTTCGTCAAATGATTCTTTTGTACCGAATGTATCGATCATTACTGAGTGGTCAATCACAAGATCAACAGGTGCAAGAGGATTGATATGCTTTGCATCTCCGCCCGCTTTTACCATTGCATCACGCATTGCCGCCAAGTCAACAACTGCCGGAACACCTGTAAAGTCTTGCATTAAAACACGTGCAGGACGATATTGAATTTCACGTTTAGATGAACGATTACGAGCCCACTCACCAATTGCTGCAATATCGTCTGCGTTTACAGTGATATTGTCTTCAAAGCGAAGTAAGTTCTCGAGAAGAACTTTCATAGATTTAGGAAGTTTAGATAAATCTCCTAATTTCTCTTCCGCTTTTTTGATTGAGTGATAATGATACTCTTTTCCACCAACATCTAAGGTAGAAAGGGTATTTAATGAGTTAATGTTACTCATGTTGCCTCCTAAGTTTAATAAAAAATAATCTGCTAAAACCATTAAAAATCTTTTATTTGAGGATTAATTCAATGCATTATTTATTATCTTTATCTTGGCACTGATCCTCATTCCGCCGTCATGATAGCAAGATTAGAATGCAAAAGGAATCGTTATACGTTCCTTTCTTACGCAATCTCATCAATTAAACTTAGCATTTCAACAACGCCCATTGCCGCTGAAAAACCGTTATTGCCGGCTTTCGTTCCCGCTCTCTCTAATGCTTGCTCAATCGTATCCACCGTTAAAACACCAAACATCACAGGTTTTCCACTATCTAAAGAGATTTTACTAATCCCTTTCGCAGCTTCGCCGGCAACATAATCAAAGTGTGCTGTTGCGCCACGAATCACGGCACCTAAGCAGATCACGGCATCATATTCCGCTTTTTCTGCAAACTTTTTCGCAATTAAAGGAATCTCATAAGCGCCCGGAACCCATGCAAGGGTAATATCGTCTTCGCTAATTCCGCTACGTAATAAACCATCTTTTGCGCCATCAATAAGCTGTTTTGTAATTAAGCTATTGAAACGACCTGCAACAATTGCGATTTTTTTACCTTTAACTGATAACTGACCTTCTAATACTTTCATAATATTTCCTTTTTGTTATTGAAATTTGTTGTTGAATTTGATGGTTGTGTTTGTATTGCTGAACTTCTAAAATTTTTTTTATGACATTTTTCTTTATGACATTGAATCAATGCTGTTTAAATACTCTATTGTTTTTCATTGTCTAATATGGGCTGATGCGTGGCTGGGTCGAATGCTTGCATGCTTTGATGTATCGCTCGCCAGCAGTTATAAAACTCTTTTTAAAACTTTAGCTATTTTGACTACTTAATAGAAATAGAGATAGATCGCCGTATCACTTTGATAAATCTTTGTATTCTTTTATATCTTCTGTGCTAGCGGTATTTATCCTTTTTTAATTCCACACTAAAATAGCGACATTTTGATATTTATAGATAGTCATTTTTTAATGATTGTTTTTACTAAGACCTGATTCTTTATAAATCATGTCCCATTTGGTCACGTTTGATATTGAGATACGACTCATTTTCTGAGGTTTCGAATCTTGGCGTTCCTTGTCTTTCGATCTCAATGCCGGCAGTTTCGATTGCTGAGATTTTGTCAGGGTTATTTGTGAGAAGCTGTACTTTTTCCGCCTTAAAAAATTTCAGCATTTTTGCCGCTTCATCATAGGTTCTCTCATCAGCGCCATGACCGAGCATTTGATTGGCGACAATGGTATCAAAGCCTTGCTCTTGCAATTGATATGCTTTTAATTTCTCCACAATGCCAATCCCGCGACCTTCTTGACGGAGATAGAGCAAAATGCCGTTCTCCGCTTCTGCCGTTTCTTTCATGCCAAATTCTAATTGCGCATGGCAATCACATTTCACAGAAGAAAACACATCGCCGGTTAAACATTCTGAATGAATTCTTACTGTCGCCACTTTGCTCGAATCATGATTTTTGTTTACTAACGCAATATGTGGCTCTCCGCCATTTTTATTGGGGAAAGTGTAAATCTGAAATTCGCCAAATGCCGTTGGAAGCGAGGCGTTACTAAGCGGCATTAAGACATCTTTGTCTTCTACCATTAAACGGTAATTCACAATATCTTGAATCGAAATGAGCGGTAATTGGTGCTCTTTGGCATAAGTTTGCAGATCATTTTGACGTGCCATTTCGCCATCTTCTTTCAAGATTTCGCAGATCACGGCCGCCGGTTTAAATCCTGCTAATGTCACAATATCTATAGATGCTTCTGTATGACCTCGGCGTTCAAGAACACCACCATCTTTGGCAATCAGTGGGAAAATATGACCTGGGCGATTAAAATCTTTTGCAGATAAAGAATCATCCACCAAAGCATTGAGGGTTTCCGTGCGTTCAAAAGCCGAAATGCCGGTATGCGTGGTTGCCAAGTCGATTGTGACTGTAAATGCCGTTTTATACGGATCTTTATTGTCTACGACCATCGGTTTTAGCTCTAAGCGATCTGCATACTCTTTTGAAATAGGTGCACAGATCAAACCGCCCGCTTGGCGAATCATAAAGTTGGTGTCTTTCGCCGTAATCGTTTCTGCCGGCATGACCAAATCTCCTTCATTTTCCCGAGAAGCATCATCTGTGATAATAATCATGCCACCTTTTTTCATAAAATCGATGGCCTGAATCACTCTTTCAATAGAACCATATTCTTGAAATATTGTTGTCATTTAATCTATTTCCCTGTGTTGTCATGAAATCTGTCGATCTCTTGTTATCTTTTTTAATGTTTAAAACTAGAAATTATTCAGTTGTTTTTTATGAGCAATTGGAGTTTTTACGATACTTTTACAGCTCAATTGTGGCGGGAGGGAATGTTTGCATGCTTTTAATGACTTCTCGCCCGCTAATCTATCTAATTCAGCTTGTTAATTGTTCCCTTAAAACCATCAATATAAATAGTATTCATGAAAGCTCTATTAAATAGCTCTTAATCTTTAATAGCCCCAATTAGAAAGCTGCTGATAATCGAGCGCACTCTTCTCTGGTTGTTGGGCTTTGATATATTTCCCGATCATGTCGAATTCGATATTGATTCGTCCGCCGATCTGTAATTTTTGTAAGTTTGTATGCTCAAAGGTGTGCGGAATAATGCCGACTTTAAACGTGGTATTTGTAACGCTGATAATCGTTAAACTAATGCCATCAATAGCGATGGAACCTTTGGGAATAATCAATCCTTCATGCGGTACTTTTAGCTCAAAAGTGAGCTCACGGATATCCCCTAAATCATCAATTTTCAGCAATTTCGCTTCGCCATCAATATGACCGCTGACCATATGTCCGCCTAAACGATCGCCAACTCTGAGTGCTCTTTCTAAATTGACTAAAGTGCCTTTCTTGTATTGATCAAATCCTGTTTTCTTCAAAGTTTCCGGCATTAAGTCCGCATTAAAAAAGCGATCGCCAAATTCCGTCACCGTTAAACAGACACCATTTACAGCAATGCTATCGCCGAGTTTAACGTCCGATAGAACGACATGCGCTTTGATGGTAATTCTCGTAATATTGGCTTGATGAACAATGTTGGAAATTTCTCCACGCTCTTCGATAATTCCGGTAAACATCTATCGCTCCCTTGTTGCAACGGTTAAAAAGGATTCTCCGCAGAGTTCTACGGATTGGATTTTGACTTGTGGCGCATCTTGTAGATTCTCAACGGTGCTATTGCCCCAGATTTCTAAGGCTTCGGAACTGCCGATCAATTTTGGGCCATAAAACAGTAAAAATTCATCGACTAAATCTGCTTGCATAAAAGCACTGTAAATACCGGCGCCACCTTCGATAAACAGACTCATAATGCCGGCATTCATACAATATGCTAAAAGGCATTCCGGCGTTGATTTCGGCAATGGTGCAAGTGTGATACCTTTCTCTAATATCAGAGCTTCTAAAGCTTCGCTCGGCGAAAAGTTTTCATCAAAGCAGATAATGGAAGGCGCAAGATTGGTATCAAAAAACTGGTAACGCTTCACAATCTCTTCTGTAATGCCGGTAAAGTTATTCAGAAGAAGAATGCGTGCCGGCGCTTGAGCTTCAAATTCATAACGCACCGTTAATGCCGGATCATCTTCAAGTAAGGTGCCTTTGCCAACTAAAATCGCGTCATGTAATCCCCGATAAAAATGCCCTTTCTTGCGTGCTTCACTGCCGGTAATCCATTTGGAATCTTTGGTTTTTGTGGCAATTTTCCCATCTAAACTCAATGCCGCCTTTAGAGTAACAAATGGACGTTTTAGCGTTTGATTGAGAATAAAATGCCGAGAAAGCTCGCTCGCTTCAAAGGTTAATAGGTTCGTTTCGACAATAATACCGGCATTTCGCAAAATTTCATGTCCTTTGCCGGCAACATTTGGATTCGGATCTTCCATTGCCGTAATGACTTTCTGAATGCCCGAATTTAAAATAAGATCGGTACATGCCGGTGTTTTACCGTGAAAACAGCAAGGTTCAAGCGTTACGTAAAGTGTTGCACCTTGAAGATCATGGCCATTCGCTTTCGCATCTTCAATCGCCATTACTTCTGCATGTGCACAACCGGAAGCTTGATGAAATCCACGACCAATCACAATGCCATTTTTAACTAAAAGCGCGCCGACATAAGGATTAGGCGACACTCTGCCGTAACCTTGCTTGGCAAGCTCAATGGCTTCGAGCAAAAATTGCTGATCTTCTGTTTTTGTACTGTTTTCTTTAGACACTAAAAAACCCCATTTAAAGTCACTTTAATATGGGGCTTAATGATTTCATGAGCGGGTGGATTAGCGTCATTGCGGTCTTACATTTTTATAGTTTATGGAAAACATAAACCATCTGCCGGTAATTTTGAGTTTGTTATGAACGATTTAAATCTGTTCTTAACCTTGTAAAATTCGTGTCATTTGCCAAATCTCTGTCGTTTTATCTTCATTTTATTCATCAACACTGCATAGAGCTTCTATGAATGATGCTGATTTATGAAAAGATCCGTTTCTTTCGTCTTATCGTTTATTAAGTAAAATTTCTTAAACTCAATTTCTTAAACTCTAAGCCGATTGAAACTGCTCTGTTAAAACTTTTAACTTCATTTGGTGAATGATTCAAACTTTACTGCTCATCCATTTTCGTAACGATTTTATTCTCATTACGTTAGAAACCCACTTATCTTTTATCATCCAGACTATACTGTCGGTTTTGGAATTTCACCAAGATCAGCTTGCGCTCGCGGACTATCACCGCCGGTCGGGAATAAGAATATGACATTCTGCACCCTGCCCCAAAGATAAATCGAATTACTCAATTGTAAATATCCATCAAGATATTCAACGAATATTACTATAGCTCGGATAATGACAAAATAAAAGGGCGAACTTGAATTAAGTCGCCCTTTCTATATTTAATACTCATTGTTTAATACATTTTGATTCAGTAAAGAATCTTCTCTTTCAGAGCGTTACTACTGAATCAGTACTAAATAATATGGCTTACACTCTTGCTTTGCGCACTGCAAAACCAAAGAAGATGCTGTAAATTCCGAACATTAAGGAGAAAGCCCCTAATAAAATCGTCATAAATGCAACACCACTTGCTGGTGTATAAGGAATTCCCATACCAACGATCAATGCCAAAATACCAACGATCAGTGTTAACCACCAAGTGCCAATACCCATTTTTTTGAGGCTAAATGAGAAAGAGATCGCTGAAATACCGTAGAAAATCAACCAGAACATAATGAGGAAAACCATCATCATTTCAGGAAGACCTTCACTTGCGTGTTTCATGAGGTAGCCACCAATGAGCACTTGTAATACACCCATTGCAAGGTTAAAGCCCCATCCGCTTACGGTTCTATTCGTTAAAGAGGAGATAATTTCAAAAACCCCCGTCACAAAGAAAAGAGCTACCATGAATTGTGATAAAACCACAAAGCTTTCTAATGGTTTAAAAAAGAAAAATCCACTCATTACGAGATAAAGAATTCCCATCAGAACCCAAACCCACCAATTTTTGATCGCGCGATCCATACCTGTTTCCCTCTAAATAAAAATAACAATTTAAAACCCCATAAATTCTCAAACTAATGAGCAATTTAAAAAATCTCATAAGACTTTTTAAATTGCTTTATAGTTCACGCATTTAGTATACCGAATAAAATTTATAGTATTAGTAATAATTTATGCACATATACTCTTAATGGGATTAATTTACATAAATATATTTAAATTTAAAGATAAAAGTCATAAAAATTGCAAGAAATAGCCTGATTATTATTTAGGATATTGCATTTCAGGAATCTATCCACTATAAAGACCGATGTTATCAATTTATAAGAATATAACTTATATTCAACAAAGGAGTTTATTGATGGATCATTCATCCCCAAATCCCGATATTTTAATGGGGGAAAATCCTCGATTTGTATTATCGAAAGTCTTAAGATCTTTAATTGGCATCGCAATTATTGCCACTATTTGTGCCGTTATTTATCGCTATCTTCCCTTTACAGAGCAAGCGAATAAGGGATTAATTATCCTCTTTTTCATTGGTGCGCTGTGGTTAACGGAAGTTGTGCATACGACGATTACGGCATTAATGGTGCCATTATCTGCTGTCCTTTTAGGCGTGCCTGAAACTGTAACCTTGAAAAGTTCTCTCACAAACTTTGCAGATCCTATTATCTTCCTCTTCTTTGGAGGATTTGCGTTAGCAACTGCGCTTCACATGCAGAAAATTGACCGTAAAATTGCGCTCTTTATGATTCGCCTTTCTAAGGGGCATTTAGGAATTACCGTTTTCTCCCTCTTTTTCGTCACTGCCGGTTTATCCATGTGGATTAGTAACACGGCAACTGCAGCGATGATGTTACCGCTTGCGCTTGGCATTATGAGCAGCCTTGATTTTAGTAAAGAGCGTGGCACATTCGTGTTCATTTTGCTTGGAATCGCTTATTCCGCAAGTATCGGTGGTCTTGGAACGTTAGTGGGTTCCCCGCCAAATGCCATTGCGGCAACAGCGCTTGGTTATAGCTTTGATGATTGGTTCTCTGTTGGGATTCCAATGATGCTTGTCTTAATGCCGGTGATGTTTTTAGTGCTCTACATTATCTTTAGACCAAAACTTAATATGCGCATTAATATCACAGATGAAGTGATTCCTTGGACTCTACCACGTGTTTTAGCAACGATTCTTTTCATTGTAACGGCACTTGCTTGGATCTTTGGCGGTCAATTAAAAACACACTTCGGCATCACTTCACCAGATACATTTGTGGCAATTGCTTGCGCCGTATCTGTTGTGATTCTTGGACTTGCTTCATGGCAAGATGTTTCTGAAAACACGGATTGGGGCGTATTATTCCTCTTCGGTGGTGGTTTAACACTAAGCGCAATCATCGGCGGTTCAGGTGCTTCCGCAATTTTAGGAAATACCGTTGCGGAGATTTTCGGTCAATCGCATCCGCTTGTCGTGATTCTTGTGGTGGTGATCTTTATTATTATTCTTACGGAATTCACGAGTAATACCGCTTCTGCTGCGCTTTTAGTGCCGGTATTTGCTGCGGTTGCTGCTGAAATGGGAATGCCCCAAGAAGTGCTCGTGCTCATGATTGGACTCGGTGCTTCGTGTGCTTTCATGCTGCCGATTGCAACGCCTCCCAATGCCATTGTGTTTGGTACAGGACATCTTCGTCAAAAAGATATGATGCTTGCAGGTGGTGTTTTGAATCTCTGCTGCGTCGGAATTTTAACAATTTACGCTTATTTCTTCTTACTGTAGTGTTTAATGTAGATCTTCAAAAAGTGCATGAACGGTATGAAATATAGTGGAATCGGTTTAAGAAACTTTCATTTCATAAGTTATAGGCTGATGAAGAGTTGGTAATAATTTAATAATTCAGTAGAATACAGAGATACAAAAAAGGGAAATCTCCAGTGATTTCCCTTTTTTAATACCTAGTTTTAAATGCTTTGCGCCAAATGCCTTTTGGAATACCTTATGCAATATATTCTACTTTGAGTATCTCAATAATGCCGGTGTCCAAGTTATTACATCTTATCGGCAAGCTTAAACTCTAAAGAGATTCTGGTATTAGAAATACGGATATATTGACCATTGTTAGACATGATAATCTCAGCACCGTTATCTAAGAGTTCTACGATATCGCCATCTAAGTTATTTAGCGTTGAATCAGAACAGAATTTACGTGTCATTCCCATGCCAGTCGCTCTAATTACACCACGCGCTGTCAGTTGCGCTTTTCCAAAGAAATTATTACACATCTCACCATTAATATTCATATCTTCTCCAAATGCGATATGTGGAGATAAGCTGCCATCTGCTGTTTCAAACTCTTTGCCGTTAATCGCTGTTAGCTCATAGTTATGATGCTGTAAATCTACCACAGTTGGAATTTTAGTATCTTGTTGCGTCATAATATTTCCTTTCCCTGAACATGCAGCAATTACTAAAAGTGCTACGGAACTTAATAATAATTTTTTCATAACAAACTCACTCCATTCTTTAACAACATTACTTAACAATGATTTGAACCATTCTATTTTTTAAATAAACCATAAACAGATTCATGACAAACATATTTTATAAGGATATTGAATGTATATTCTGTTTTATTTATGAGGATAATTCTATCTATTATCCCTGAAAACGATATATCGTATCCTTTTTTAACAATAATCACTATTTTAATTTTCTTTTGTCGCGAGAATAATATTAGAAGCCTTCATTAATCCTAATACTTCTGAGCCAACTGTGAACTGCATTTCATCAAGGCTATCATTGGTGATAATAGCCGTTAAACGTAAACCTTTCGCCGTATCAAAACCCACAGAGCTATTCACGGCCCCTTTCGTGATATTCACAATCGTGCCGAAAAATTGATTCCGTGCAGAAAATAGAAATCCTGAATTAGGCTTCGCTAAAATCATGGAAGGCGCTTTAATAATCGCTAAAACTTCCCGATCTAAAGCAATCTTCATCGCTTGGCTACTCTGCTTTGTGATGACGGTTACAATCTCATCGCCGGTTTCTAATGTAATAATAATTTCATTATTCACACTTCCTTCAAAAATCGCACTCACCTTTCCTAAAAATTGGTTTCTTGCTGAAATAGAACGAGTCATTATATTAAAATCCCTTTGTAATACCTGATATCGGAATATATCGAAACATAGATCATAGCTCAGTATATCAATGACATTATCGATATTTATATTGTGAGAAAAATGATTGTAGCAATAATGACTATAGAAGTAATATTACCTCACAAATATTACTTCATAAGGGAGGTAGATGAGGCTTCTCTTGTTTATTTGTCAATGTTTTGTAAATTACAATCAGGATTATATTTTCAAATATCGGTATGATACGTAATATGATTAATTTTACGTGACTGAGTTTTATTTAAACTGACACTCATTTCTTGGCGGAAGATAACTTTATATTAGATATCTTTACAAGAATATTTTCCCAATCACTCTCTACACTGATATCGGTTATCAGGATGCCCCGTTAGCAATGACCTTGGTGATGAGTGAACTTTGGGTATTAGCGATTTCGGATAGCACCATAAAACTCAGCACGTTTAAAGCGACAACTTTATGCAAAATATTTCTAAAGTACAGCAAACTTCCTATTCTGTTCTCGTTGTAGATCAGAATCGTCTGTTTCGTGAAAAAATCCAATATCTGCTCTCTCAATATGCTAAAAACGCATTAACAATCACTGCGGTATCAGAGTTAGATTATCAATCCCAGCAAGATCTTCAGGATCAGAGGATTGATCTGCTTTTTCTTGAAAAATCAGTCTTACATAATGACCATCTCTTTACTATTTTAAAAAGAATTTCTCGTAGCTATCCTGCTTTAAAGATTATTTTTTTCAGTCATCAGGAAGATTTAGAATTAGAGAAAAAATCGGCATACTTTAAAGTCCCCACCATTCAAAAAGTGATCTCCTCAGAATCTCTCTTTCAAATTATGGATGATACGCTTCATCCCATTTCACAAGATGTCGATACTACTCACATTACCCCGAGAGAGCGAGAAATTTTAACATGGCTGATTAAAGGAGATAGTAATAAACAGATTGCTAGAGAATTAAATATTTCCGAAAGCACTGTCAAAATACATATACAAAATATTCTTCGTAAGATGGATGTTTCCAGTCGCGTAGAAGCTGCTGTATTTGCCGTGACAAATAAACTGATTCAATAAAAAAGGATTGAGTGTTTCTCAATCCTTTCTCGTCAATTTTCTACGCTTTTATTCTCTATTCTCTATTCTCTATTTTCTATTTTAAGCTTGAACGGCTTGTAAAGCCTGTTCGATATCTGCTTTCAAATCTTCTACTTCTTCTAATCCTACAGATAAACGAATAAGTGTTGGATCAATCCCCATCACTTCTTTCATCTCTTGCGTGAACGATCCGTAAATAGTAGATTCAGGGTGAATAATCAAAGTGCGATTATCAAAGAGATTCGTTGCACGGCGAATAAGTTTTAATTGGTCCAAAAATGCAAAACATTCTTCTCTTGATGCAAGATTAAATGTCAACATTGCGCCAGGATTGCCGGTAAAGAACTGATCGCTTAATGCTTTGTAAGGGAAGCTTTCAAGTTTTGGATAACCCACTTTTGCGACTTTAGATTGTGATTCTAAAAATGTTGCAAGCGCAAAAGCAGAACTACTGACCGCTTCATAACGAACTTTTAATGTTTCCATTCCCATGCTTTGTGAATATGCACTATCAGGATCCATACAGGCCCCAAAGTTTCGCGCAATTTCACGCTTAATTTTGAACATGAATGCCGAATATGGTGCCGGAGAAGCAACTTTTTGTAAACGCTTATTATGCGACCAATCAAAGCTTCCATAATCTAAAATCGCACCGCCCAAGCTCGTTGCGCCGCCGGAAACATATTTTGTAGTAGAAACTACCTCAATATCCACGCCCCATTTACCGGCATCAAATCCACCCCAAGGAATCACGGTAGAATCCACAACTAATGGCACATGATGTTTTGTGAGAATTTTCTTAATTGCTACTAAATCTGCAATCTCAAGATGGGGATTGGTCATCACTTCGCAGAAAAATGCGCAAGTATTTTCATCAATCGCCGCGTCAATTTCTGCCACATTATCGGTATTGACAAAACGTACTTCTACGCCAAATTCTGCCAATGTATATTGGAAAAAGGCAAAAGTATTTCCGAAAAGATGCGGAGAAGTCACAATGTTACTGCCAGCATAGCTGAGTGCCATAAAAGTATTCGAGATTGCTGCCATGCCACTACTGAGCATCATGACATCTTTTGCACCAGAAACAGCCTTAATCTTATTCTCTAAAGCTTCAACAGTTGGGTTCGTAATACGGGAATAGGTATGAGATGCGATCGCTTCTTTATTTTGAAACGCATCGGCAATAGATTTTGAATCAGGAAACTCAAATGCCGCACTACGATAAATTGGGGTATTCATCGCACCATGCACATCTGGATGATTCTTATCAGTTGATAAAATTTTACTGCTAAACCCTAACTCTGTGTTGATATCTCTTTTTGCCATGATCCCTTTTAACCCACCGTTTTAAGCTACATTTATAAATATTATTTTCAAAAACTTCAAAGACGTTCAAATTAGATAATTTAAACATTAAACAATTTAAATTAAGATAGTTTCAGTAAATATACAACTACCGATTTTGAGTTGTGAACTTATTATCCCAATTATTTATTTTTTCGTTATAAAACACCTTACGCTTAAAAATAATTTTTCATAGTATTGTCTGATTAAAAACAGACTCGCGATTTGAAAAGATCATCGTTATACTATCCACTTATGATTATTAGGAAGCTATTATGCAGATGAAGTCTTGGAATATATATCGAAGTATGAGCGTTATTGTATGTGCAATCCTCCTCACAGCATGCGGTAATGAAAAAAACATTGAACTTCAATCTGGAAATTATATTCCTAGTAATATTGAGATCACTTTCAATGATCCCGCAACAGATATCTCTTCTCTCAAAACGCAGCAACTCAGAGATCGCATCTATCAAACGTTTCAAGAGAGTGTTTTCACCTTTAAAATGCCGGCAATGGATTATGTCATTGAGGGCGAAAAATATCACGGCATTATTACGCCAGAAAATCTTGTACTGAGTAATCTCGCGACATTTCATATCACGCCTTTAAAAGAAGGCTCGATTGAAGTTATTAGCCAAGATTATACCGAGTGCCAACAAGTTTCTTGTGAGTTACGATTCCTCCTTTCGAAAACAACCTTATCCGAAAATGCATCTGCAGAGAATACAAGGAATGTCGCTAATGACGAGGAATCTTTATCGATAGAACATAAGGAGAATGAGAACACCGCATCTAATAAAATTCCCCTTGAACTACCCAATATCAGTACCCTTTTAGATACAAAGTTTTGGGGCGTAGAGCATGAGATTAGCGATCAACTCTCTTTAAAGCTCTCTCCCGCACAGAGTAACGGGCTCATTTA
This sequence comes from Ignatzschineria sp. LJL83, assembly GCF_054871845.1. NCBI lineage: Bacteria > Pseudomonadati > Pseudomonadota > Gammaproteobacteria > Cardiobacteriales > Ignatzschineriaceae > Ignatzschineria > Ignatzschineria sp. LJL83. The sequence goes on from NZ_JBTXLY010000005.1 coordinate 100,035, forward strand.
CGGCATTCCTGAATATACGGATTTAACGGCGTTTACTATTGCCGGCATTACCATCGATCCTACAGATAGCGATATCGAAATCCTCTCTTTCTATCAAAATGCCGAGCCTAGCAGTGAGATTCAAAAAATAGATAGCTTCACCTATTTATTTATTCTTCCTCAAAATGAAACTCACAGTTTTGATATCTCTCAATTAACAGAAGCTTCTGAAACCGTTCTATTTGAAAATGCACAACACTTATTAATCGCTGAAAATAACGGTTTTTATGCAGTTTACTATCGTTATTTCCCGGAGATTCAAAAAAGTGTTATTGCGCTTACAGAAAGCCCGGAATTAGAGGATATTTTACAGCAGATGCAGGCTGTGGAAACATTAAAGCTCATCGAGAATATTGCTGAAAAAACTGAAAAATCAGATTCTAACAACAATAATAAAGCTTCAATGGTAAAGAAAGAGGAAAATGAAGAAGAAAAAGATACTCGTATTGCAAAGATGCATGAGTTCAACAATACCATTGTCTTAACGGATATTACGTTACCTCTCAAAACCATTGAAAATCGCTATCAAATATCTTTACACCAAATGTTTCGCATCAATGAAATTGAACAATTTTATCAAAATGAAGTTCAGCGTATTCTTTCAAGCGAAGCGCTCTTTCTTAAAACTGGCAATCGCATTCAAAATGGATATCATCAGCTCACGCAATATCTGGGAGATTATCGCTTTAATGACACCTATCTTAAAATTCATCCGCAATCTTTAGAGAATGTTATTACTTCCATTCAAGCGCTCAATAACCACGAAGATAAAGAGCTGCCTAAAACATCTAAAGCCGAAGATTTAAAAGGTTTATGGAATGCGCCGATTTACCTCTATTCCAAAGATCCTACGACGGCTTCCGGTATTAGTTATTTAAAAGAGATTCAACCCGGCATTACTGTAGAGATCTTCTCGCCGGCATTTCAAGGTCATACTGCTGAAAAAGTACTGTTTGCTAAACTCCTTGAGCAATTATCATGGAAAAACACCCCTAAAATCCCTAAAAACAGAATTCCTAATATTGCTCAATATTCTGCTGTAGAGGCGATTTCTCTTGAAAATAGTGTAGATTCATTGCCGAAACCTGATCCTTTAGATTCTTCCCTTTCACCTCAAGAATCGAAGAATACGTACCGCTTTAAAGAAGGAGAAACTGATTTACAAGGAAATCTCCTTGAAAAGTCTTCAAAATAAACAAGAATTGCACAAAAAACAGATGCAACGAGTAACATTTCTCACAAAAAAAGCTCCCTATTGAAGTTAAGGGAGCTTCTTGCATTCATCTTAGTAAAAATATCTCTCTCAAGATATTCCTAACGACTTAGAATTATTTATCTGTAGTAGGTGCTGCTTCTTTAGAAAAAGCTTCTTTCGCATCATGTGCTACTTCTGCTGCTTCAATTTTTTGATCACGAATGTCTTTATTAATTTCATGTTTAATATCATGAGCCACTTCATTCACATCATGTCTTGCTTTTGCATCAGAAATTTTATGCGCTAAATCGTCTTTTGCACTTGATAACTTATCGCCAATTTTATGCAAACCTTCTTTAATGTCATTGATGATATCTTCGCTTTTTGACATAACAAACCTCCATGTAGATTAAATAAGATATTTCCTAGCATATATTTATGCTCTTACCTTTTAGTGTATATTAATAAATATATATGTAAATAATTTTATATTGATATACATCATAATAACCAATGTATTAAAAGTACATTAATATCTGTGAAAAAATTATAAAAATATCTCTGTTACTCCAAAAAACCTGATATAGAACCTTATATCAGAAGTCGTCAAGATAATGCCAAGACTAAAACTAAGATATATAACCAACATTACTTAATAATCATCTTTCATCCAAAATTAGATAAAACTAGGAGATACCTACGAGATCCATAGATTTTATAAAAATCGCTCCTAAACCCTTTCAGTAAAATAAATATTTGTAAATAAATGAGAAAAACGTCAAGTTTTTTTTACTAGAAAGCGGTTATATGCGAGAATACTCGATGGATACTTCTTCTAAGATTGACAAAATAGTCAAATTTTTCATAAAACTTATTGATCTAACTCCATTAAACGCGAGTCAGGCGAGTTATCTATGAATAAAAGTAGCAATGATTCCCAATGTGATTATTTGTGATAACCCATAATCATTTTGAAAGAACCAAGAATTGCACCTTAAATTGCTAGAAATATCCGTATGTAAGTACAGAATGTGTTTGAAACAATTAGATAGGAATAGATTATATGAGTGTCACACGACGTGACTTTTTAAATGGTGTTGCCCTGACAATTGCCGCAGGTTTAACGCCCATACAGCAGCTCGCTTTCGCTTCAGAATATACACAACAATCGGTACTTGGGGAAGATTACTATCCACCAAAACTCACCGGTATTCGTGGTAGCCATGATGGCTCTTTTGAAGCATCTCACTTTTTAGGTCGAGCGAATGGTCAATTCACGCTCCCAACAGAAGTTGAAGAAGAGTATGATCTCATCGTAATTGGCGGTGGTATCAGCGGATTAACAGCAGCCCTTTTATATGTTGAGCGTTTTGGTAAAGATCAGAAAGTATTGATCTTAGAAAACCACGATGACTTTGGTGGACATGCAAAACGCAATGAATTCCAAACAGATCAAGGCATGTTAATCTCTTACGGCGGTAGTGAATCTCTACAATCTCCTCGTTCTGATTATAGTGACAATGCAACCAGTTTAATTAACAGCTTAGGCGTTGATCTTGATAACTTAGAATCGCATTTTGATGTAGGCTTCTACACAAAACAAGGTTTGAGCAAAGGTGTTTTCTTCGATAAAGAGCACTTTGGCGTGAATAAAATCGTAACCGGCGATCCGGGACGGGATCCTGCGTATGATGTTCCTGTTGGCGAAGAAAATGGTCGATCTATCGAGGATTTCGTGAACGATTTCCCAATGATTGCCGAAGATCGTGCAGATTTGATTGCGCTCATGAACGATAACGTGGATTATCTTGCCGGCATGTCGTTAGATGAGAAAGAGGAATATCTTGATGATCACAGCTATTCCACTTTTTTACGCGATAAAGTAAAACTTTCCGACAAAGCCGTGCTCTATTTCCAACAAACAACTCATGACTTCATGGCAACCGGCATTGACTCCATGAGTGCATCTGATGCTAGAAGTAGCAACCTTCCTGGATTTGCGGCAATGGGTTTACCTGATTTAGATCCCCATGATCAAGCGGCGATTGATGATCTCTATATTCATCACTTCCCTGATGGAAACGCAACACTTGCACGTTTAATGGTTCGTAAAATGATTCCAAGCGTAGCGCCTGGAAACACAATGGAAGATGTGGTGCTTGCGAAGTTTGATTACAGCCAATTAGATCGCCCTGAGCACAATGTGCGTATTCGCCTCAATTCAACGGCAGTTCGTGCAGAAAACTTACCAGGGAATGAAGGGACTTCTGTGGTCTATCTTCAAGATGGTAAAACGCATCGCATTCAATCAAAAGCAACCATTATGGCTTGCTACAACATGATGATTCCGTACATTGCACCTTCTCTTCCAGAAGATCAAAAAATGGCACTTCGTCATAATGTGAAAATGCCACTCGTTTATACAAAAGTGGCGCTCAAAAATTGGAAAGCATTCAAAGAGAGCGGCGTTCATCTTGTCTATGCACCAAGCGCACCTTATAGCACAGTGAAGCTCAACTACCCTGTTTCTATGGGCGGATATGAGCATGCGGCAACGGAAAATGATCCGATTGTGGTGCATATGATCTATGTACCTACCATGTCAGATTCCGGCGTTCATCCTGCGCAACAAGCGAAAATGGGGCGTGCACAACTTCTCGGTATGAGCTTCGAAGAGCATGAGAAAATGGTACGTGATCAATTAGAAGCGATGTTCAGCGAATATGGTTTTGAGCAAGACGATATCCTCGGCATTACGGTAAACCGTTGGTCGCATGGTTATGCATATTATCCGTCAACACTTATGGATGATGCAGATTACTTCGAAACGGCAATGGAAATTTCGAACAAACCTTTTGGAAATCTCTATATTGCAAACTCAGATGCTGAATGGTCTGCTTATGCGCATTCTGCAATGGATGCGGCATTTAGAACGATTGATGAACTTAGCAATAAGAGAGGCGCGTAATGATTCCTTCAACATTAAAAACGAGTGCATTCGCCCTTCTTACGGCAATTTCTACATTGAGTTTTTCAGCGGCTTCTTTTGCACAAACCAATAATCCTGAAATGAGCCGCGGAGAGTATCTCTCTTATGCCGGCGACTGCATGGCGTGTCATACTAACAACCCTGATAAGCCATATGCCGGCGGACATGGTCTTGCATCGCCACTTGGCACGATTTATGCAACGAACATTACGCCAGATACGACTTACGGAATCGGTAACTATACGTTAGAAGATTTCGACAAAGCCGTTCGCGAGGGAATCTCTAAAAATCATGGTCCGCTCTATCCGGCAATGCCTTTCGTCTCTTATGCAAAAATGAGTGATGAAGATATTGCGGCGCTTTATGAGTATTTCATGAATGACGTGACGCCGATTGCCGAGCCAAATCTTCCAACAGAGATCGAATGGCCACTCAATATGCGTTTCCCACTTCATATTTGGAATAGTGTGATTGCCGATAAATCTGCATTTATGCCAAATTCTGAAAAAAGCGAAGAGTGGAATCGTGGTGCCTATTTAGTACAAGGTGCTGCGCACTGTGGTACTTGTCATACTCCACGTGATATGACATTAAGCGAGCAAGGCACAACGGAAGTGAACGATCTCTTCTTAAGTGGCGCTCAATTAGGCGGTTGGTTTGCACCAAGCCTTCGTCATCTTAATATCTCTAATGAAGAACTTTTCACGCTTCTGCAAAAAGGTCAAAACGAAACTCACGCATTTGCAGGCCCTATGGCAGATGTGACAAGTTTCAGCTTACGCCATTTAACAGATGCAGATGTGAATAGCATGGTTGTATACTTACAAGATATTCAATTGCCGGCAAAAGATTTCCCAAAAATTGGCGAATCTTATAATCCGCAAACGGATGGTTTTGTGATGTATCAAGACCTCTGCTCCACGTGTCATGGCGTGAGCGGTGAAGGCGTGACTTCTGTTGCACCAAAACTTAGAGATCGTGGCGATGGCGAAATCGGCCGTTCACTTAATGTGGCAAATGCCCTTCTTTCCGGTGCACAAACTGCGCATCGTGAAGATCAAGTTGCTTATATGATGCCAAGTTATCAAGAAGAACTGACAGATCAGCAAATTGCCGATATCACAAACTTCATCATGAATAACAGGGAATGGAAAAACCACAATCCATTCATCACAGCGCAAGATGTGACGGATCTCAAAGAGAACAAACCAATGATTCGCGGTTGGTGGGTATTAGCAGGTGGCCTTGCCGTTCTTGCAATTATCTTCCAAATCTTTGCAAGTCGCCGTAAAAAAACGAAGTAATTGAGTAAATACTGAAAACGATCTTAAACAATAGATCGCGTTTGTGAGGTATTTCCAATCAATAAAAATGCCGGTAATCTTCATGGATTGCCGGCATTTTTTATTGTAAGGTTTTATTGAATAATAAAAGCTGATTCAGCTCTGATTCAATTCTGATTTATCGCTGATTCGAAAGCTTGCATACTTTTATAAATCTCGTGTCAGCAATATCAATCCTTTTTAAAATTTTAAACTCAAACAACAATAAATTTTATAGATTGAAATAATCGAGATGACCAAAGTTGCTCTGTTTTTATAGACAACTACCTTTGATTTCTCTGTATTTTCTGCACTTCTGCTTCTAACGCTTTTTGCATCTTTTCCCACTCTTTCTTTTTCAGAATTGGGACTGTTTTCTCTAAGTTTGGCGTAATAAACTGATTGATGATTCTTAAGATTTCCGCATCATCAAAATAGTACTTTTTAGGATCATCAGGATTAATCATCACGGTAATCATTGCGGACTTTAACTCTGCCGAAAGATATTCAGGATACGTATACAAATAGTGTAAATCGGAAATAAAAATATCTTGGCTCAAAAAATGGTAAAGCTTATTATTTCCCACATCTATCCATTGTGTACGAATTCTAAAAGCAGGCTGACTACCCGCAATTTTTGGCAATTCCCTTTTTAGCTCTAAAAACTGTGTTTCAATTGCTTGTCCATATCCGGTTGAGATGACACTTTTGACTCGTCGTATAAATTTCCAATAAACACTAACGATCATGATCGCTAAAATCACTAATCCAGCAAATATAGCCACGATATTTGCTGTGTGAAAACCTATCCAGATCACTGTACAAGGCATTGTTCCGAAAATCATGATTAATGCCCATTGATCTCGCCGATTAGACTTTGAGGTGTGCAAATGAGAATGATTCTGTGATTGTTTTGACATATTATTTCGCTCACTACTCTTGTTTTTGATTCTTCTGCATTTCTGCCTCTAATGCTTTTTGCATTGTTTTCCATTCCGCTCTTTTAAGGATTGGCGTTGCAATCTCTAAGTTTGGGGTAATAAACTGCTCGATGATTCTTAAGATTTCTGTATCCTCAAAATAGTACTCTTTTAGATTTTCGGGATTCGCCATAACGGTAATCTCTGCCGATTTGAGCTCAGGAGAAATATACTCAGGATTTTCATGGAGATACTTTAAATCTTCAATATAAATATCTTGGCTAAAGAAGTGATATACCTTATTGTTTTTGGTATCTAACCACTGAGTACGAAGCCTAAGTGCCGGATAATCCCCAACATTCGATGTTGCCATTCTTAACTCTAAAAAATCTGTTTCAATAGCCGTCACATCATTGGCTAACGCTACCTTCATTATTCTTGGTCTAAACTTAGGATAGATCCCGATAAAAGCTGTCACGAAAAATATCATTCCAAATATCGTAATGATAAGAACACCCATCAGAAGCCCTATAAAGATCGCACCGCAAGATAATATGCCAAAGACAACCATGAATATCATCATATCGGATTGTGCTTGCTTGGGAGCTTTTAGGGGCGAATCATCATATTTCTGTTCTGACATATTATTCTTTCACTTTTCTTGACTCAATACAGGAACTCTCTTACAAAAGTCATCTTCTTTGTCATGAAATAACTTTGTAACTATTGCGGATTACCCTTTCCGACTATATTTCTATCTCTATTTTTATTTCTATTCCTATCTCTTTCGCTGACGTTCTAATTTTCGAGATTCTGCTTCTAATGCTTGCTGTAATTCTTGCCATTCTCTCTGTTTAATCTCTTCAGTAATCGCTTCAACATTCGGCAATATTAAGGTATGAACAAACTTTAATATCTCCTCTTTTTCCATATAATACTCTTTCGGATTATCAGGATTAATCACAACTTTAATGGAAGCTGTTGCTAAATCAGCGGAAATTTTCTCAGGATAGCTTTTCAGGTAATCGAGATTTGCAACATTCAAGTTTGGGCTTACGAAGTGATATACGGCATTCATCTCGCTATCAAGCCACTGCGCACGAAATCGACAAGGGCTATAATCCCCACTGCTATAAGAGCCTTTCGTAATATCTAAGAAATCTGCCTCAATGATCACGCCGGTACGTGACAGTTTTTTCCGCATAACTGTCGGTTTCCATGAAGGATAAAATAAACCTGCTATAAATGCGACAAAGGCAATTGCAATAATAGAGAGCCAATATAGTTCTGTTCTAATTCCCATTAAAAAGAATGACAATACAAAGAACCCTATTACTGAAAATAAAAAAATCATACCGCCATTAACACCTTTCGGCGAAGTTAACGGAGAATCATCATATTCTTGTTCTAACATTATTCTTCAATACCTATTTTCATCATATTCCACGACTAAACCCACTACAGTTACATTTTTATGTAATACAACGCAGTCAATATACCTGAATAAATGTCAATAGACGTTGAACATCGGGATTCCTTTTAAAGGATCAGAGGGATGAGGATATTCATCCTCTGTTCATATCAATCAATACCAATTGCTACTGATTAATCAAGATCCACATGAATAACATCGCCCGATTTCACAACAATCCTCGCTGCAAAAACGCCACCTTTTACCGCTCGATACCCATTTACCGGCGAGAAGATATCGGTATTTAAGTAATACTCGCCATCTGCGACATTTTCAAAGAGAAATTCCCCTTTATAATTACAGCGAGTAGAACGCATATATTCTCGATATTCAGGAGGATCTGGCGTGAACTCAATCGTTTGAATCAGCTCTTGGCTGATAAAGCCATCATTCGAGCCACCCACAAGATAGGTATAGCGCTCTTTCGAATATTCCGTAACTGGCACTAAATGTACAGTGCTACCATCGCAACTAATCACTTGCCCTGTATTTGGTCTGAAAACGCCCTTACCTTTTACCGTTGCCGTACCTTTATTGAAGATAAATGCCGCATCTTGAGGATTAAAAGGAATTGGCAATTCCACTTCATTTTTTAAAGAATGTTTGTAGTTCGCAATCCGCTGTTTCAAGCTATTTTCTTCAGATGCACAACCAACAACAATCAATAAACAGCCCACAAGCGGTAATAGTTTCATAACAATTCCTAATCCCCAAAATAGTAAAACGAAAACTCGATAACCCATTAATAAGTTAAGGTAAATTAAAAGTAAATAATAGTCAAAATGTAAATGATAATCAAAATATTACTCGCACAAAAAAGCCCTGATTATTGAATCAGGGCTTTCGTATAGAAACATGATCTTTACAAACTTCGTATCAGATTTTCGATTAGTGTTTACGCTGTGTTTTATTATCTAAGAGCATTTCTGCAATATTGTGTGCGTGATCGCCTATTCTCTCTAAGTTTGAAAGAAGATCCGTATACGTTAATCCCGCTTTGGCACTACATTCTTGATGATTTAAGCGATTAATATGTTGCTTACGAAGGTAACGCTCCATTTCATCAATCTCTTCTTCAAGCTCATATACCTTGCGAGCTTTCTTCAAATCGCCGGTTTCTAATGCTTCAAGCGATAATTTCACAGAACGAATCGTGAGTTCAAACATCTCATATACTTCATTCTTCGCTTCTTCACTCAGAACAATATTGCGCTCATCCATGTAATTGATCTGCTCGATGATATTCTCTGAATGATCGCCAATGCGCTCAATATCACATACAAGGTTTAGCATCTCTTGTAATTCATTAGAATCGCTCGCCGAGATGGAATTTGGGAAAATCTTCACTAAATATTTTGTGATCTCTTCATCGAGAATATTAATATTTTTCTCTAAAATCTCTGCAAATGCCGCATCATCTTGGTTATTAGTTTTTAAGTAAGAGAGTGAATATCTCAACCCATCTAAACTCATATTCCCCATATGCAACACTTCTTTCTTCGCTTGACCAATAGCAATTGCCGGCGATTTCTTAATTAAGGATTCATCTAAGTAAAGCGCAATCTTCTCTTCTGGCTTCACTCTTTCCGGCAATAGCTTCGTGACTAAAATCGCCCATAAACCGATAAATGGTAACTGAATAATCGTATTTACCACGTTAAAGGTTCCGTGTGCGAAAGCGATCTCCATTTTCGGTTCTAAATGCAATTGTTGCGTGACCCAAACCATGAAGCTTGTGAATACACCTAAGAAGATCATAAAGACAACTGTTCCCACCACGTTAAAGAGAACATGCACCGCTGCCGTTCTTTTCGCCGCAATACTTGCACCAATTGCCGCTAATACTGCCGTGATGGTTGTTCCGATATTATCTCCGAACAATACCGGTAATGCCGCTTCGAGTGTAATGAGATTCTCGGCGTATAATCCTTGCAAGATTCCAATGGTGGCGCTTGAGGATTGCACGATCAACGTAAATACCGTTCCGACAAATACACTTAGAATTGGGCTTCCGCTCATTTCGATAATGAGATCGGTAAAAATCGGCAAATGACGAAGTGGCGATAAACCGCTACTCATCAAATCAAGACCAATAAATAATCCCCCAAAACCAAAAAAAATCTGTCCCATATTCTGGATTTTGACAGATTTAAAGAAGAACAACATGATTGCGCCGAAAAGCAGAATTGGATACGCATATTCGCCGATATCAATTCCGATAATAAATGCCGTAACGGTCGTTCCGATATTCGCACCCATAATCACGCCGATGGCTTGGCGAAGTGTCATCAATCCAGCACTTACAAGTCCAACAGTGATAACTGTAGTTCCGGAGCTAGATTGGATCAGTACCGTTACAAAAATACCGGCAAGGATTCCCATAAATGGATTTGTGGTGAAGCGGTCTAAAATAGTACGAAGTCGATTACCCGCCGACTTCTGCAAACCATCTCCCATAAATTTTATTGAGAATAGGAATAACCCCAATCCACCTAAAAACTGAAAAAGAACCTGTTGCCAATCCATGCATACCTCGAAAGAGTACTGATCAATTTAAGAGTCGCTATTCTAATCTATTTACACAAAAATTTACAGCAATCTTGCATTTACTCACAAACCATTTGATTTGTGAGTGGTTTTGCATGATTTTCTTTCAGAAAAAAAATTTTAATTTCTAAATTAAAAAATAAAGATCCGAGCTTGTTAGGCTTTTTATTAATTCTAAATACTACGCTGTCTAATATCCATAAAGTTAATCCTATCAGCCGGCATTTGATACTTTAAATACTTATAACGAAAATATGCTGATATATGATCCTCATGAGTCGAAATAAATAGCTGATATTGTTTAAATTCCGTCCTCAATAAATCAATAAATCCTGCAATATTAATTTCATCAAGAGTTTGCACAGGGTCATCTATAAATAATAAGTTATGATTAGCATAACGTTTATTCAATGCTAGAGTGAAAGACAAAATTAGAGCTGACAACTGTCCTGAACTAAGACTAAATACTGCATCATATTCTTGCCCCGGAACTTCATGAAAAGCAATCAAACTTCCTTTATTTTCAATAAATAGACCTAATCCATTTTTTGAGTTTTGCATCAATCTTCCTGAATAAATATGAAATAATATTTCTATCTCCCGTAAGATTGACTCAAGATACATTTCCTTTTCTTTCTCATAAATGTTTTTTAATCTATTTAGTCTTTTCCTGTACTCTTGAGATTTATCATAAACATCAATTGCCTTCTTATATTTTTGTTCGCAAATTGCTACATACTTTGACTGAGCTAAGGCTTTTTGTTGCTCAATATACTTAATTTTTTCATCTATTTCTTGTAAAGTTATTTTTTTAATAACCTCCATATTTTTTTGAAATATAGAGGTATATATAAAGTCAAAATTAGATTCTAACTTCCTTATATCAACTTCCTTAAATTTAGCCTCAATACGTGCAGATAACACATTAGAGGGAATATCTACATTTAAATTATATTCTTCTAGATATAGATCATTATATTCAATCCCTGCTTTATCTAATTCCTGAGAATACTCTAATAAAATACTAATTTCTTGTTCCGTTAGACTTACAAGTCTTTCCTTATAAGAAATCAAGTCTTTTTCTTTCAATAAGAAATCATTCAATAAAGTTTCTATAGGTTCCTTATATTTTTCTGCAAAGATCTGCAATTCTTGCGCCAAACTTTGGTTTTGTTGTGTTGCCAACTGTTCTAACGACATTTTTTGTTCATCTAGTTGGTCAGTTAAAATCTGTATATTTCCCCATTTATAACCGCAAGCAGGACAATCTCCAGTCGGTTTGATATGTTGATTACACTGATCAAATGCTTTAAGCATTTCTTCCCTAAAAGCTAATAGATTCATAATACTCATATCTAATGCATTGGCTGTATTGATGCAGTTATGTAAATATTCAACCTTTTCTTTGAATTGGATAATGCTAATATCTTGAGGTAAAAAGACCAATAAAATTTCTGGGAATACAAGTGTATTATCTTTTAAGGCTTTATTCACATTTGAAAACTTATCTTTAAGCGCATTAGCGGCTTTAAATCGCTGTACATCCTTTCGCCACTCATTTTTAAATGTCAGTCTATGACTGAATTGCAACATTTTTTTTATAACTTCTTCTGGCTTTTTGATTTTTTCCTCAAGATTTTTATTATAAAGGTCTTTTTCATATTCCGATAAGTTCTGAATAAATGATTTCAATGTAACCAAAACCCCATTTGACAAAAACCATTGATCAAACTCCTGAACATTAAGATCAATTACCTCTCTATCCCAAATTTGATCTGTCACTTCTATTAATTTTTTATACTTAATTGTTTCTTTTTTCTCAAAAATGTTTTTTTTAGCATCATCTAAATTTTTCTTTAAGGCTTCAACGTTTGTTTTTTCCTGAGCATTACATAATCTAGCTAAACGTTTATGTATTTCTGTAATATTATTTATTTTATCTTGAACATCTTTAATATCAAAGAGATGTGCTATACGATCTTGTCTATCTTTTTCCTTAGCTTTCAAAAATCGAATATTTTCTTCCTGTTCCACATAATGATACAACTCGAGATCCCGCTTATACTCCATTCCTAATAAATGGGTAAAGTAATCGTCCTCTTTAATTTTATCTCGCTCTAATGAATCAAAACTTTCTAGCTTATATAAAGGTAGTATGACTTCCCTTAATGATCTGATTTTATCTAGATTTTCTTTACTTTCTATTCTTTCAAAGAAATGAATGGCACCATTAATTGATAATTCTATTTTAATAGAAAGAGAGTCATCTACTTTTGCTTGTTTATACAGCCATGGACAACCCGTTTTAGGGCTACGACCATCAATTATCCAATCTTCCAACTCAAGATATCTACGTATATTTCCTGTAAAAAGCAATTCTAAAGCATCAAAGAAGGATGTTTTTCCAAATCCATTAGGTCCATCAAGAACAATTAAATTATTACTATCTATTTTCAAATCTATATGATCGAAAGATTTAAAATTATTTATTGAAAGTCTTTTAATTATAAAATTAATCACTCCCAGCCTCCTCTAACCGTGAAATCAAATAATCTAATAATTCTTCTGGCTCTTCTGTCAAACCATCAATACAAGATATTACAGAATCCATATCCAATAATTCTTGTGAGCTTTTAAGTTTTTTTTGGATTTTTTCAGCTAAGCTATCTAAATTTACAGTCTCTGTATTTTTCACTTCTATTATCGGTAGCTTTATAATTATCCTATATAGCAACTCATGCCAGTTAGATCCTTTTTTATATTCTAAAAAAATGTCTGTATCAGTTATCAACTGATTAAATACGGTTAAGAAATCATATTTTTCAATAATGCTTAGTAAACCTAGCAATTCACTAGCTGTATAAAATAAAACTCGTTTTCTAAAAAAATAACTATCCTCTTCTATAAGGTTAATTTTATCCATTAGTTCATGTGATACATCTTCACATTTAAAAACTATAAGTAAGTTAATATTTTTATCCAAAGCTGGATCATTAGTAATATTTTTACATTCCGTAAGCCAATGGGATTGTATCTCATCATTTATAATTAAATTTGTATCTATGTACTTAACCAACCAATAATCTGTGTTGCCACAATCTGCCCCATATAACTTTGATTCTTCCTTTATATCTATTACTTTGTATTTCTGCCATTCAAATAACCTATTCATTAATATATTCATTCTTTTAACTCGCTTGGCACATTAAATAAGGAAATCATTTTCAAGTTTTTAAAATCAGTGATTTTTCTATTGTTATCTTTATTTGACGTAGCTTCCTTAAAATCACATTTTCTAATACTACTTATAGGATCTTTATCAATTGCCAACGTAATTAAACTGGCTCCTTCAAATAAGAACTCAACATCTTTTTCTAATGAGTGTTTCATAATTTTTGCACAAATTGCATCTGCATTTTCATTAGCTGTATGTATTCCTGTAGGATAATAAAAATTTCCCCCATCATCTTTCCAAGTAATTAATACCGTTCCACATTCCGATGGCTGAGCCTGAATTAAAGATGATAGTATTTTGAGCAAACCTAAGCGCATTGAATCACTATTTATTGAGTCATCTTTAAATTCTTCTAAAGTAGAAAATGTCCCTTTTTTATGAGGCATTACAACTGATAAAAAACCCAACATTTCTTCTTCATTAAAATCAACTATTTGAGAAATGTACTCATCTAGTTTTTGCATATTCTTAGAATTAAGGTATTCATTTTCATTACAAAAATCTTGATAATAATTTCCAATATCTAGTTTTAAACGAGATAAAAAGAAATCATTATTTTCCAATTCCTCAAAGTCATCACTTTCTATAATTTTATAAAGAGTCTCAAATAACACAAACTCATTCGCAGCTATATATTTTTGATTACTAGTCTTAGATATATGAATTTTTTGATGTACTCTTATTACATGATCATTAATATGAGCCTCTAATATTTTTCGAATTCTCTCAAGAAGATTGTTCTTCCATTTACCTAGATTGTCAGTCTGTGATATTAACTTTCTTAAACTTTCCTCTATGTATTCATTTACCTTATCTAAAGAACAATAAGCAAGAATATTATTATCCAAGCCTTCATAAAGGTATATTTCTACTGGTGCATAGCTTTTTCTAAAACTATCAATATCCGGTATATTCTTAATACTTTTTGCTGTATGAAAATAAGCTTTGGCTATGCCTTTTGCGTTTGCAGAATCTTTCTGTTTTATGATGTCAGCAGAATAACTAGAGAAATAATCACACTTATATGCTTTAACTTGATGTATCGATATACATCTACTTGAATCAAAAATAGCAAAGTCATCATGGCTTTCTAATTGTAATTTAAGATTTATATTATCCTCATAAGACTCAATCATTTTTTGTATACAATGATAAAGCGCTATTTTACCCTGATATACATAACCACTCCATGTAGACATTGCCGTATGAGGTAATTCATCTATAACCTTATCGTTCAACCCTCTCCCCCAATAATATTTAATAATTTACATTAATTTTAACTATCAATCATAACCTAATAATAAATAATTCCTATCTTAATAAAAACATAAATGCCGGAGAACATGACATTCTCCGGCATCTTTGGCTTCCTTGAAGCAATTTCTTTTGGATTCTTACCAAAACTAAAGCACCACACTATAGAGTTTTGATGAGATCGATTGAAATTGCTTTTAGGCTTTTGTATCTACTTAAACAATTTAGGCAGATTCACTTCAATCTGATGATTGATTAGTGTTTGAAATGGCGCATTCCTGTGAAGACCATTGTGATTCCATATTTGTTTGCAACATCAATGGATTCTTGATCTTTGATTGAACCACCTGGTTGGATCACAGCTTTAATACCTGCTTTCGCGGCATTTTCTAATGTATCCGGCATTGGGAAGAATGCATCTGATGCAAGTACGTTGCCTTTTGCTTCTTCGCCTGCTTGATCAAGCGCGATTTGTGCTGCGCCAACACGGTTCATTTGACCTGCGCCAACTCCCAATGTTTGACCTTCTTTTGCCACAACGATTGCGTTTGATTTCACGTGTTTTACGATTTTCCATGCAAATACTAATGCATCCATCTCTTCTTGTGATGGTTTACGATCTGTAACTACTGTGAATTCTTCAGGATTGATTTCAGCGCGATCTAAAGTTTGCACTAATAAACCACCGTTTACAGCTGTTGTTGTGAGTTTCTCAGCAATACGCTCTTCTTGTGGATTGTTTTCAAGAAGACGAATGTTTTTCTTCGCCATTAAGATCTCTTTCGCTTCATCTGTAAAGCTTGGTGCGATGATAATCTCAAGGAAAATTTCACTCATTTTTTCAGCAGTTTTAGCATCAACTTCTTTGTTCGTTGCAATAATGCCGCCGAAAATAGATGTTGGATCTGCTTCATACGCTTTCGTCCAAGCATCAAAAAGGTTTGCACCTAAACCAACGCCGCATGGGTTCATGTGTTTCACCGCAACAACTACTGGTTCTTTGAATTCAAGCATAATATTCACAGCTGCGTTTGCATCTTGAATATTGTTATATGAAAGCTCTTTACCGTGAATTTGTGTCGCATGCGCTAATGAGTTATTTTGCGCTAATGGCGTTCTGTAGAATGCCGCTTCTTGATGTGGGTTTTCGCCATAACGAAGACCTTGTTGCTTCTCATAGGTCAACGTTAATTTTTCTGGGAATTCATCACCAAGTTCATTCGCAAAGTATTGAGCGATGAGCGCATCATATGCTGCCGTTGTTTGATACACTTTGAGCGCTAAACGTTGGCGAGTTTCAAATGTTGTGTTGCCGTTTGCTTCAAACTCAGAAATTACGACTGCGTAATCTGCTGGATCTGTGATCACTGTTACAGATTCATGATTTTTTGCCGCACTACGAAGCATTGAAGGACCACCGATATCGATATTTTCAATCGCATCGTTGTATTTCACGCCTGGTTTAGACACAGTTTCTTTGAAAGGATAGAGATTCACAACTATCATATCGATATATTCAATGCCATTATCTGTCATTGCTTTTGTGTGAACATCGTTACCACGAACAGATAAAAGTCCACCGTGAACCATCGGATGAAGTGTTTTCACACGGCCGTCCATAATTTCTGGGAAACCTGTGATGTCTGAAATATCTTTTACTGCAATGCCGGCATCCGCAATCGCTTTTTTAGTTCCGCCTGTTGAGATAAGCTCGAAGCCTAAATCCACAAGTTTCGCTGCGAAATCTGTAATACCTGTTTTATCACTCACACTTAAAAGAGCGCGTCGCTTAGTCATGATTAGATCCTGTCCTTTCTAAATAACAACGATTAAATGCAATATTGCTGAGTTATCAGCATACCGCGTGGGAATGACGACCGTCATGCCCGAATTCGGTTGTGCAGAGATTCCTTCTCTGAACTGTAATATTTTGTATCATTCCGATTCACTCAGAATGATTGTTTGAATTTTTCTAGTGCTAATTCATAGCTGATTCAATGCCGGAGGCAATGCTTTACATGATTGTTTCAATCTCATGCTGGTAATTGGTATCCGTTTTACTGCTTATTCTTTCCAATCAACTGGTTTCTAGCTAATTCATCGCCGGATATGTTGCTTACATGATTATTTCAATTTCATGCCGGCAATTGGTATCCGTTTTACTGCTTGCTATTTCTGATGCTTCTATTTGTTTCTACTGACATCTTGTTGCTTCTAGTTTCTTTACTAAATTTTGATATTAGCTAGGCGATTTTTGGCAGATTTTAAAGAATCTATACCGAGAATCTTCCTTTTACGCTTTTTTAGTAAGACTATTGGCGAGTCATTCCACATTTTTGATATTTAAAATCCCATTGGGAATTTCACCCGATGGGATCATTAAATGATTTATTTCGCAAAAAGCTGAGCGAGGGTTTTTGGATAGAGCTGATGCTCGATGTGATGCACCATGGTCATCACTTCATCCTCTTCTTCTCTGCCCGTTAGCTGAATGGATTCTTGAGCGATAAGTTCGCCTGTATCCATTCCGGCATCCACAAAGTGAATAGAAACCCCTACGGTTTTTTCGCCGGCAGCTAATGCTTGTTGCACTGCATCTTTTCCTTTATAAGAAGGAAGCAGAGATGGATGAATGTTGATGATTTTATTCGGATATGCCGAGAGAAGTGTTTCTCCTAAAAGGCGCATATATCCTGCTAAAACGACCCATTCCACATCATTTTCGCGGAGGTTTTCCACGATCATCGCTTCCACATCTTCTCTTGATGCGTAAT
The DNA here is from genome assembly GCF_054871845.1 of Ignatzschineria sp. LJL83. Taxonomy (NCBI): domain Bacteria; kingdom Pseudomonadati; phylum Pseudomonadota; class Gammaproteobacteria; order Cardiobacteriales; family Ignatzschineriaceae; genus Ignatzschineria; species Ignatzschineria sp. LJL83. The sequence goes on from NZ_JBTXLY010000005.1 coordinate 117,781, forward strand.
CTTTCGCAGAGAAAACAAGGGTTTTAATGCCCTTGTTCTCTGCCTTTTCAATCACTTTCGCAGATTTTTTATCGCACACTAACAGTTTCACATTTGCCGGCAATGTTCCCGCTTCAATTGCGCTCACGAGCGCATCGAAATTAGAACCTGTACCTGATGCGAAAATTGCAATATTTTTCATGATAATTCCCTGCTTAAACGTCCTGTGATGAATGATTTAGTCGATTTCAACCGCTGCTGTTTCAGTGATTTCACCAATGATTGAACCATTTGGTAAAAGCGCTAATGCTTTGTCAGCAACTGATGGATCTACAACGATCATGTAACCTACGCCCATATTGAATACTGTAAACATCTCTTTATCAGAAATATTTGCTTCCTTTTGAAGGAATGGGAAAATTGCAGGTTTTGTCCATGCTGTTTGATCGAATTTTGCACCTAAGTTGCCTGAAAGCATTCTTGGTACATTTTCGAAGAAACCACCGCCTGTGATGTGCGCCATTGCGTTCACTTTTACTTCTTTAAGCAGATTTAAAATCTCTTTTACGTAGATTTCTGTTGGCGTTAATAATACTTCGCCTAATGGTTTATCAAAACCTTCATACGTTGTATGGAAGTCTAAACCTTTCTCTTTGATGATATGACGCACAAGCGAGAAACCGTTACTGTGAACACCGCTTGATGGTAAGCCGATAATTTTATCGCCTGGTTTAACATTTGCTTTTGTCACACGCTCATCTTTCTCTACAACACCTACCGCAAAGCCGGCAATATCATATTCGCCGTCTTGATAAAATCCTGGCATTTCCGCAGTTTCACCGCCAAGAAGCGCTGCACCAGACATTTTAGAACCTTCTGAAACTCCTTTTACAATCGCTTCGATTTGTGCAGGATCATTCTTGCCACAAGCGATGTAATCTAAGAAAAAGAGTGGTTCTGCACCTTGCGTTAAGATATCGTTCACACACATTGCAACGGCATCAATACCGATTGTGTCATGAATATTCATCTCAAACGCTAATTTAAGCTTCGTACCAACGCCGTCTGTTCCAGATACTAATACAGGTTTTTTGTAGTTGAGTTCTGAAAGATCGAAAGATCCGCCGAAATCTCCAAAAATATCCATTGCGCCAATACGCATTGTGCTTGCAACATGCTTTTTAATACGTTCAACTGACTCATAACCTGCTTCGAGGTTTACGCCGGCTTCTTTATATGCATCACTCATGCTCTTTTCCTTTCAAATCATACTGAAATATCTCTCACAATATTCAGTAATATCAATAATGATGTAAATTAACGATTCGGATAGATCTAGGTAAACCCTAAGCACCCATGAAAATCGTTAATTTGATATGTATATAATCTGTCTGTGTTACATCTTTGTTACATCGATCTTTTAAACTACTTCTATACAACATATAGAATTTATAGAACCGAAAGAATCTCTGTTACAACTTCTCTTGCGCTTCTTCTACCGCTTTGAATTCTTCCTCTAAGCTGGCTCTGAATTCTACGGCAGTGATATCTGTCGGATATTCGCCGGTGAAGCATGCCATACAAGTACCGCAATTTGGGCCTAATTCTTTAGAGCGTTTCAATGCTTTCACAGTGCCTTTCGGGCTTAAGAACTGAAGAGAATCCGCTTTAATATAACGGCGCATCTCTTCTAAATTCAACTGATGCGCAAGAAGATCTTCACGTCTTGAAGTATCTACACCATAAATACAGGGGTATTTAATGGGTGGCGCGGAGACTCGCATGTGGATTTCCGTAGCGCCGGCATCACGAAGCATCTGCACGATTCTACGACTTGTGGTTCCACGAACGATAGAATCATCAATCACGACTAAACGTTTGCCTTTCACAACCGATGGAATCGGTGCAAGTTTCATGCGAACGCCTTGCTCACGAAGGGCTTGTGTTGGCTTGATGAAGGTTCTGCCCACATAACGATTTTTGATTAAACCCATTTCATTAGGCAATCCTGCAGCTTCGGCATAACCTGTTGCTGCTGAAATCGAAGAATCCGGCACACCGATCACCATATCGGCATCCACGTGTGATTCATGATAGAGCTCAATACCGCTCTGCTTTCTGAAGCTATGGACATTACGCTCTTCAAGATCACTATCTGGGCGAGCGAAATAGACATATTCCATTAAACAGATGGCGTGGAAATTATCCTCTGTGAAGAAGTTCGAGATCACTCTACCATCTTCAATATGAACAATTTCTCCCGGCATGATATCGCGAATATAAGTCGCACCGACAATTCCAAGCGCACACGTTTCAGAAGCAAATACATAACCGCCATCTGTAAGTTTACCAATACAGAGCGGACGAATGCCTTTACGATCACGTACTGCGTAAACGCCGCTATCGTGAAGAATAAAGTAGTTAAATGCACCTTCAAGCTCTAAAAGAGACGCTTTTAAACGCTCTAAAAATTCGCCTTTTTTACGGCGCATCAAATGCACTAAGATCTCAGCATCCCCAGATGCGTGAAATACACTGCCCTGATCTTCAAGTTCGCTACGAAGTTGCGCGGTATTTGTGATATTTCCGTTATAAGCAATGGCAAACTTTTCATCACTCATTTTCATCATGAGTGGCTGAATATTGTCATAACCTTTAGCGTTACTAGTGGGATAACGAATATCCCCAATACTATTACTTCCCGGCAGTTTACATAACACTGCTGGATCTGAGATCACATCTGTTAACAGCCCCTGACCTTTAATAGTATTAATATCGCCTTCCGAACTTAATACAGAAATTCCCGCGCCTTCTTGTCCACGGTGCTGCAAACTATGCAGCCCGTAGTACGTTAAGGATGCGGCATTTGGATTACCAATAACCGCAAACACTTATTTCTCCTTGCGTGCGAGTAAACGCTTGTGAATTTCACGATACGCATCAATCACATTACCAAGATCTTGACGGAAACGATCTTTGTCTAATTTGCTGTGCGTTTCGATATCCCATAAACGGCAAGTATCTGGGCTGATCTCATCAGCAAGCACGATTTTACCTTTAGGATTACGACCAAACTCGATTTTGAAATCTACGAGTTCAATGCCGATTTCTGCAAAAAGCACTTTCAAAAGTTCGTTAATTTTACGAGCTTCTGAAGAGATGATTTCGATCTCTTCACGTGTTGCAAGATTGAGTGCTAAAGCGTGATCAACGTTGATTAATGGATCATTAAACTCATCTTTCTTGTAGCAGAACTCAAGAATAGGTGGATTTAATTGTGTGCCTTCAGGAATTCCTAAACGACCTGTTAAAGATCCTGTAGCAACGTTACGCATGATTACTTCTAAAAGCACGATATCAATCTTCGAACAAAGAACATCACGTTCATTTACTTGCTCGATCAAATGCGTTTGAATACCGTTTTCAATAAGGTAATCAAAAATCATCGTTGAGATCGCTGCGTTTAATACGCCTTTATCTTCAAACTGTGCTTTTTTCGCGCCGTTACCTGCTGTTGCATCATCTTTATAGTGGATTAAAACCGTATTTGGATTATCCGTGCTATAGATCTGTTTTGCTTTACCTTCATAGAGTAATTCTGACATATTTAATACCTTCCGCTCGTGCTATTTAGAAGAAACAAATGCAACTGCATTTTCAAAAATTGATTGTTGTTTGTTACCTGGGATATTCAAGAATAATCCAGATTCATAACGCTCTGAGTGCGCCATTTTACCAAGAATTTGACCATTCGGGCTTGTGATTGCTTCAATCGCATAACCAGAAACCGCTGGGTTAAAGGTTGAATCCAATGTTGCACGGCCTTTGTGATCTACATATTGTGTTGCGATTTGACCATTGGCTTTCAATGTTTCAAACATCGCTTCAGAGATCACTAAACGACCTTCTAATGCCGCAAACGGTAAGATATGTTGATCGCCAACGCTCTCATTGCTGAACCATGGAGATGCATTATTCACAAGTTCAGTCGTTACCATTTGTGCTTTAAATTCGCCCGCACGGTTTGTAGAAAGGATCGCCTCATGATTCTCTTTGAACTCACCAAATGGTAAAAGACCTGTTTTGATCAGTGCATGGAAGCCAGCATTAATACCAAGGATTAAGCCACCTTTCTTGATGAAGTTCTCAACCGCAACTTTCACTTCAGGGCGCGATAAGAATAACGCCATTGTAGAACCTGTTCCTGCTGGCTCTTCTGTGCTTGCAAAACCTGATGCAAGAGAGAAAATTTCTGCAGATTCTAACCCTTTAATGAATTTCTCGATCGAAGCGATGTAATCGCTCTCAGAAAGCATCACAATGGGTAAAGTGTTGACGGTTGCGCCGGCATTTTCAAATGCTTTTGCCACATCATATTCACTGTGCGTTCCTTCAAATACCGGAATAAACGCCGTTGGTTTTGCCACTTCTAAGCGGTTAATCACTGTTTTAAGATCTGCTTTTTCAATCTTATCGACAAAGCCTTCGCTCTTTTCATAGATTGGGTAAAGCTTCTCAAAACGATCTTCGGCAGCCGCTTGTAACGTTGTACCTAAAATAGTTTTGTGATCATAATCAAAACGGTATTCGCTTAAAGTCGTTCCAATTGCGATGTAATCTTCAGATGCCGGCAATGCTTGGCGAGTTGTAATTACAAACGCACCATATTGTGGGCGGAAAAGATCTTGTTCTGAGATATTCTCAATATTCGCACCTAAACGGTTACCGAAGCTCATTACTGCTAAGCTCTCTGCCACACCACCTTGACGTACTGAAATCGCAGATTCAATCAATGATTTCTCTTGTAACGCTTTAAATACTGCAAAGTTATGCTTGATTGCATCGTAAGGAATACGGCCTGATGCATCTTCTTTTACAGGAAGAAGGTAGATGTAATGTCCGCTCTCTTTAAATTCAGGAGAAAGCACATCTTCCGTTTTCACCGGCGTTACTGCAAATGATACTAATGTTGGTGGAACGTTGATATCTTCGTACGTTCCGCTCATGCTGTCTTTACCGCCGATACTTGGCACATTGAACGCACGCTGTGCATCAATCGAACCTAGAAGCGCTGCTACTGGTTTACCAAAACGCTCTGGAACACCATCTAAACGCTCGAAGTATTCTTGGAATGAAAGTCTTGCAGTTGTTGGATTTCCACCTACTGCAACGATACGGCAAAGTGATTCAATCACAGCATACGCCGCACCGTGGAATGGAGACCATTCACCGATAAACGGATTGTAACCGTGCGCTAAAATCGCCGCAGTTTGTGTTTCGCCATTCTCTACTTGAATTTTTTGGATCGATGCTTCTGCTGCTGTTGCTTGGCATTTACCACCAAATGGTAATAATACAGTTGAACGGCCAAGTGTTGAGTCAAAACTTTGGTTCATCCCTTTTTGGCTAGCGATATTCACATCCGCTAAAAGCGCTTGCCATTTTGTTTCAAGATCAGAATCTGTTGCTTGATACACCAGTGGAGATGGCTTATTGCTATCGACAACTTTCGCCGTCACTGTCTTACGAATACCATTGGTATCTAAGAATGAACGAGCGATATCAACGATTTTTGTGCCTTTCCACTCGATCACTAAACGAGGATCTGCTGTCACTTTTGCAACGATTACTGCTTCAATAGATTCTTCATTTGCATATTCAATGAATTTTTCTGCATTTTCTGCAGAAACAACCACTGCCATACGCTCTTGTGATTCTGAAATTGCTAAGTCTGTACCGTTTAAACCGGCATATTTTGTAGGAACCTTATCAAGATTCACATAAACGCCGTCTGCAAGTTCGCCGATTGCAACAGATACACCGCCCGCACCGAAGTCATTGGATTTTTTGATGAGTGTTGTTACTTCTTTCTTACGGAACAAACGAAGAATTTTACGCTCTTCACTTGCACAGCCTTTTTGAACATCTGTTCCTGCTGTTTCAACGGTTTCAACTGTTTGTACTTTTGAAGATCCTGTTGCTGCGCCCACACCATCACGGCCTGTTTTTGCACCTAAAAGGATAATCGCGTCACCATCAACTGGCGTTTCTCTTACCACGAAATCTTCTTTCACTGCACCAACAACTGCGCCAAGCTCCATACGTTTTGCCACAAAACCTGGGTGGATATACTCTTTTGCAAAAGCCGTCGTGCCACCGATTTGGTTCGCATATGAGCTGTTACCTAATGTCGCAACTTTGCTGATTTTACGCTGTGGAAGTTTGTTTGGTAATGTATCTGATACAGGCTCCAACACGTTGCCGGCACCTGTAATACGCATTCCTTGGTATACATACGCACGACCTGATAATGGGTCACGAATCGCACCGCCCACACAAGTATTCGCACCACCAAATGGTTCGATCTCTGTTGGGTGATTATGCGTTTCGTTTTTGAACATCAATAACCAAGATTCATCCACGCCATTGACATCGACATTAATGCGAACTGAACATGCGTTCACTTCATCAGATACTTCCATATCTGCAAGCTCGCCTGTTTTACGTTGATAACGACCAACGATTGTTCCCATATCCATTAATGTTTCAGGACGAGCCGTAATACCGGTAGCTTCACGAAGCGAGAGATAATCTTCATATGCCGCTTGAAGCTGTTCGTTAAATTGACTTGCTGTGAAATCAATGGATTCAAGCGATGTTTCAAATGTTGTATGACGGCAATGATCTGACCAATAAGTATCTAATACTAAAAGTTCAGTTTCCGTTGGGTTACGATCTTCTTCATTTTTGAAGTACGTTTGAATATGTTTAAGATCTTCAAATTCCATTGCAAGACCGGCATTTTGCTTAAATTCAGCTAATGCATCATCTGACATATGTGTGAAGTCTTTAATATGTTCTACCGCTTTTGGCGCACGCTTATCAATAAAGCGAGTGTCATTAATTTCAAGCGTTAAATCTTTAATACGGGAATTGATTGGATTAAAGAGATAATCTTGGATCTTTTGAAGATCTTCTGCGCTTAAATCATGGTTGAAACCATAAAGTGTTGCCGTAGATACTTGTGTTTTGTGTGATGCACCCACCATTTTGAATGCAAGCTCTGCACTATAAGCGCACTGATCGTATTGACCTGGTAACCATTCAATAGAGAAATTTGGCATGGTTTTGAGCTCTGCCATCATGATATCTTCAGCGATTTCATGATCACGAGTGGGTTGCATTAAGACTGAACGAACTTTAGCAAGATCCTTCTCATCCAAATCAAATAGGTCATATACTTGAACAAGTCGCACTTTCGTTAACGTCTGCACATTCAGAGCAGTTTGAAGTTCTCTTAATAAAGCCGTCGCTTCAGTAGAATAATTAGGCGTACTTTCAATATAAAATCTGCGTTTCATTGGGATCCTTGAGTTTATACAAAATTGTCAGTCATAGCTTTTTCAAAAGATTCTAAACCTTCTGAACCCGTAAAGGTGACGTGACCCATTTTACGGTTAGTTTTAAATTCTTTTTTACCATAGAGATGCAAATGCGCATCCGGCGACATTTTCGGAAGATAATCGAATAATAACTCTTTATCTTGCCCTAAAATATTAAACATTACGGTTTTTTGAAGTAACGTTGTTTCGCCTAATGGCAAACCACAAATTGCACGGATATGTTGCTCAAATTGGCTAGTTGGGCAACCTTCAATCGTGAAATGTCCTGAGTTATGCGGTCTTGGTGCAAGCTCATTCACATATACTGTATCGCCCACCACAAATGCTTCCATCGCCAATGTGCCCACAATATTATGGGTTTCCATAAATGTTTTAAGCATTTCATTGAGCTGAGATTCAAGCTCCGGCGTGACTTTCTCGCCGCCAGCTGTGGTTTTAAAGAGGATATTATTGACATGAAGATTTTCCGCAATGGGGAAATGACGATATTCGCCATTAATCGAGCGAGTGCCGATAATGGAGCATTCCCAATCGTAAGGGATAAATTTCTCTGCCACACAAGGGATATTATAGAGCGTCGATACTTTGTCTAAGTCTGATTCAGATCTAACAACAACTTGCCCTTTCCCATCGTAACCGCCTTCTTGCGTTTTTACGACAAATGGGAAACCGAGTGTTTCTACGGCATTGGATAATTCATTTTCAGGATCTTCAAGCACAACGTAAGGTGCAATTGGAAGACCTGCTTCTGTTAATGCCGCTTTTTCACGTTTTCTGTTTTGTGCAAGATAGAGTGGCAATTCGCCTTGTGGAATATTGTGATATTCCGCATTTAATCTTTTAACGAGTTCAGCACTGATATTTTCAAACTCATAAGTCACAACATCACAGCGAGAGATAAGGGTTTCATACCCTTCTTCATTCGCAAAGCCTGAAACAATATGACCATGAGAAGCTGACACAGCGGGCGCATCTGAGGCAGGATCGAGCGCGATGACATAATAGCCCATCTTATTCGCTGCCTCCGCTAACATTTTACCCAATTGCCCACCACCAATAATTCCAATCGTTTTTCCCGGTAAAATGTGCATGATGACTATTGCTCCTCGATCGCGCTGTCTGCTAAAACCGTTTCCGTTTGTTGTTTTCGGAACGATTTAAACTTGTCTTTAAGTTCTGAGTTGGAAAGCGCTAAAATTTGCGCCGCATATAACCCCGCATTTTTTGCGCCGGCAACACCAATCGCCATTGTTGCCACAGGAATACCGCCCGGCATTTGTACAATGGAGTAAAGAGAGTCAACACCGCTCAGGGTACTTGTTTTAATTGGAACACCAATGACTGGTAGAGATGTTAAGGATGCCACCATTCCTGGCAAGTGCGCAGCACCACCTGCACCTGCAATGATTACGTCATAGCCAGCTTCTTCTGCATTTAATGCAAACGAAACCATATGCTCTGGCGTTCTGTGCGCAGATACAACTTTCATATCGAAGGAAATGGAAAATTGGGTCAGCATGTCAGCGGCGTTCTGCATTGTTGGCAGATCGCTTTTGCTTCCCATAATAATGGCGACTTTCTGTTTTTTCATTGAGAAATTCAACCCATAAATAGATAGATGAAAACCGGAGCTAGATGCCGGATTTGAGGGTGTAATTCTATATCGAACCTTGATTTTAGTCAATAGTTCCCCGCGCAATATTTTGCACAACTATTACCCTTATCTCCCATGAAAACGTTCTTAGAAGTTCTTTTTTGTAAAACAACTTTTTATAGAATAAACCATAAATCATAAAATTCTATCCATGCATCATCTAAGGGTTTATTTTAAGAACTTATTTCGATTTAAACTCCTCTCTATTTTTATAAATGCACTTATTATAAAAGCAATTAAAAAAGCGACCTTCAATAAAGATCGCTCTAGAAATCCACTTATTATATAACTATGAGATATATAGCTATGAGATCAGCTCAAGTCAATTCAATAATGAAACCTCAATCATTGGCAATAGATTAAATTATAAAAGATTCAATTAGTTGGATTATATTCTGTCTTCTAATATCATTTATACCTTAGCGAAGATCAGCATCACATGCAGTGCATACCGTAAGCTCCGCTTCTTGTAGATAGTGCATATCGCATTGCGTGCAGAGCTGAACATGGCACTTATTACGCAGATGATTCACGGAAGATTCAGCTTCTTCTGCCGAAAGACCTCTATTTAATAATTTCTTTTGAACCATTTGCAAAGGCGTTCCGCTCAATGCATCTTGATGCGCCATTTGCGCATAAATTTCCGATGCCGGCAGATCAAGAACAGCAGGCGTATATTGTGATTGGCACGTTTGGCATTCTATTAATTGCGTACTTTTAGAAATCGGAAATAGAGGAATAAAAAACAGCGTGAAGTAATTCCCTATTTTGTACGTTGTATATGTTGTTTCAGAAACGCATGATGGACAAAAAAAGGTATTTTCATCTAGTTTAATTTTTCGCCCTTTGGTTCCAAAAATAATAATCATTCACAATCCTTTCTAACACTCATAAAAGTATAAATAACATTGATTTTAAAGGGGATATATTATCATTTTTGAGCCATGATTTGATTAATACCGCTAAATATCACTGCCTAGATCAAGGTTTTTAAAATAAACTCATTGTGAAGTTTTTAAAATATGATACTAATTGTTATGAAGTTTCGTTTTATCTCAGGATTATCTCAAGATGAACGAAAAACCTTATTTGTATTCATAATCTCGTTAGCTTCTTTTATTTCTGTAAAACTATACAACTTCAACGATTGACAAATACCATGACAACCACGGCAATCACGATTATATTTACGGCATTCCTCAGTGCGTTACTTCTTAGCTATCTTATCCATCATTATCGAAAGCTTAAAAAGCATCGTCATCTTTGTGATAGTGCGTTAAGTGATGTTGAAACGCTCCAAGCGCAGTTAATTACTAGATCTGAACCAATTATCTTTGAAACTCAAAAAGTATTACGCAGTGAAACTGCGTTATTTCAAGATATTAAAAATATTACACAAAGCCCTGAAAATCGTACGTTAGAGCTTAGAATTACACATATTTTACTGCTTCGATATAAGCTTAAATCCCTCTACAAAATCTCTCAAAAAAACCCCGAACTCAAAGATCAACCACAATTAATGACGCTTTGGGAAAAGGTGGAGATTACCAATCGTAATATTGATGAATCTTCCTCTTTCTATAATGATCGAGTTCATGATTATAAAGAGCTTACCTCCAAATTCCCGGCGTCGATGCTTGCAGATATTATGCAATATCCGATTTATCAGCGGATTTAAAGTAGAGCAACATGAAGAGCAAGTGGTTATTGATATTGGACATGCATAGAGTTCTGAAGATTTTTCTGAAAATTTCCCTCCTATGTTTGATTACACATATGAGCGTAATATCCCTTTCATTTGCCAACGATAGTTCTAATACCCATGCTTCTCATACGCTTTCCTGTGATACAGATTTTTCTATCACAACACAAACGCTCTGCGAACAAACCATATTAGATACTTTTGAAGATCAGCTCAAAATCCTCCAGCAAGTGCTTCTCACAACGCTTACTGAAAATGAAGCTTATTATCAAAATAAGTATCAAGATGCTTTTTACGATAATTTTGAAATGCCGTACCAAGAAGTGAAAGAAGCACTTATTAAATCGCATATTTTCTGGGAGCAATATATATCTAGCGAATGTGCCGTTGTTCATGCATTATCCGCACGGGGAACCGCAAGAAACATTCTAGAACTTCAATGTTTACAAAATTACTCCGAAGCTCGAATCACGCTTCTACAAGAATATCTAAAAGAAATTCAATTAGATGCAGAATCTCTTCTGCAAATGCCGTAAAATCTCTCTTTTAGTTTCATTAGCAATTTAAGCAGAGGAGATTAATATGAAATGGCTTATCATTTTAGCGATGATTCCGCTGATTATAATCAGCGCGATTATTATTTCCGCAGTATTGGCTGTTGTGATTGCCTTTTTAAAATGGTTTCTACTCGGCAGAAATTTTAAACAAACATTTTGTCATATATTCTTCGAATGCTTTCTTAAATTCCTGAATCCTCTAGAATGGCTCTGCAGATTTTGAAACCCTGTAATCCTTGATCCTATTTTCAGCCATTATCAATTTATAAAACCATTATGACGAATCCAAATCCCGCTCCTATTTTTAATAAATTAAGCAAAAAGTTCACGAAAAATATCTACAACACCTTCAAAGGACGATTGCGGTTAGCGATTTTAGAACGGGATTTCAGAACGCTCAATCTTCATCAAGATACGTTAAATATCTTAGATATTGGCGCTGGACAAGGACAATTTGCCGGTATATTAGCGGAAAAAGGTCATAACCTGACACTTGTGGAGCCGGCAATAGAAATGCTCACGTTAGCGAAAGAGCGATTTGCCGAAAAGAATCTTACCGCAACCTTTCATCATCAGTTTTTAGATGAATTGCCGACACTAAATCTTCCGAAATATGATCTGATTACGTGCCATGCGATGCTCGAATGGTTGCCGGAGCCTTATCAGTTTTTTGAGATCATTAAATCGCTTCTTAAAAAGGACGGAAAACTCTCTCTACTCTTCTATAACAGAGAAGGATTGATTTATCACAATCTCATTCGTGGGAACTTCCATTATGTGGACAAAGGCAATTTCAGCGGTGAAAAAGGCGGATTTACGCCGATTTCTCCCATTGATACCCAAGAATTAGAATCTTTCCTCAAAGCTCAGGATTACACTATTTTGAAGAAAAGTGGGATTCGCACCTATTATGATTTTATGGCAAAAGAGGCAAGAAATCGTATTAGTGAAGAAGATCATCTTCGTATGGAACTGCACTATTCAGAGCTAGACACTTATCTGCCACATGCTCGCTATCATCATTGGCTGATTCAAAAATCATCCCTCTAAAACTGCAAGGATGTATCTGATTGGAAAGCAAATATCACAATGAATCTCAAAATAAATCATTAAATTTCAGAATAAAACTTCAAATGATTATCTAAACAATTATCTAAATAAATAATCATTTGATTTTGCGAGTGCAAAAATTTATTCTGTAACCTCGTTGATTCTATATCCTTCAATTTATCCTTACTTCGAGATAATCTTGTGCCACGATCCTTTCCATTCCCGTATTTAATATCGAAAAGTGTGCTAATCGGCTTTTCCCTATTTTGTAATACAGCGATTTCTGTAGCGGATACGATTTCATTAAAAAATGGCGATAGAATTACCGGAAAAGTGACACTCATTGAAGATAATATTATTCACGTTAAAACAGATTATGCCGGCACTTTGAAGATCAATAGCCGTAATATTGTGGAATTTAATGTAGATGCGCCGGTTTCTGTGAAAGAGAGCCGATTTACCCAAAGTATTCCGGCAACGAAAGTATTATATGATCATACAAAGCCGGGATTAGAAGATCGCTTAGTCATTACTAGCCATGGAATTCCACAATCCATTCCTTTTAATAAGGATTTAACCGTTGCGAAAATAAATGGTTCAAACTTCAAAGCAAGAGCCTTCAAACACTCTGGAAGCATTGATATCAGTGCGAACTTTGATCATGACACGTCTAAAACTCTCCGTTATCGCTTTAAAGGAAATTATAAACTCGAGCATGATCTCTGGCGTCATTCTTTCAACGGTAATATGTATCGCAAACGAGATAATGATAAAACCAAGAGCTATTACTATAATTTAAATTACTCTGCTGACAGATTTTTCACGAAGGATTTTTTCTGGCAAGGTTCTGCAGAATACCAATATGATTGGATCGAAAAAATTCGTGAGAATCTACTTGTGGGTATCGGTCCTGGTTGGCAAGTTTGGGATAATGAGCGCTCAAGCTTGTCGTTTGCCACGCTTTTAAACTATCAAGAACTGCGTTATAAAAAAGAAACTGATCGTACTCATAATCCACAAATGGCGATTAAGTGGGATTATCAGCAATATTTCTTTAACCAAAAATTCAAGTTTTCAACCACCGGCATTGTGGGTCGCAGTTTTAATGAAGATGTCACGCTCGATCTCAATCTTAATACGACACTTGCCTATAAACTCACAGATTCCTTATCATTTAATACGAGCTACCATTACGAAAGCATCAAAGCGAAACGTGGCGATTCCAAAAATCGATCACTGTCATTGGGATTAGGCTACCAATGGTAATGATCCATTATAATATTGTCTGCCCATAACTAGATAATTCTTGTTATCATAGTTTTTCGTGCGATCTACATTTTGTAAATCCGCCAAAATCATGACTACCATTATTATCTCAAGGATTCTTTGTAATGCGCATCTCTGAATTTTCTCATATGATCCATTCTCAAAAACTCATCAAATCTACGTTACTCACTGTCGGGATTCTACTCGCTTGTAATATGAGTTTTGCGAAAGAACCGTTAAAAGTCATTACGACCTTTACCATTATTCAAAATATCGCCCAAAATGTGGGTGGCGATGCGGTTATCGTGGAATCTATTACCAAGCCCGGCGCTGAGATTCATGATTATCAACCCACGCCGAAAGATCTTGTAAAAGCGCAGAATGCCGAGCTGATTCTTTGGAATGGTCTGAATTTAGAGCGCTGGTTCGAGCGATTCTTCAAAAGCCTGAGAAATGTGCCCTCTATCGTTGTCACAGAAGGTATTACACCGCTCTCAATTTATGAGGGCGATTATGAAGGCTTATCAAATCCCCATGCGTGGATGAGCCCGAATAATGCGCTTATTTATATTGATAATATCCGACAAGCATTTATCCAATATGATCCTGACAATACCGACATTTATAATGAAAATGCCAAGCAATATGCTGAAAAAATCCAAGCGCTAGATGCACCACTTCGTGCAAAGCTCGATCAAATTCCGAAAGAGAATCGTTGGCTTGTGACAAGTGAAGGCGCTTTTGGCTATTTAGCACAAGATTATAATCTGAAAGAAGCCTATCTCTGGCCGATTAATGCCGATGAAGAAGGCTCTCCACAACAAGTAAAGCGCCTTATTGATACCATTCGTAAACATCAAATTCCGGTACTTTTCAGTGAAAGCACCATCTCGGATAAGCCGGCAAAACAAGTAGCGAAAGAAACCGGCGCAGAATATGGCGGTGTTCTCTATGTGGATTCTCTCTCTACAGAAGATGGTCCTGTTCCTACATATATTGATCTTTTAGAAACTACCGTTGAAACGATCGTGAAAGGATTTAAATTATAATGAGTATTATCGTAGATAACGTTTCTGTCACGTATAGCAACGGTCACAGAGCGATTTTCGATGTCAATTTCACGTTAAATGCCGGCACCATTTGCGGTTTAGTCGGCGTTAATGGAAGCGGGAAATCCACGCTTTTTAAATCTATTATGGGATTAGTCACGCCCACAAAAGGGAAAATTTCCATTGCCGGCACTGCCATTAAAACAGCACTGAAAGCCAATGAAATTGCCTACGTTCCGCAAACGGAAGAAGTGGATTGGGATTTTCCGGTATTAGTGGAAGATGTGGTGATGATGGGACGTTTTGGCAAGATGGGCTTTTTGCGTATTCCTTCTAAAAAAGATCGGGAAATCGTTACAGATGCCCTTGCTCGGGTAAACCTTACAGAATTTCGTAAAAGACAGATCGGCGAGCTTTCCGGCGGTCAGAAAAAACGGGTATTCCTCGCAAGAGCGCTTGCGCAAGAGAGTAAAATTCTCCTCCTTGACGAGCCATTTACCGGCGTTGATCTTAAAACAGAAGATAGCATTATCGAGCTTCTCATCTCGCTTCGAGAAGAGGGATATTTAATGCTCGTTTCCACGCATAACTTAGGTTCTATTCCGGAATTTTGCGATCAAGTGATTTTGCTGAATCAAACGGTATTAGCACAAGGTTCTACCGAAACGACTTATACGCAAGAGAATCTCACGAAAGCATTTGGCGGGGTTTTACGGAAGATTTCTCTTAAAGGGAATCATCTTCATGATGACGATGATCCTCGTAAAGTGACGGTTTTAACAGATGATGAGCGCCCTGCTGTTTTCTACGGCGATACGGAAACGCAAAACCTTAAGAAAACCCATTTTCATAAGCGCTATCCCGAAAACCAAAACAATAAGGTTGATCAAACTGCCACGGAAAAATCTCTAAAATCGACGCAAAAGGAGAATCCTTCATAATGGCGGTATTACTAGAACCTTTCCAATATGAATATATGCTCAAAGCCATCGTGATGTGCGTATTGGTGGGAGCGGTTTGTGCCTTTTTATCCACCTATTTGGTGCTAAAAGGTTGGTCATTAATGGGCGATGCGCTCTCGCATTCCGTTGTTCCCGGCGTTGCCGGCGCTTATGCGCTCAACCTGCCTTATGCCATTGGCGCTTTTTTTACCGGCATTTTAGCGGCCCTTGCCATGGGATTAGTGAAGCATTTCACGAAACTCAAGGAAGATGCCATTATCGGCTTAATTTTTAGTAGCTTCTTTGCCGTAGGATTACTCATTATCTCTCTCAATCCCACCTCCATCAGTATTAATTCCATTATCTTTGGGAATGTGCTCGGCATTTCCGATAGCGATGTTCTGCAAGCTACGTTTATTACCGTCATTTCCCTCATTATCTTATTGCTATTTTGGAAAGATTTGATGCTAATCTTTTTTGATGAAGTGCAAGCGGCAACCCTTGGAATGCCGGTCACTCGTCTTAAGATTCTCTTTTTTGTTCTCTTAAGCGCTTGTACCGTTGCAGCGCTTCAAACAGTCGGCGCAATCCTTGTGATTGCCATGGTGATTACGCCAGGCGCAACGGCATATCTGCTAACCGATCGTTTCGGCGTAATGCTCACGCTTTCTGTCATCATTGGTGCACTGACAAGTTTTATCGGCGCATACGCAAGCTTCTTTCTGCCGGGCGGTTCTACGGGAAGTTTAATCGTCATCTTACAAAGTTCTCTCTTCATTTTGGCATTTCTCTTTGCACCAAAATATGGGCGCATTGCGAAAATTCGAGCTGCAAAACGATATCGCCATTCTCATGAATCAGATCATAAAAGTACGCATCAACATGCCGAGAATGATCTTCGAAATAATTCTCAAACTGATTCTCAAAACAGAAGGGAGGTTTCGTCATGATTGAAGAGTGGATTTTAATACCGCTACAATATCCCTTTATGCAACAAGCGCTGACTGGTGCGATGATTTCCGGCATTGTCTGCGCGGTTCTCTCTTGTTATCTGATCTTAAAAGGCTGGGCGCTTATGGGAGATGCCATCGCTCACGCCGTACTTCCCGGTATTATTTTAGCGTTTATCATCGGTATTCCACTTGTGGTTGGCGCCTTTATTTCAGGGCTCTTTTGCGCCGTTGCTACGGGATATATCAAATCCCACACTCGCGTCAAAGAAGATGCGGTATTAGGCATTATCTTCTCAGGATTATTTGCCCTTGGTCTGTTCTTTTTTTCATTCGTAAAAACTGATCAACATCTTACCCACGTATTATTTGGCAATATCTTAGGGATTTTACCCAATGAACTTTGGCAAATCATCATCATTTCCGGCATTACATTACTGATCATTTTAATAAAGCGAAAAGATTTCATGCTCTACTGCTTCGATCCCGTACAAGCACAAGTAATCGGTCTTCCCGTAAAATTACTGCATTACACTTTGCTGATTTTACTCGCTCTAAGCATCGTTGCATCGCTTCAAGCTGTGGGCGTCATTTTAGTCATCGCCATGTTAGTATCCCCTGGCATTATCGGATTTTTACTCACAAAACGATTCCCCATCATGATGATCATCGCCATTATCTCCGCCATTTTATCGGCATTGATCGGCATCTTAGTCAGCTTTCATATTGATGCAGAAACAGGTCCTTGTATCGTTCTCACACAAGCAGCATTTTTCATCATTGCTTTTACCTATAATCGCATGAAAGAGCGAATGATCATTCGTTCTAAAATAAAGAATTTTGTTTAAATAAAACAGGTTCTAAAAAACATTTCATAAAGCATAGATACATAAAAAGGCATTAAATTTCTTTAATGCCTTTCGCTTTTATGATGTATTGTTACTTCTGAATTCAGCACAAATCCCGATTATTAAACTCTCCACAAGAACTGATCTTGGATTGTTTTACCTTTAATCTCTTCTCTTGCGACTTTCCAGAAATCTCGAATCACAGCCTTTACTTTAGGCGTATCAACGCCTAATACTTTGAAGATAATGCCGGCTTTGTTGGGAAGTAACGTTGCGCCGTAAGCGATCTTTTCTTCTGCATTGTAGGTTGCCGTAAGGCGCTTCATGATGGGTTCATGATATTGCTCCGGCGTTAAGAGAATGACATTTCCGAAGATTTCAAAATCACCCATCACAGCAACGAGATTGAGTGGATGTTTTTGGGGTTCTAGAATATATCTCTCTACAAATAACTCTTCGCCTACAGACTCTTCACTATTTGGTCTTGCCGCACGAATTTTTGAAGAGAAGATATCAAATCCAAAGACTTCATCAGGATGATGAAACTTTCTTCCCGGCATTAAAATCTCGGAATAGATTGCCGTTGCCGTTTCGTCCACGATCATCTCTGTTTCAGTAATAAAACGAGAGTCTCGATGTGGCGTCATGGGATCTGGCAAATATTCTAAATAACCGCCCGCTTCTACTACAATTTTTTGATATTGCGTGGCGTAGTTATCTTCCATCATCTGCACTTTAGATGCCGATTGCGTTGTGATATAGGCACAAGCGCCTTCTTCTACAATGAAATCATGCGCCTGACGATCGCCTTGCAAAATACCGCCGGCAGTTGAAATCATCGTCACGCACGGAAGTTCCGGCATATTCTCATCCCAATAGAGCGCTTTTTGTACTAATGAAGGAACTCTGCGCTCCATTTCGACAAGCTCGCTTCGATAAGGACCTTTTTTAAACCGAAGTTTTAAATAGCCACTTTTCCCAACGGCGCCACTTTTCATCTGCTTGGGTTCCGATTGATACGGCGACATCTCTTTCGCATGAATGCCCAAAGTATGCGCTTTAAGACGAGATGGCGAATTGGCAATTTCTCCTCTTAAATTTTCCATCTTATTGCCCTACTTTTGCCGAAGGATGCGTGAAGAGGAATTTATCCATAATCATATCGACTAATTCATCAATTCCCTCGCCCGTCATGCAGTTTGTTAAAACGTAAGGACGATCGCCACGAACCACTTTCGTATCGCTCTCCATCACATCTAAACTCGCATTGACATAAGGCGCCAAATCGATTTTATTAATCACTAAGATATCCGCTTGCACAAGTCCTGGCCCATTTTTACGAGGAATTTTTTCGCCTTGTGCCACATCAATGACGTAGATATAAAAGTCTGCCAATGCCGGACTAAATGTGAGCGTTAAGTTATCACCGCCACTTTCAATTAAGATCACATCGCTATCGGGGAATTTCTCTTCGAGCTCTTCCACCGCGGCAATATTCATACTCGGATCTTCACGAACCGCCGTATGCGGACAAGCACCTGTTTCAACGCCGACGATTTTATCTTCATCTAAAATCCCTTTTAGCGTTCTTTTGACTTGCTTTGCATCTTCTGTTGTCACGATATCATTCGTGATAATAAGCGGTTTTACACCACGTTCAATAAGCTTTGGCGTGATCACTTCTACAATGGCTGTTTTTCCAGAACCGACAGGACCGCCGATACCAATACGTATCATTTTTTTCATCATTATTATCCTTTTCAATATCTCTTTGAAGTCACGCTAATGCGCTTCTAAACTGATGTTTCAGCCTCAAACCTTCGCCGGAGATATATCATTTATGTTTTATGTCTATAAAATATTTATCAGTTATCTATAAATATATAAATTCTGTGTATGAAATTCCTTGTGAGAAATTTCTGATAGGAAATTCATTAAGGAAATTTCCTTGTGAGAACTTCTATGAAAACTAATTCATAAACAATCGCACAAACGATTGCTGATGGAGTGCTGATAGCAGATCAATCACCGGCACATACGATGCCATTTGCTCAATATCGCCACTTTCGGCAATATCGCAAAAGGCTTCAATATCTTGATTCAGTTCAAAGAGAATCTGCTGTGTTTCATAGTGCGTAATGCGCATTAACCGCATGGCCGCACTGAGGATTGTATTCGCAATGCCATATTGATGCATGACCATCACTTCTCGCTCTGAAATTCCTTGCGCCGCCATCACAATGGCTTGCGTCACAGGATGCGTGCCTTTAGTTTCATGGGTTTTAACGAGATCAAGCCATTTTTGAATAAGCGGAAGATTTGTCGTTGCAGAGGAAATTTCCGCAAGCTTTTTGCCGAGCTTAATCGTCATCTGCTGCGCTTCTTCATTGAGCTTACGATTATAAACCGCCGAATCAATCGCCTTTAATGCCGTAAAATCTTCTTTTAAAAACGCTCTGTGCGCTACGATAAGCGCAATGCCATCACTACTTGCCGCAGATGCTAAAGAGGTCTTTACAAACGATTTAAGCGTTTCGCTATCTTTAATAATACCTGCTTGAATGGCAGATTCTGCGCCATTGGAAAAGGTAAACCCGCCAATGGGCAATGCCGAGTCGGAGAATTGTAAAATTTTAATTAAATCTGATGCTTTCATAATCCCTCCGAATGTGAGATTAAACGGAACATAACGTGAATCGATAAAGAACAGATCTCGAAGAAATCCAAAAAAAAATTCAAAAGAAATCAAGAAGGATTTTAGAAAGCGCTTACTCTTTTCCTCGTTCTATCTGATTCGATTTATGTGTTTTATCGGCTCTATCTGTTCTATCGGTTCAATTGTTCTATTCCCAATTAACGCTGATCAATTAACACTGACTTTTAATCATGATGATGATCGTGTTTATGATCGTGGGAATGTTCATGTGAGTGATCGTGAGAATGCCCGTGATCATGTCCGTGCGAATGTGAATGTGAATGATGATGAGAATGTGGCACATGCACATGAGTATCTGTTTCTTCTGATCCACCAAAGAGTAAGCGCGCTTCTGATTGGCTCATATTTGGTAAAACATCATCGCCCGGCACAAACTGAAAGGAATCTTCTTGGAAGCTGTGGGTTTTCATCATAGAAGTCATCACTTCACGGCTCACAGATAATGGCACATAAACATGATTTTCTTTCAGCACCGCTTTCCAGTGCTGATTTCCAAGGGCATGACCAAGCTCAAAGCTCGCTTTCACTTGCGCTTCTGCCGGCAATTTTTGCAAATATGACAAATCAATCACTAATACATCACGAAGGGAAATTTCTACCACAATCATCGTATTGTTCTCTTCATCAAAGAAGATCACATCGCCATTGGATAACAACGTATGACGATCTAGTGCAATCCCTAAATCTTGCCCATTTTCACTATGTTTACGGCAACGGCTCTTCTGCGCATCACGCTGATCCAATTTTAGAATATCCACGTCCGCTTCTATGCTACGTGTTTGCCAAATGGGATCTTTTTTCACATTTCCCAAAATATGTTCAATGATAATCATATTGACTTCCTTTCTGAATGAATCTGTAAATAATAAATAGTGACCATTACCGCTAGCGCGCGATACTCAAAAGCATGCAAGCATTCGACCCAGCCACGAATCAGCACATTTTGTTTCCGAAAAACTGCTTAAACCGATGTAATGAATGATTCAGAGAGAATGCGCTAATCCCTAATCGTTTGTTCATAGCGCATATTTCCGAAATTTCCTTCACGACATCTTCATCAAGTTAGCTGAAGAAATAACGCTGATTCATCACAACGTGCGTGACAGGTTCACAAGTTGCATGAACGCCGTTCACTTTTACCGCAAATGTTTCCGGATCAACTTCAATGGTTGGTGTGTCATTGTTACGAACCATATCGTCTTTTGTTACATTACGGCAATTTTTCACTGCCATCACGTGACGCTCTAAGCCCGCTTTCTCTTTCACGCCATCTTCGAGCGCTGCTTGAGAGACAAATGTAATACACGTATCGTGAATGGATTTCCCCATGCCACCGTACATTGGGCGATAGAAGATCGGCTGCGCGGTTGTGACTGCCGCATTAGGATCGCCAAGCGCTGCCCAACTCACTAATCCGCCTTTAATGATGAGCTTTGGTTTTGCACCAAAGAATCGTGGATCCCACAATACTAAATCCGCCATCTTGCCAATTTCGATAGAACCCACCACATGACTAATGCCTTGTGCAATCGCTGGGTTAATCGTGATTTTTGCCACATAGCGAAGGACACGGAAGTTATCATTATCTTCGGCATCTTCCGGCAATTTACCGCGAGCGGCTTTCATTGCATGCGCTGTTTGCACGATACGAAGCCAGTTTTCGCCCACTCTTCCCATGGCTTGAGAATCGCTTGAGAAAATGGAGAGAGCGCCCACATCATGTAGCACGTTTTCTGCGGCGATTGTTTCAGGACGCACTCGGCTATCTGAGAATGCCACATCCGAAGGAATATTCGGGTTGAGGTTATGACATACCATAATCATATCGAACAATTCCGCTTGGCTATTAATACCAAAAGGAAGCGTTGGATTGGTAGAACTCGGCAATACGTTAGATAACCCCGCAACCTTGATAATATCAGGCGCATGACCACCGCCGGCACCTTCTGTATGGAACGTATGAATAGTACGACCTTCAAATGCCGCAATGGTTTCTTCCACGTAACCGACTTCATTCAAGCTATCTGAGTGAATGGCTACTTGAATATCATATTCATCGGCAACACGAAGCGCATTGTGAATCGCATTCGTCGTTGCGCCCCAATCTTCATGAATTTTAAGCCCTGCTGCACCGGCAACGATTTGTTCTACCGTTGGCGCATCTTCAAACGCACAACCTTTTCCGAGAATGCCCACATTTACCGGTAAGTTTTCAATGGCACGAAGCATTTTATGAATGTGCCAAGGTCCTGCGGTTAAACTGGTGCCGTTACTGCCATCCGTTGGTCCAACGCCACCACCAAAGAATGTGGTGACGCCATTTGAGAGCGCTTCTTGCGCTTGCTGAGGCGCTATTAAGTGAATATGTGTATCCACGCCGCCGGCAGTAAGAATTAAGTGTTCGCCTGAAATTGCATCTGTTGCAGCGCCCACAATCATTCCCGGCGTGATGCCATCTTGTAAATTTGGATTGCCGCTCTTACCAATGCCGACAATGTAGCCATTTTTAATGCCCACATCAGCTTTGATAATGCCTTGAATCGCATCTACAATCGTGACATTTGTGATGACAAGATCTAATACGCCTTCAGCGCTTGTTAAAGTATTATCTGCGCCCATGCCATCACGCAGAGATTTTGCGCCGCCATAGACAGATTCTTCGCCATATCCACGCAAATCTTTTTCAATTTCAATATAGAGATTGGTATCTCCTAAGCGAATTTTATCGCCCGTTGTAGGACCAAAAAGTCCGCTATATTCTTGTCTAGAAATTTGAGCCATTGTTCTATCCTTTTAATTCATTGAATCCGTTAATTTATGAAGATGATGCGTTGTATTTTTTGAGATGGATCTAGGAAAATAGGGTTAAAAAAATTCAAAAAGCTTCATTGTGAAATAGAGGCTGATTCATTGCTGAACCTCATGCTTGCACTCTTCTGCAAATCTAGTGTCAGCAATATTCAAACTTTTAGAATTTTAAACCGAAATAACGATCACATTAAGAGCCGATCATCAATCGTTGCAAGATCTTGTATTTCCTAACTTCCCTATTTCTCCGATGTTCATTACGCTTCAGCTTTATGCTTAAACCCTAATGCGATCGCTTTCTCAAGCGCTACTTCTTTTGCCGGACGGCCATCAATCATGGCATCTTCCCCGACATATCCATCGACGAGATTATTAAATCCATATACCAACTGTTTTCCGCCAAAAGGTACAAGAGAAACAGTCGTTTCATCTCCCGCTTCCAAACGAATTGCTGTCGTTGCTGCAATGTTTAAGCGTTTACCAAATGCCGCTAAGCGGTCAAATTCCAATGCCGGATTCACTTCAAAAAAATGAAAGTGTGAGCCAATTTGAATCGGTCGATCGCCGGTATTACGAATTTTAATGATCGTTTCTGGCTTATCTTCATTAAACACAATGGGCGTTTTCGCTAACACAAGTCCACCAATCGGCGTTGGCATTGCCATTGTTTCTGTGGTGTCCAACGTTAAAGAGATATCCATATCTGCGGTAAATTCACTCATAAAAAACCTTCCATATTATTGAAATAGCATTATTTAATCGGATTATGAACTGTGACAAGTCTTGCGCCATCTGTAAAAATCGCTTCCACTTGTACCATAGGAATGAGATCGCTCACGCCTTCCATCACATCATCTTTAGTTAATACTTCGCCGGCCTCTTTCATCATATCTTCCACTGTTTTACCATCTCGAGCGCCCTCAAGAACGGCAACCGTAATAATCGCAACGGCTTCAGGATAATTTAATTTAAGACCACGAGCACGGCGCTTTTCTGAAACGTCCGCAAGGGTATAAACCATTAACTTCTCAATTTCCCTAGGGGTTAATTGCATAACTTCTCCTTAAATTTATTCAAAAGAGACACATCCATTTCTCAATTCGATGTGTGAACAGGCTTTCTATATGACGATTTCAATGGAACCTTTTCATTCATAGGGGAAACCTATCAGATCAACGTCCATCTAAATCGCCATTAAATAAGCCCAATTGACTACTTACAAAAATCACACTTTCACTCAATAAAAATTGTTTTATAACAAATCTTTACCGTATTAGCGGTTGTGATTCCATAAAATACTCACTTTTATTCATGCGAGCTTCAAGAGCATAAGAGTTTTCACTCAAATGTTTACAAATTTAACAATATTGTGGGTGTTAATAGTTAGAAAACTTCAATTGAATGAGTCGCTATTAACGATCAGAAAGCCTTAGTTTACAATTTTATGCTGTAATGATGCGTCAGGCCTGATTTATTCGCTTACTTATACACTAATCTAGAAGAATTTGTCGAATTTTATTTTTACCAAAAGTGCCTTTCTGCCGGTAGTTTTACTACTCAAACTGCGAGAAGGATTACCATTAGCGGTAAGTCACTCTCTTCAATATAAAAAATTAATATTTATTGTCAATTATTTTCACTTTTTAATTGCACAACGTCACTAACCTCAGTAAGATTGCCATGAATTTTTTCCCACTTTTTATCAAAAAAGTTCTTCATCATTCATTGAATCGGAGGATTTTTGTACTTGCCATCGACAGTAAATCTGAAAATAATGAAATAATTAACCAGGCATTCTAAAAGTATAAAATAACTGCTTTACCATCCTAAGAATTACACTCATATCAATCATTAATTATTACGAGTAGTTCTTCATACTCACCCTATATTTTTAATACAATTTAAACACCCAAAAATAAATTTAAGAACACCTTTTAAAAATAAAAAATTAATAAAAAATTAATAAAAAAATATATTTCTAAATCTATAAAATTCAAATATAGATCTTTAGACAAAAGTCTATAGTTTATTGAAAAATATCTATATTTGTAATGTGCCTCATGCCTTAACTATTACGTGATTTACATCACTTAATAATAGATTGTTTTAATTGCAACAATAATTAATTATAAGTATTATTACTTAAAAATATTTACAATGTTTTAAAGACACCTTCTATCATTCTATTAAATCGGAGAGTTTCATGAATTGGAAAGCACTTTCTTTTACATTCGTTCTATCTTTAGGTTGCCTTATGACTGCTCAAGCGGCTCCTAAAGACTCTCTTGTATTAGCGATTGGCGGTGAATCTGAGAATGGATTTGATCCTATTTCAGGTTGGGGAACGTATGGGAATCCGCTTTTTCAATCCACCTTACTGCGCCGCGGAATGGATCTTGAAACATTACCAGACCTTGCGACAGCTTGGGAGCTATCAGATGATCGTAAAACATGGACCATTACATTACGTCCTGATGTGAAATTTTCAAATGGTGATCCATTAACTTCTGAAGATATTGTGTTCACTTTTGAAAAAGCTAGAACAGGCGCAAATTCACTCGATCTTTCGGTTCTCGATAGCGTCAAAGCATTGGATGATTCGACCGTACAATTCACACTGACAAAACCATGGATTACCTTCATGGAAGCATTTTATACGCTCGGAATCGTTCCTAAAAACAGTTATGATGCGGGATATTCCCGTAATCCTATCGGTTCAGGTCCTTATAAACTCATTGCATGGAATGAGGGAGAACAATTGATTGTTGAAAAAAATCCTGAATATTACGGCGACAGTTCTGATTTTAAAAAAATTACCTTCCTCTTCACAAGTGAGGATTCTAGTTTGGCAGCCGCTAATACAGGTTCTGTAGATTTAGTGGCGGTTCCAGCGCAGTTTGCCGATATCTTACCTCCTAATTTCCAGAGGATTTCCATTGAAACAGTTGATAACCGTGGATTAAGTATGCCTTTCACGAAACCTGAGGTGATTGAGATTCCTGACCAAGGAAAGCGCAATATCGGTAATGCGATCACTTCTGATCTGGCAATTCGTCAAGCAATAAATATTGGACTTGATCGGGACCTTATTTTAGACGTGGCAGTACAGAATCATGGCACTAAAGCCTTTGGACCTGCCGATGGCTTACCGTGGGCAGGAAAAAACGATGTCGTAGAATATAATTTAGAAGCTGCTAAAACCATATTAGAAGATGGCGGCTGGCACTTACAAAAAGATGGTATTCGAAGCAAAGATGGATTACGTGCATCCTTCAAAATTCACTATCCCGCCAATGACCCTAGTCGTCAGGCAATTGCGGAGGTTGTAGCAGAGCTCCTCAATCCTTTAGGCATTGAAGCGACACCAAAGGGCGGAAACTGGGATTCTATTGGACAAATCATGCATTCTGAACCTGTACTTTTTGGCTTTGGTAGTCATTCTCCTTATGAGTTATATGCCATCTATTCCGGCAATCTTTCCGGTATTGAGTATATGAATCCTTCCTATTACAACAATGAAGCGGTTAATGACTTATTTCAACAAGCTCAAACATCCCAGAGTATTGAAGATTCCTTGCAACATTGGTCAAAAGCGGCTGACTTTTACGGCTCACAAGGGGATATAGCATGGATTTGGTTGATGAACTTTAACCATGTTTACTTTGCCAATGAGTGTTTAAGTCTTGGTGAAACTCAAATTGAACCTCATGGACATGGTTGGCCAATTACTACATCTATCGCACAATGGCGCTGGACGTGTGAATGAAGCACTCTCTCTTTTTTCAGCTGAATCTCAGGCTATTAAGAGTTGTTGGATTAGTTCTTTTCATTACATTTGCCACATTTGCCCTCATCAAAGCTTCGCCTGTTGATCCTATCAGCCATTTTTTAGGACCTGCTATTTCGAAAGTCAGTGCAGAACAACGAGCGCAAATTGCGGCAGTTTGGGGATTAGATCAGCCCTACTTTCAACAATTTTTATCTTGGATCAAAGATCTTCTGCATGGGGATTTTGGTTATAGCATTACCTATAACAAGCCTGTGATCGAAGTATTTAAGGATCGTTTAGCACCCACATTGCTACTGACGGGTTCTGCTTGGATTTTATCTGGACTTTTAGGATTTGTTCTTGCGTTAGTTGCAGCCGCATTTGAAGGTCGCTGGATAGATCGTATGATTCGTTTCTATTGTACGATTTTAACAGCAACACCGGCATTTTGGCTCGGCATGTTAATGCTCATTATCTTTTCTGTAGAACTACACTGGATGCCGATCTGCTGTGCAGGTCCCATCGGGGTTGTGCCTGAAGATGTGACTCTATGGCAAACGCTCTATCATCTGATTTTACCACTTCTAACTTTAACGTTATTTGGGGTTGCTCAAATGGTACTTCATTCTCGGACAAAGCTCCTAGAAGTACTCAAATCAGATTATGTTATGTACGCTTATGCGCAAGGCGCAAGTAAATGGGATGTTCTTCTTCATCATGGGGTTCGTAATGCATCTCTACCTGCATTAACCGTTTTATTTGCCTCCATTGGGGAACTTTTCGGAGGCGCAATGCTTGCAGAGCAAGTCTTTGCTTGGCCGGGATTAGGCCGCGCAACTGTAGAAGCTGGGCTTCGGGGAGATGTTGCGTTACTTCTCGCAATCACACTCATTACAACCATTGTCGTTACTATAGGAAATATGATTGTCGATATTCTCTATCAGTTATTAGATCCAAGATTAAGGGAGCGAGCATGATTCATTTTAGATTCAATGACCGCATTCGTACTGCGCTGTGGTTTGCGATAGCCCTTGTTCTCATTCTTTCAATGCTCATAGCGTCCCATTACTTCAATGAGGTTGGGATTCGTGCAAATTTTGCCATTCGTGAACAAGCGCCTTCCTGGCAACATTGGTTTGGAACCGATAGCTTAGGACGCGATATGTTTGCAAGAACGCTTCATGGATTAACGCTAAGTTTAAAAATAGGCGTATTATCGGCTCTGATCTCCGTCTTTTTTGCACTCTTTATCGTACTCTTTTCAGGCATCAATAAAGTTGCAGATTCTATTACAAATTTTGTGATTGATGCAGCCCTGTCAATACCGCACTTAATATTGTTAGTTTTAATCTGTTTTGCTTTAGGAGGAGGAACAGAAGCGGTTATTATCGCCATTTCAGTATCTCTTTGGCCACGATTTGCACGAATTTTAAGAGCGGAGTTGATTCAGGTTCATGCCGAACAGTGGATAGAAGCGTCACAAGGATTTGGGAAATCTCGGCTCTTTATCCTGTTTAAGCATATTTTACCGCATCTTATTCCTCAGATTTTAGTAGGTTTACTCCTCATGTTTCCTCATGCAATTTTGCATGAAGCAAGTCTAACTTTCTTGGGCTTTGGCTTAGAACCTTCTCGTCCTGCCATCGGCATTATGCTCTCTGAAGCGATGCGTCATCTAAGTTCTGGTAAATGGTGGCTCGGAATCTTCCCAGGTCTTGCGCTATTGTTCATGGTTCTCTGTTTTGATATTTTAGCGAATAGTATCCGCCGTTTAACGAATCCTAAAGAGGCGCAAAACTAATGTTGAAAATTGAAGATCTCTCCCTTTTTTTATGGCGCTATCAGAGTTTTTTTAAACAAGAAAAAGCTCAACAATTGCATCATCTGAACTTCACTATTAAAGCAGGAGAAATGACAGCCCTTATTGGAAGCTCTGGCGCCGGAAAAAGTTTATTGGCGCATGCTATTTTAGGATTGCTCCCGAAAAATATCGTAGTAACGGGGGATATTTTCCTTAATAACCAACAATTAACTCCTAAAAACTTACCAAAATTACGAAAAAAAGAGATTGCATTTCTGCCTCAACAAATTAGTTGCCTTGATCCCACGGCAACGATCCAAGATCAACTTCTATGGAGTGCGAAAAGAGCCGGCGTTCATATTAATGTCTCAGAAAAACTCGAATCGGTAGAACTCCAATCGGATATTGCAAAATATTATCCCCATGAAATTTCCGGAGGCATGGCAAGAAGAATTCTAATGCTTCAAACAACACTTTGCCAACGTGATTTGATTATCGCAGATGAGCCTACAGCAGGTTTAGATCCCGATAATCGTGAAATCATTTTGCAACAGTTAGAAGCTCAAGCAAGCCAAGGTGCTGCAATTCTACTGATTACCCATGATCTACTTTCTGTTTTAGAATATGCAGATCAAATCGCAATTATGCATGAAGGAAGACTAATCTCTACAGAAAAACCCACCGCTTTTGAAGGTTCAGGAAAACAATTATCTTCTCCTTTTGTGCAAGAATTATGGCGTGCTATTCCTCAAAATGGGCTATATAACTATGTCTGATCAAGAAATATTAAAATATCCAAAGAATAATCCTCATGATTTTATAAGACTTAAAGATTCTATCTTGGAAGTAGAAGGTCTGAGTGCGGGATTTAAGAAAAAAATTCTTTTTCAAGATCTCTCTTGGATCTTAAAAAGTGGTGAAATTTACGCCTTAACGGGTAATTCTGGTAGTGGTAAATCCACGTTTTCACGAATTCTAGCAGGATATCAAAAACCGATTGCCGGAGAGATCAAGCTCGATGGTAAAACGCCGAAAGAATATCTAAAAAGTCATGAGTTATGGCCCGTACAATATCTCTATCAAAGCCCGCTTCAAGCGATGAATTCTCGTTGGACTATTAAAAAAATTATTATGGAATCCGGAAGTTTTGATCTTGCACATGCTGAAAGATTAGGGGTACAAGAGGAGTGGCTTGATCGTTTTCCTCATGAACTTTCTGGCGGTCAATTACAGCGTGTTTCTATTCTTAGAGCATTAGGGGCAAAACCTCGGTTTTTAATTGCCGATGAAATTACGGCGGCGCTCGATCCTATTGCACAAATGAAGATTTGGGAAATGTTAAGACATCTTTCTAAAGAACATAATATGGGAATTCTTGCTATTAGCCACGATGAAAATCTCTTACATCAACTTGCTCCTGCGGAAAATTTTTTACATTTTCCTTTAAAGTAGATGTTTAAATTTCACTGAAATATCGCTAATAGAAAGTAAATCAGCCACTTAGAATGCTTCACCATTCATTTAATGAGCAAAATAAAATAAGACGTCATCCCTTCCCTCATAAATAATCATTGCTAAAATAACCTAGGGTCTGTTGAACATTCATAATTTCAACCAAATATAAGCACAGGCTAAAGCAACATTACTGATATAGCTATTTTTCAACTTATCATATCGTGTTGCTAAACCTCTGAAATGCTTTAAAGTTGCAAAC